>CAKRPI010000091.1 GCA_934376945.1 uncultured Lachnospiraceae bacterium | reverse complement strand
GGTCCGTTGACCGGCTGGAACAGCATCAGTGCCACACATCCGACTGCGACCATGGAGGTCAGATTCGGGAAAAATGCGACTGTTTTAAAAAATGAGTTTCCCTTCATTCCGCGGTTTAAAGCAAGCGCAAGCAGCAAAGAAAGCAGAATCGTAAGCGGCACGCTCGTCAGTGAGTAAAACAGATTGTTGATAAACGCCTGCTGAAACTGTGAGTTTCCAAACATTTTTACATAATTTTTAATGCCCACAAATTTCCATTTGAATCCGTTGTAATTTGTAAAACTGATCAGCAGTCCCAGAAAGATCGGAATACCGGTAAAGATCACAAAACCGATAAAATTCGACAGCCCTCTGTTACAGTTGCGGAATCCGTTTTATTCTCGTTCGAATCTATTCTTCCTGAATCTCTGCACGCAGCTCCTCGAAGTTCTCAAAGGTCGTGTCCAGATCCTGCTCATCCAGCAGGTACAGATTCAGTTCTTCCTTGAATGCACTTGTGATGGAGCCATATGCCGCATACGGCTGCTCCTCATCGTAGATCTTTGCGCTGAAACGATACTCTACGCCATCAGCAGTAACTGATTCGTTGTAAGTTTTCGTAGCTGCATCTGTTGTGTACGCCGGAACATCACCCTTGGATGCGATAATGGAAGTTCCCTCATCAGATGTGCAGTAGAACTCGATGAATTTGTAAGCGTCATCCGGGTTTGCTGCTGTGGACGGGATTGCAAGGAAGGAAGCCTGTCCTGTACTTGCACCTTCTTCACCGCCCTCAAAGATCGGGAGCGGAGCTGCTCCGAAATTGAAGTCCGGATGTACCAGACGGAACGTCCAGTCACCGTTGATCATTGTGTAGTAGTTGCCAGTCTCGAAATATGCGTATACATCAAAGCTTCCGGACTGCATCTCGCCAAGTCCCGGTGCACTCTGATCGTCTACATACAGCCGATGGAGGATCTCTGCATATTTTTTGGTATAGGTCAGATCCTCAGAATCAAGATACGTACCCTGCGGAATTGCGCCAAGGTTCATCTCCCAGTTCGGGATCAGCGTTCCCCACATCTTCGTGCCGTCTTCCTCAGAGGTCAGGCTTGCTGCAAGATCCATGTACTCATCCCAGGTGATGTTGACCGGGTAATCCAGTCCCTTTGCATCAAACAGATCCTTATTGTAAAACAGCATCCAGCAGGTGCTCTTGTCCGGCAGTCCGTAGAATCCGCCGTCCTCATCGGTAATGCCCTTCAGAGAAGTGTCTTTGATCTGGGTAAGATCGATACCGGATTCCTCTGCATACGGTGCAAGGTTTACCAGCGCATCATTTTCCATATACTGGTTGGTCTGAGCAGGAGATCTGGTCCAGATCACGTCTGCCACTTCAGAACCGCCTGCGGTCATAACTTTGATCTTGTCGTCATAATCACTCTCCGGAATCGTATGACCGATTACTTCGATCTCATCCTGAGATGCATTGAATGCCGCGATCTCGTCGCCTGCGGTGCTCTCCATATCGGTAGAGTAGTAGAAGTTAACTTCTCTCTTGTCACCGTCTGCCAGAGCTGTCGTTGTTCCAAGCCCTGCCAGCATCGTTCCTGCCATTGCTGCTGTCATCAAAACACTGACTGTCTTCTTGTACATAATGATCCTCCTTTTTGATCAAGCGTTTTTATTTTTATGTGCACATTTTTCTTCTTAATCGCTTTCTTTCTGCAGCCAATCATATCATTTGCACAAAAAAGGAGCAAGGTTGATGTTTTATCAACCCGCCCCATTGTAAAAGCTGCTATCATTCATACGGAAAACCGTATCAATATTCCGGCTGCTGCAAGTCACTTCTGCAGTTCATTTCCGGCCGCTTGTAAATCACTTCTGCAATTCATTTCCGGCCGCTTGTAAATCCTTCTGCAATTCATTTCCGGCCGCTCTTGTCCAGGTCTGCGTAAATCTTCCCTGCTCCAGCTGGTGGATCCGGCTGCAGAATTTTCGGCACAGCTCCCGGTCGTGTGAAATAAACAGATACGCCACTCCCGTCTCAGCCTGCAGCTGCTCAAGCAATCGAATCATCTGTGCCTGAGACACCATATCGAGCATGCTCGTCGGTTCGTCCAGAATCAGGCATTCCGGCTCCATGAGCATCGCACGGGCCAGCGCCATACGCTGCAGCTCTCCTCCGCTTAATTCCGCCGGATAACGCTTTACGTGTTCCTCATAAATCCCGAACCGCTTCATATAACTCAAAAACTCTGTGCGGTCACATGGCTTTTTTTTCAGAAGATACGGCTCGCATAAGCTTTCCTCCAGCTTCATTCTCGGATTGAACGATACCTCCGGGTGCTGAAACAAAATCTGAATTTTGCTGCGCAGCTCCTTTTTATACGGTATTTTCAGCTCTTTTCCGCGAAACCGGATACTGCCTTCTGTCGCCGGGTAAAGGCCTGCCAGAATCTGCCCGATCGTTGACTTTCCGCTTCCGCTCTCGCCCATAATTCCGACGGTTTCGCCGCATTCTATCGAAAAGGACACTCCATCTATGACATATGGAGTTCCTCTTCCATATCGTTTTCTGAGATTCTCAACTTCGATGAGCATATAACCAGCACCTGACCTTTCGTGTTCCGACCTCAAACATCGGTGGTTTTTCTTCGCATTTTTCACTGCAGAACCGACAGCGTCTCCGATAATGGCAGCCCTTCTGTGCATCTGCATCTTCTCTTGGTGGAGCAAAGCCCTCCGAGACCTGAAGACCATTTTCCGGAAGTGCCTGAAGAATCGCCTGTGAATAAGGATGAAGCGGTTTTTTGAAAAACTCTTCTTTTTCTGAGTACTCCACCGCCTGCGAAGCATACAGGACGCAGATTTTTTCTGCCGCTGCCTGTGCAAAACGCAGATCGTGTGTGACGCACAGCAGCGTCTGTTCCTTCAGCTTTGCAAAGCAGTCTACGATCTGCAAAATCCGTGCCGGATCAAGCCCCTTCGTCGGTTCATCTGCAAACAGTACCGGAGCATGCTCCATAACCCCCATCACGATCAGGCTTCTCTGCTTCATTCCGCCGCTCAGGGTATGCGGATACTGACGCAGTGCTTCCTTTTTCAGCCCGAATCGTTCCAGCTGCCCTGCCGCTGCGCGGATCGCCTGTGCCATCCGCTCTTTTTGATGAATCACACGCGGCTCTCCGATCTGGTAGCCTGCGCGCAGCAGCGGATTCATTCCTTCACCGCTTCCCTGCGGAATATACGCAATTTTTGTTCCGCGAATCCTGCGCATTTCTTTTTCCGGAAGATTCAAAATATCTCTTCCATCCAGAACTGCCCTTCCGGTGATCACTGCACTGTCCGGAAGCATTCCGAGAATCGCCATCAGAAGTACACTCTTTCCGCTTCCCGTTTCTCCGATCAGGAAAACCTTTTCCCTGTCTTCGATTTTCAGGCTGATCTCCTCTACTGCGTTGGCGCTTCCTTCCTTTCCGAAGCGCACTGTAAGATCACAAAGCTCTAGCATCCCTTCACCTCCACCTTACGCCATCTTCTGTTTGCTACCAGCATAAAGCCCAGCACAGAAAGAGAAATGCAGATCATCGGCGGCAGATACCACCAGTAATAATTGTTAATGATTCCATTTCTAAAATAAGCATAATACAAAATTCCGCCCCAGCTTTTCTGTCCGAGAACGCCAAGCCCCAGAAAGCTCAGGCTGGCCTCCGTCAGCATCGCACCGGAGATTGCCAGTACACTTCTGGTCAGCACAATATCGGAAAGGTTCGGCAGCATATGCTTCCATATGATCCGCAGACCGCCAACCCCCATCGTTTTTTCGATTTTAATATAGGGGAGCTCCATCAGCTCCAGTGCCTTTGCACGTACGATCCGCGCCGTCGACGGCCAGGCCGTGATACAGATCGCAATTACAAGATTCCAGATACTTGCATCCAGATAGGCAGCAAGGACAATTGCGACCGGAAGCGACGGAATAGCCATTGCAACTGAGGTAAGCTTCATCAGAATCCGATCGCATCTGCCGCCGAAACAGGCAGATGACAGACCGATGCCGGTTCCGATCACCGTAATCACCAGTGAGGAAACGATTCCGATCGTCAGCGACACACGCGCACCGTAGATCAGTTCACTGAAAATATCCTGTCCGACATCGTTTGTCCCAAGGAAATGCTCCACAGACGGTCTCAGATACGGAGTACCGTGTGCAAACGGATCGTACGGTGCGATCACAGGCGCAAATACAGCCATGATCAGAAAGATCAGCAGCAGCCCGATGCCGAAATAAAAGGATCTGTTATACTTCACGTCCCGCACCTCCCTTAATCCGCGGATCGATCATCGTACAGATCAGATCTGCCAGAAAATTAAAAACTACCACGCAGACACCAATGAACAGGAAACAGCCCTGAAGCATCGGAAAATCCTTCGTTGTCACGGAATCATAGATCAGCGTTCCCATGCCCTTCCACGAAAACACAATTTCTACCATCATTGCTCCGGTCAGAATGTTTCCGAACTGCATGCACAGAGATGTCACGTACGGACAAAGTGTGTTTTTCAGCATATGGCACAGGCGCACCCGGCGCTCAGTCATTCCCTTTGATACCGCCGTACTGATATACTCTCCTTCATTTACCTGGATTGCCGTGCTGCGCATCAGCAAATGATTGGAAGCGGTACGGTACAGAATCATAATAATCAGCGGCAGCTGCATATGACGAAAAATATCAAAGATCTTTTCGAGTCCGACACAGCCGCCCTTCGTAATTCCACTGATTGGAAACCAGCCGCCCTTAAAAGCAAAAAGAATCAGAAACAGAATTGCCAGACAGTTGGTCGGAATGGTACTGATCACAAGTCCTGCTGTTGTAAAAAAGCCGTCTGCTTTTCCGCCCTGATTTCTTCCGCAGTACAGCCCGCTGACCGCCCCCAGGATTCCCGAAATGAGAATGGTCGGAATCGCCAGCCACATGGTCCATTTTGCCCGGAACACAATGGTAGAAAGCACTGTATTTTTGGTGCGGTAGGAATTTCCGAAATCAAGATGGATCGTCTTATTCAGATACGCCAGATACTGCTCCGGGTAGCTTTTATCAAGCCCGTAATCGGCACGTACTTCCTCGATTTTATCCGGATCCATACTCATCAGATTGAAGTATTCATCCTCTCCCAAAATGTGGCGCACCGGATCTCCCGGCATAAAACGGATCAGGAAAAAGTTTACCGTGATAATGCAAAATACGATAAACACCCCTTCCCCAAAGCGCCGCAAAAGATAGAGTCCTTTTTCCATAGATTTTTTCTCCGTTTCCGAAAAAGCGGAGACTGAAAGAAACTGTTTCCTCTCTCAATCTCCGCTTTTTCTTATCTGTTCAGACTTCTCTGTTTACTCTTCGATTGTCCTTAAGTTGTACCAGGTATCCGGATTGATTACACCCCAGCCCGGGTAATTTACCCATCCGGTGTATTTATCCGTACGATACGGGTAGTATGCCTTATCCCAGCAAAGCGGAACGCCGACCAGTTCTTTTACATTTACCTGCTGCAGTTCCTTCGCCGCTGCTGCATAATCCTCTTCCCCAGTTGCATTCAGCAGATGGTTGTATGCTGCGGTAAAATCTTCCAGACTACAGGTACCCCACATGCTGATCGGATCATCAAACATATACAGGAAAGCTGTCTTATAATAAGCAACACCCTGAGTCGCGTATCCGATGTAGATCTCGTATGCACCTTCTTTGCGGAGCTTCTCTTCAGCCTCTGCATTGCGCACGCACTCTTCATCCAGTGTGCACTTCACGCCAATCGCGTCAAGGTTGTCGATCACGATCTCAGACAGACGCTGATACAGCGCAGCCTTTGTCTGATTATACTGCGGTGTAACCAGAATATTCATCTCTGAGCCATCCGGCATTTCACGGTATCCGTCTCCATCCACATCCTTATATCCGGCTTCCTCGAGTACTGCCTGTGCCTCATCGGTATCCTGGTACAGCTTTGCAATGCTGTCATCGAATCCGATCGATGCCGGTGTCAGGATGCCTGCTCCCGGTATTTCTCCGTCCTCGCCGCCGATTGTACTTGCAAGCAGCTCATAATCCAGGGAAAGGCTTACTGCCTTACGGAACTCCACATCATCGGTCGGCTGCTTATTAAATCCAAACAGAATTTCAAACAATCCAAGGTTTGTACTCTTTCCTGAATCAACGTTCTCAACGCCTGAAATAGATGCAAGCATGGTCGCACTGATCGGGTTGGAGTAATCGTACATTGCATCAACCTCACCGGTTGTCACTGCCATTACAAGTGCATCCTGGCTGTCATACGTACGTACAACTACTTTCTTTACGGTCAGCTCTTTTCCAAGATATGTATCGCCGACTGCCTCATAGGTCATTGTTCTCGCATCTTCATCGACATCTACAAGCTTATACGGTCCACATCCGATTGTCGCATCGTCTCCTGTGTAGTTACTCGGATCATCGATATTTTCCCAGATATGTTTTGGGAAAATCCGAACAAACACAGCGGAATTTCCAAGTGTAAAGTACGCTGCCTTGTCTTTGACATGCATCTTCACCTGTGTATCGCTGACCTTCTCCACCGATTCAACCTTTGAAAGATAACCGGATGCCATCACATTATTCATGTAATCGACAGAAAAAATCACATCATCAATGGTAAACGGCTCGCCGTCATGCCAGGTAATGCCCTGATCTGTCGCAAAGGTTGCCAGGATTGTGCTTCCGTCATCCTGAATCTCCCAGTCTGTCATCAAATTCGGCTGGATCTCATTATTCTGATCGCGGGTCAGCATCGTACCTGCACAGAATGCATTGTAATTCATACGGCCAAACTGTCCCTGCTCACTTGCCAGTGAACGCGGCTCAATGTCCTTCGTAATTCCAATACGGAGTTCCTCTACAATACCGCCCTTCTGTGCATCCTCTGACACGGCCTCCGTCTCTGCTGCAAATGCCGGAGCTACGATGCTTCCAAATGCCATTCCTGCAGACAGCACTGCACTGAGCAGCACTGAATACACTCTTCTTTTCATGTTCCTTCCTCCTGCTTTTCTGTTTTCTTTCGCTATGCCAATACGACTCCTGCCTTCATACAGTTGCAGGTCACAAGAAAAAGGCACAAAAAACAGGCCTCCCCTCATCCCGGGGATTACCCGTCTGCCAAATATCCTGGCTTCGCTTCCTCCTCCCAGGCGCCTTCCCATTATTCCGATCTAACGGATTTCACAGTGGCATACTGCCTGTTCGTCTGCGTTACAGTAGTGGTGACTGCTGCGGATTCTCACCGCATTCCTTGTCTGACTTATCGTCAGGTGCAGCAATATGAATTTTCATTTGTCTGGCTTTGTACAATTTCACAAAAAACTCTTCCTCTGTTTTTGTGAAATTGTCATAGCAGTGATTATACTATCCTTTTTCTATTTTGTCAATTCTGACAAATTATTTTTCTGTATCGAAAGAACGTTAGTAAATATGTTTGTATTTTCAGTTTGACTTTTCCATGCGTTCATAAAATTGCAGTCATAACTTACGAGCCGGATTACTTTTCCGCGCGATCATAAACCAGGTCGCTGCGTGCTCGGATTCTCTTAACAGCTGATCCGTACACCACACCTGTTTAAATCCGGCCTGCCTCAAAAGCTGCTCCACCAGCTCCGGCGAATAGATCCGCTCATGGATCTCCTCCGTCTGAACGACCACTTCATCCCGAAACAGTTCAATCTTTAAATTTACCAGCCCTTCCGCCGTGCGTCCGATCTGAAACCGCAGCCTCGTACCGTCGATCTCACCGAGATCCTCCGGATCGCATTCTGCAGTCTCCCCTTCCTTCAGCAGATCAAACAGAAAATATCCGCCCGGCGCCAGATAGCCGTGTACCCGGCGCATCACCTCTGCCAGATCGGAAGGATCGATAATATGGTTCATCGCATCGCAGGTACTTGTCACAAGATCAAACCGCAGCGGCGTATCATACGTAATCATATTTCCCTGCTCAAACGGAATCTCCGGATAATTCCTTCTCGCCACCTCAATCATTCCATCTGAAAGATCCATCCCATGCGCCTTGATTCCATGCTCCTGCAGTACATGGCAGAGCACGCCTGTCCCGCAGCCGATATCAAGCATGCGCTCCACCCGGATCTCATTTTCCTGCATCCATTTTAAAAGCAGTTCCGCAAACTCTTCGGGGTAAAAATTCCAGCCGAAGGCATCGTAGACTTTGCTGAAAAGTGTGCCGTACATAGTTTTCCTCCATAATCAGTATTGAATTTTTACCGCGGTGATTCTTTATTTTCCCGATATCTTCTCAAAAATGTTGACTTACT
>CAKRPI010000090.1 GCA_934376945.1 uncultured Lachnospiraceae bacterium | reverse complement strand
CTGTCTTCTGATTTCTGTTTTACTATAAACTGCGCCTTTTCAGAAATTGCTTCACTTAAGGTTACATCTGCTTTACCGTTTGCAAAAGAAGCAGTAAAACGATTCGTTTTCGGAGCCTCTGTTTCCGTCTCTGTTTCTGTCTCTGTCTCCGTCTCTGTTTCCGGCGCCTCTGTCTCCGGTGCCTCTGTTTCCGGAGCTTCCGTCTCCGGTGCTTCTGTTTCCGGTGCCTCTGTTTCCGGAGCTTCCGTCTGTGGTGCCTCTGTTTCCGGAGCCGGTGTTTCCGTCTGCGGTGCTTCTGTTTCCGGAGCTTCCGTCTGTGGTGCCTCTGTTGCCGGAGCCGGTGTTTCCGTCTGCGGTGCTTCTGTCTCCGGTGCTTCCGTCTGCGGTGCCTCTGTGGCCGGAGCCGGTGTTTCCGTCTGTGGTGCCTCAGTTGCCGGAGCCGGTGTTTCCGTCTGCGGTGCCTCTGTGGCCGGGGCTGGCGCTTCCGTCTGCGGTGCCTCTGTGGCCGGAGCTGGCGCTTCTGTCTGCGGGGCCTCGGTTGCCGGGGCTGGCGCTTCCGTCTGCGGGGCCTCGGTTGCCGGGGCCGGCGCTTCCGTCTGCGGGGCTTTTGCTACCGGAGCCGGTGCTTCCTGCACGACCGGCTTTGGTGCCTCGGTCGTGGGGGCCTCTTGTGCCTCTTCCTTCGGTGCTTCTGTTGCCGGAACCTTTGCCTGAGGTGCTTCTGTTGCCGGTTCAACAGCCGCAGTTGTTTCCGTTTCCACGTGATCCTCTGCGACTACCGGAAGGACAAAGGTCTGCTGCATGATCATGGAGATCACCAGCAAGATTGAAAATAATCTCTGCTTTCTGGTTCGTTTCATCCTGTTTCCTCCTTTTCTGCTCTGGAAGCTTTTTCCAATGCTTCTCATATGTGCAGCGTTCAGCAAAGATCCTGACGTCTTCGAACCTTTGCTGAACCCTGTACTTTTTATTTATGAGTACGCTTTAAATAAAGCTTTCCGTTTTCCACATTATACCATTTTTGGTTTTTCGCTTCAACAAGTTCTTCTATTTCGCTCTGAATTCTGGCAAAATGACTACATTCCTTCCGATAACGCCTTTCCAAGGCAGGATTTCCCCTTTTATTTTTGTAACATTTTACTTAACGTTTCGAAAACGCAAAAAAACCATAAAAGATGACGACCTGTCCTTCCGGCTGCAATGCCGCAAGCGGATCTTCTTCTTTTATGGTTTTCATTTTATGCCATTGAATTTCGTTTCAGAACTGCCTTTTCTCTTCTGTTTCGGATCGGATACCGGAATAGAAAAGAATTCAGCTGATATAGCTTGCATCCTCTTTCGTCTGCCGCTGTACGGTTCCGCTTTGTGTATATTCCTGTTTCAGCTTTTCGTATCCGTCCCGCCGGTTCTGGATATATTCGCTGATATTTTCCGGAGTCAGAAGAATACCGAAGTTTTCCCGGCTGCCGTTTCCGTACATGGTATCTACCATTTCATCCGCCACGGCATTTTTATAATGTCCCTCGTTAATAAAATTGTAAGGATTGAGGTTTTCCGGCGTAAAGCCGCTGAAATCCCAGATGTCTGTAATCTCCACCAGCTTTCGCAGATACGTATAATAATCCTCGCCCTCAAACTTATACCGCTCTGCAAGAAAAGCAGGTCCGATCACTACCTTCAGCGTAACGCCCTTCTCATCACACAGCGCTTTCAGCTCCTGCAGCGCTTCAATATTCCGGTCGGCCGCAGGAATCGAAGCTTCTTCTTCAAACAGCTGTTCCAGATTTTTCTTATAACGCGGCAGTACGTACTTTTTTATGTACTTTTCTTCGTCCTTCTCCATCAGCTGGTATGCGTAGCCGTAATTTCTTTCTCCTGTGCTCAGGCTGTCCATTCCGTTTTCCTTTTTGCTCTTATCTTCCATCGCGTATTCTACGCTTGTCTCGATATTCCGGCAAAGATAATTCAGATTTTCCAGCAAAAGATCCCAGGCATTGCCATCCACAAATGCCGGAACCTTATAGATCGCGTTCACGGAGGACCGATCATACATCTGCACCTCTATACTGCTCAAATGCAGTGTGATCTCACGGATCCCAACCGTATCGATCAGCCATTTCCCATACGTCAGATAATCCGAAAAGCATCCGTATGCTGTATAAAAATTATAATATTTTTTTCCGGTGTATTCAGAGAGCAGTTCCGTGCTCAGCACACCGGCCTTTGATCCGCCCATCACAACGGCGTCATAAGCATCCGCGTTTTTCTTCAGATACTTGCTTTTTGCCGCACGCGTATAGCCGTTGGCATCCACTGTCTCATCCTTGTGCTCCACCGCAAAATATCCGGCATCATCGATCTGATAATTTACTGCCATAAATACCGCTGTGCCCACAAAGACGATCGCAAAGAACAGCAGCAGCCATTGTTTACTTTTTTTCACCTAACAAAACCTCCTTAGAACTGGAAGTACAAAAACTGTACGACCTGGTTCATCTGCATGATGCACGCGACAAGCAGTACGGCCGCAAAAACGCTGCGTTTCCAATCCGGCTGAAAATTCTCCTGCATATGCTTTGAGCTTGGCAGGCACCAGCAGATAAACAGCCCGATCAAAAGCAGAATACTGCAGGTTCCATTTGCCTTCACAAAGCCCCAGCACTGCCGCAGTATCTCATACACACTGCTTCCAAGGGAATTGAAATTGAACATTCCGCGGTAAACATTCCACGCATCGGTAAAGCTGTTTGCCACGAACAGTACCCGCGCGCCCACGACACCGACTGCCGTCAGCAGATACGCCACCGGAGCCGGAAATTTCTTTCCCTTTCGCTTCATCCAGCTTGCGGTGCAGACGAAAAATCCGTTTACGACACCCCAGACCACGAAGGTCCAGCCCGCGCCATGCCAGAAGCCGGACACGAAGAATGTCACCATTGTCGCTATGTAGTAATTACGCCATCTGCAGTTTTTCTTATAGACAGAGCGGAAAATATAATTACTCAGGAAACGGGACAGTGTCATGTGCCATCTTCTCCAGTAATCCTGGAAATTCCGCGCCTTATACGGAGAATCAAAGTTGTGCGGGATCGCAATATTGAACATCATGCCAAGTCCGATCGCCATATCCGCATAACCCGAAAGATCGAAATAATACGATACGGTGTATTCGATCGAGTGATACCACGAGCTGATCAGCGGAAGATTATCCGTAATATTTCCGAAAAATGCCTGCGCGTCTGTCGTCAGCGGGTCTGCCAGCAGAATTTTTTTTGCACAGCCGATGGAAAACAGAAACAGTCCGGCCGCCACGTTTTCCGGATTCAGTTTCAGATTCTTTTCG
This sequence comes from uncultured Lachnospiraceae bacterium, assembly GCA_934376945.1. GTDB lineage: Bacteria > Bacillota > Clostridia > Lachnospirales > Lachnospiraceae > Choladousia. Next base: position 5,030 of record CAKRPI010000090.1, on the reverse strand, counting down.
TCCTCAAACTGCGGCACGATTTCCGCATGGTGAATGATCGGTCCGACGATCAGCTGCGGAAAGAATGTGATAAACAGCAGATAATTAATGATATCGTATTCTTTCGTCTCTCCTCTGTATGCATCCACCAGAAATGCGATCAGCTGAAACGTAAAAAATGAAATTCCGATCGGTAGTACGATGTGCTTCAGCGCATAATCGCTTCCGGTCACAAGGTTAAAGTTTTCTATGAAGAAATCGGTGTATTTATAGTAGCCAAGCAGCCCTACATTTGCAAGAATACCGATGCAAAGCAGCAGCTTTCTCTGTATCTTCTGCTCTCCGTCCATCTTCGTAAGGCACGTGCCGACTACGTAGTTGCCGACTACGCTTCCGAGAAAAAACGGAAAGAAATCCGGGCTTCCCTGTGCATAAAAATAAAATGAGGTCAGTACAAGCCAGATTTTTGCTATGGAATAGTACCGGAAACGGTTCAGCAGAAAATATCCGCAAAAGGTCACCGGAAGAAATAAAAATAAAAACTGATACGTTGAAAAAATCATTTTTCTCTCCTGTGTTGGTAAATCTCATCGATTACATCGGCATGTTTCCGTGCCTTCGTACAGCCGCCTCATCGATCTGCTTCGTGCGCAGCATGCGGAATGTCTCCCGCAGACGCGGGACTGTCTCTTCCGGCAGGATCACTTCATCCACATATCCTTTTTCTGCTGCCAGAAACGGATTGGAAAACTGCTCCTCATACGCCCTTTTGCAGGCCTCGTACTCTGCCTGCGGATCATCGGATTTCTCGATGCGGTGCCTGTCAATGATCCGTACCGCGCCATCTGCTCCCATGACCGCGATCTCTGCGATCGGCCATGCATAGACGACATCAGCGCTCATCATTTTGCAGTTCATCGCAATAAAAGCTCCGCCGTATGCTTTGCGCATGATCAGTGTCACCTTGGGCACCACTGCTTCAGAGTAGGCATACAGAATCTTTGCGCCATGGCGGATAATTCCGTTTTGCTCCTGCTGCGGCCCCGGAAAAAATGCGGGCACATCAACCAGCGTCAGAAGCGGAATGCCAAAGCAGTCGCAGAACCGGATGAAACGTGCCATCTTATCCGCTGCATTGCAGTCAATTGCGCCGCCAAGACTGATCGGATTGTTCGCCACAATGCCGATTACATTTCCGTCGAAAACACCAAAACCGACGACTGCATTTTGTGCAAAATCTCTATGAATTTCATAGAAGCTGTCGTTCAGCAGAATATTGTGGATCACTGCGTGCACGTCGTATGCATGTCTGGAATTGTCCGGTACAAGATCCTCAAACCGCTTCGGTGCGTGTGGCCTGTGCTGCTCCATAAGATGCGACAGCCCGGATGCAGGGCTATGTGCGGCCTGCAGCTCCCGGACGGCTTCTTTGCTGCAGTTGTCCGGCAGATACGTCAGCAGTCTGCGGATGCTCTCAAGACAGCTCTGTTCATCTTCGCATACCACGTGTGCCACGCCGCTTTTTTCTCCGTGCACCTGCGTACCGCCAAGCTCGTCCAGCGTTGTTCTGATGCCAAGCACAGACTCGACTACCGCCGGTCCGGTCAGGCACATTTTACTTAAATCCTTTACCATAAATACAAAATCGCACAGCGCCGGTGAATAGCTGGCGCCTCCGGAGCACGGCCCGAGTATCGCTGCGATCTGCGGGATCACGCCGGAAGCACGCACATGGCGCTGAAACATGCCGCCGTAACCGCTTAAGGAAAGAATTCCTTCTTCGATTCTGGCTCCGCCGCTGTCTCCGAGCAAAATCAGAGGAACCCGCATATCATATGCCAGATCCTGGATTTCGCAGATTTTTTTTGCATGGATCTCTCCGAGTGTGCCGCCGACCACGGTAAAATCCTCGGATGCGACACAAACGCGCCTTCCATGAATGGTTCCCCACCCACAGATGACGCCGTCGCCCAGAAATGTTTCTTTCATCAAAGACGCACTGTCCTCACTCGTCCGGAAAAAGCTGTCCATCGGATGAAAGGAATCCGGATCCAGCAGACCGTGTATCCGCTCCAGTGCTGTCATTTTTCCCTTCGCATGCTGTTTGTCGATCCGCGCCTGACCGCCGCCCTGTGTATGACGCTGACGAAGGGAACGTGTTTTTTGAATCTGATCGTTCCACATAGGATGATTTCTCCTTTTTAAAAAGCCAAAGGATGCATTTCCTGTTACATTAACGGTGCGACCAGCCGCATGAACTGGCCTGCTATTTTACGGGTTATTTTGTCATGACGCACGTCAAAGTCCGTCACCAGCTGGCATTTTGGCAGCGTCGCGTGAAAATCGTCCTCGATCGCATTGATCTCAGCCACTCCGTGCAGATACAGCGCACACTCAAAATGCAGATACAGGCTGCGGAAGTCGAGATTGATCGCGCCGACGACCGCACGCACGTCATCGCTGACAAATACCTTGGAATGTACAAAGCCCGGCGTGTATTCATAAATCTTCACACCGTCTTCCATCAGTCTCTTATAATAGGAATGAGCCAGTGCAAATGCATACTTTTTATCCGGGATATGCGGCAGTACCAGCTTGACATCCACGCCGCGCTTCGCTGCGTACTTTAATGCCTGGATCAGCTCCTGATCCGGCACGAGATACGGCGTCATAATGTGCACATATCTGGTCGCACTGTTCAGGATCTCAAGATACACACGCTGCGCCGTCCGATCCGGTGCAAACGGAGATTCCGCATATGGCAGCACATAGCCGGCAGAGTGATCAAAGCCGGCGCTGCGATATGCAAGCTCGTGCGTTTCCCTTCCCGCTGCCGCTGCGCCATCCATTTCCTTTGCTTCCGGATTTTCCGCCGATACCGGTCTTAAATAAAGCGCCATATTCTCTGTCTTTTCAGAAACAGCCCACATTTTCAGAAACATCACGGTAAAGCTCTTCACCGCTTCGCCCTGTACCATAACTGCCGCATCCTTCCAGTGGCCGAAGCGTTCCTTCCGATTGATATATTCATCCGCAAGGTTCACCCCTCCGGTGAAGGCAACACGTCCGTCGATCACCGCGATCTTACGATGGTCACGGTTGTTGTAATGGGTGGAAAAAACCGGATATACCGGTGAAAATACCTTGCATCGGATTCCCATTCCCTTAAGCTCGTTCGGATATTCATGCGGCAGATTAAACATTTCGTCCGTTCCGTCATACATTACGCGGACTTCCACACCCTCCTGCACCTTGTGTCTGAGAATGGCAAGGACGCTGTCCCACATATAGCCTTCTGATATGATAAAGTACTCCAGAAAAATAAATTTCTGTGCCTGCTTTAGCTGATAGATCAGCTCTTCAAATTTTGTCTCTCCGCTTGGGAAATAACGAACCCCTTCATTGCGATAGATCGGATAGCCGTTTTTCCTCACATAATTTGCCATCTGTGCGGCTCTTGGATCGACTTCCCCGATCCCGCGCAGAACTGCCGGATCCTGCTCCAGCATGCCTTTGCATTCCTGATCGATTTCCTCCAGCCTTCCGCTCAGAATCTTCGTCCCCGGCTGAAGCTCTATATATAGGTACAAAAGCCCTCCAAACGCAGGAAACAAAAGAACCAGCGACGCCCAGGCAAGCTGAAACGAGGGGTTCTCGGTCCGGTTCAGGATAATCAGAAGGATAATCACTCCGAAGACCAGATATCCCCCGAAAAATACGTAAATATATTCTGAAAGCACACGCAGACCAAGAATCAGAAACAGGAGCTGCAGCAGAAAACAGGCCAGCATAATACTGGTCCGTCCGAAAATCACGTGCTTAATGCCACGCTTTCCTTTGTTGATCGACTCTTTTCTGATTTCTTTAATGTCTACATCCTGAAAATGTTTTTTCATAACAGCCTCCTGACTTTGCTATTATAGCAGAAGCAATTCCGGCAAACAAGGGTCGAAATCGGATTTACACTTTCATATAGATGTCCTTTGTCACGTATGCTTTTACGAATATTCCATCTGCCTGATATTCCTCCGAAAGCAGTTCTCCCTTTCGGCGGATGATCTGGATCACGCCTGCCTGATCGTAGGGGTAAAGGCGTTCGATATAGATTTTCTGATCCCGAAGGATCTGCTCGATGCCGGCTTTGATTTCTTCCATCCCCTGTCCCGTCCGCGCAGATGCCGGTACGCATACCTCCGCATGATGGTCCCGAAATGCTTTCGGCTCTGGCAGCAGATCCTGCTTATTAAAAACAGTGATGACCGGCCGGTCGTCTGCCCCCAGCTGATGCAGTGTCTCATATACGACTCCCATCTGGATTTCCATCTGCGGGTTCGATGCATCCACTACATGAATCAGGATGTCTGCACAGCACACCTCCTCCAGCGTACTTTTGAACGCCTCGACCAGATGATGCGGCAGCTTGCGGATAAAGCCTACCGTATCCGTCAGCAGTACCTCCTGCTTTCCGGAAAGGCGGATGCCGCGCGTGGTCGTATCCAGCGTTGCAAACAGCTTTGCATCCTCCAGCACATCCGCACCGGTCATGCGCTTAAAAATCGCGGATTTGCCGACGGAGGTATAGCCGACGAGCGCCGCAATTTTCTGCTCTGATTTTTTCCGGCCTGCACGGATCAGCTCTCTGTGTCGGATCACCTCTTCCAGCTCCTGCTTCAGATGGCTGATGCGGGTCCGGATCAGACGGCGGTCCATCTCCAGCTTTTTCTCTCCCGGTCCCCTCGTTCCGATTCCGCCGCCAAGCCTGGACAAGGAATTGCCAAGCCCCGTCAGACGCGCTGCACGATACCGCAGCTGCGCCAGCTCGACCTGCAGCTTTCCTTCGCTTGTCACCGCATGGCGTGCAAAAATATCAAGGATCAGAAGTGTCCGGTCACAAACCTTGCAATCCAGCTCACTTTGCAGGTTGTTCAGCTGGGCCGGGCTTAATTCATCGTCACAGATAATTCCGGTCGCATCTGTTTCCCACAGCAGCATCCGCACCTCATCCAGCTTTCCTTTTCCGATATACGTCCCCGGATGAATTTTCTCGCGGT
>CAKRPI010000089.1 GCA_934376945.1 uncultured Lachnospiraceae bacterium | reverse complement strand
ACTTCAATTTTATACTGTTTTGGTAAATGTGTCAAGTAATTGTGCCCCTGTTTTCAATTTTTGTGCAACTCAACGTTATCCTTCTGATTCGTCTCACATTTCACTGTTTTCATCTTCCGCACACTGTCTGATCACATTTCTGATCGCAGACATTGTATAGCCCCGATACAAAAGAAATCGTACAAAACGTTCCGTCTCTTTTTGCTCTGCCTTTGCTGCGCAAAATCGCTTTTTTCTCATCCATTCACGAATCTGCTGCTCTTCATCCGGCACTTCAAGATGTGCTGCCGCTTTTCGGAAATCCTCTTTGGAAATTCCTTTCTGATACAGCTCACGCTCCAGCTGCCGAAGGCTTTTGCTCATCCGGTGCGCTTCCATGTAGGCGTATGCATATCGAACATCATCAATATAATGATACTGCTTCACATATGAAACAGCCTCTTCTGCTACCACCGGCGGATAACCGCCCTCCGTCAGCTTCTGCCGCAGCTGCTGCTCTGTACGATCCATACGCTCCAGAAGATGCAGCGCTTTTTTCTTTGCTCTTACAGGAAGAAGTGCTTCCATAATCTCCTGGTAATCCTTCTCGGCAAGCACTTCCCCTTCTTCTATACCGTAATGCTTCAACTCTTTCCAATACAACGGAATGGAATCTTCTCCGTCAAGAAGGATCTGATACCGGCCGGAGGAACGTTTTTCAATCCTGCTGACGAGATGCATTGTTCTTCTCCGCACTGTCAGCCGCACTGTCAGCCACATCACCTGCAGACTTTTCATCTTCTGAAGCTGACGGTTTGCTTCCGGTCACTGCCTTCAGACCTTTCGTCACCTTCTCCTGTGCCTTTTCTTCTTCCGGCTTCTCCTGAATCAGTCCGTAATGCTCACGCACCTTACGATCAACCTCTTTCATCATATCCGGATGCTCTCTTAAATAAACCTTGGCATTTTCACGTCCCTGACCGATCTTGCTTCCTTCATAGGCATACCATGCACCGCTTTTATTTATGACATTAATATTTGCTGCAAGATCCAGTACATCTCCTTCTCTGGAAATGCCTTTTCCAAACATGATATCAAATTCTGCTTCCTTAAACGGCGGCGCAATCTTATTCTTTACGACTTTAACTCTGGTACGGTTTCCGATCACTTCTCCGCCCTGCTTCAGAGACTCAATCCGGCGTACATCCATTCGGATCGAGGAATAAAATTTTAATGCACGACCACCGGTCGTTGTCTCCGGATTGCCGAACATAATACCCACCTTTTCACGAAGCTGGTTAATAAAAATAACCGTACAATTTGACTTGCTGATAATACCTGTCAGCTTTCGAAGCGCCTGTGACATCAGACGTGCCTGCAGACCGACATGGGAATCTCCCATATCTCCATCAATCTCTGCTTTGGGAACGAGTGCTGCAACAGAATCCACAATAATAATATCCACTGCGCCGGAACGCACCATTGTTTCTGTAATTTCAAGAGCCTGCTCACCGTTGTCCGGCTGTGAAATATACAGATTATCGATATCTACACCAATATTTCTTGCATAAACCGGATCCAATGCATGTTCTGCATCAATAAATCCTGCGATGCCTCCGCGCTTTTGCACCTCTGCGACCATATGAAGTGCTACGGTTGTCTTACCACTTGACTCCGGTCCGTAAATCTCTACCACTCTTCCCTTCGGAACTCCTCCAAGTCCCAGTGCAATATCAAGACTGAGGGATCCTGTCGGAACCGTCTCAATATTCATGTTTGCTCCGGAATCTCCCAGCTTCATCACAGAACCTTTTCCAAACTGTTTTTCAATCTGCGCAAGCGCAGCATCCAATGCTTTTAATTTTTCTTCTTGTACCATGTCTATTCTCCTTTCGAACTTACGTTCGCATCTTTCTTAATAATAATATACCTTGGCAATCTTGTCAAGCATTTCTTTTCTATGTTTCGTTTTTTCTTTCTTCAGATAGCAGATCAAATCCCGCCACGGATATCATTTTCTTTCCTACTGTTTATAAAATGTCAGGGTCAAAAGCCCGAAACCACAAGATGCTTGCGCGGAACAATCCATAAGGTATCTTTTGACCTTAACATCTTTATAATCGTTAAATTCACCATTTGCAGTATGTATCTTATTGTTTATACGCAAATCATATTATCAATATTTTTTCTTTTTGTCAAGCAAAGTAATCTCTTTGTAAAGCAGATATTCGCAAAGTTGCAATCTGCTTCACTGCGTAGCTCGGGTCAAAGCGGATATTCGCAATCCGCTTCGCTACTTGCAGGATCATAAGGGATTCAGGCTCGTAAGGAATCCTTCCGTAAACGGATCCCTCCTTACGAGATTCCGCAAGCGGGTCCTTCCTTATGATATTTCATAACCTATATCATGAGTGAGGTATCTCACTTATGATACAAGCAAGTCCCCACCCACTGCTTATTGCTCCGCGCAACCTCGCAGGGAACTTGCTTGACTCGGTTAAATCAAAAAAAGCGCAGCTGACATAGACCGGTAAGTCCGTGCCCAGCACTGCGCAATTTTGTATCCTCTTTTATTTTTCTCTTACACGGAGCATAGAAATCACGCAGTCCGTTTTTTCCGCGCATGCCTGATATTCTTCTTCCGTCATTTCATTCGTCATAAACCCAAATTCTCCGTCAAAAGCAGATACAACTACAACTGTATCGATACTGCCAAAGCACCGGTTCACTTCTCTAAGATCTGAAGCATCTCCCTTAAAACGAACAAAATACCGTTTTTTTGTCCTCGCAGTATCCAGTAATTCCTGCTTTTCCGGACTCCACCGCGACATTCTTCCGGTACCAAGGCACTGTGCCTCCTCTATCACATCCGCAACAACAGCGCTTGCCGTTGCCTCTTTTCCTGCTCCCTGACCGTAAAACATCGCATCCCCAAGCATATTTCCATGTACAAAAATTGCATTGAAAACGCCATTTACGCTGTAAAGCGGATCATCGGAATCTACAAGGTACGGTGCAACCATGGCGACCACCCCATCCTTCGTCACACGGCTTGAAGCAAGAAGCTTAATTGTTTTCTTCATTGCCTTCGCATAAGCAATTTCGGCGGAAGAAATTTTCGTGATTCCCTCTGTATAAATATCTGTAAAGTCAACGCGTTTGCCATATGCAAGAGAAGAAAGAATCGCAATCTTACGGCATGCGTCATGGCCTTCTATATCAGCTTCCGGATTTCGCTCTGCATAGCCTCTTCGCTGCGCATCCTTTAATACTTCATCAAACTCCAGCTCTTCGTCGATCATTTTCGTCAGAATATAGTTTGTCGTACCATTCAGAATACCGGTAATCTCATCGATCACATCCGCACACAGACAGGTGCGCAGCGGACGTATAATCGGAATACCACCTCCGCAGCTTGCTTCAAACATATAACTTGCACGGTTTTCCTCTGCAAGTGCAAGAAGCTCTGTACCGCATCTTGCAACCAATTCTTTATTTGAAGTGCAGACACTTTTTCCTGCCATCAGCGCTTTTTTGGTGAACGTAAATGCCGGCTCCACACCTCCCATAGTTTCCACAATAATCTTTATCTCCGGATCATTTACAATCGTATCATAATCATGAACGACCTTGTCCTGATTCGGATCTCCCGGAAAGTCCCGCAGATCCAGAATATATTTCACATTCAGATCAATACCTGTTTTTTTCAGAATACTGTCATGATTCACATTTATTACTTCCACCACTCCGGAACCCACAGTTCCATATCCTAATACTGCCGCCTGTATCATTTTTACTATCCGGTCTTTCGACTCTTCCTTTCCTGGTTTTTCATCATCCGGTACAACAGCTAAAAGAGCACCTTCTGATTTATTATCTGTCAAATATTTCCAGCGCTTATTCCCGTGCCAAAATCTTCAGATACTGGATTCCCTCTTTTGATTCAATCATCTCAATCATATTTGAAATATCTCCGGTTGTTGCAAGAACTTCCACACTGATCGTCAGCATCGCTACACCATTGATCGGAATACTCTGATGAAGCGTCTGTATATTGGCACCATGCTCCGCCACCACTTTAAGCACATCCGAAAGCAGTCCAGGCTCATCATGCATCTGGATCACAAACGTCAGGGTTTTCCCTTTGATATTATCGCGAAACGGAAAAATATCATCTTTATACTTATAAAAAGAACTACGGCTGATTCCAACCTGGTCTGCCGCTTCCTGTACAGTTCCGGCACGTTTTGTATCAAGAAGCCGTTTTGCCTCCACCACTTTTAAAAGCACTTCTGGAACTGCCTTTTCTCTCACCACAAAATACTTCGTTTTTTCTTTCATACTCTTCACAGCAGGTTTCGTGCGTCCGCAAAAATATGCAAGCCTTCACCTGTCTCTCCTGTATCTCTGTGTCGTGTTTGTCTGTTATGTTTGTGTATCGTGTACGTTTGTGTACACTCCAAGGATATTATCACATTTTCCGGCGCTTCGCAAGACTTTTTATCTGCATAAGAAAAAGGAAACGCGCAAACCTCGCATTTCCCTTTTCATTTCTCCGGCTATACGGTCTGTTTTTCCCAGATACTGCCGGTTTACAGGCTGCCGTTTTCAATGCAGCACCTCTTTTTAAGCCTCTTCTTCTGTCGCAGCTCCGACTGAAATCCATTTCAGATAAGCATTAATAAACAAATCAATATTTCCGTCCATGACACTGTCTACATTTCCAGTCTCCGCATTTGTCCGATGATCTTTCACCATCGTATACGGCTGCATAACATAGGAACGAATCTGGTTTCCCCAGCCGATCTCTTTTACTTCTCCGCGGATCCCAGAGGCCTTCTCTGCATTTTCCTGCTGCTTAAGCAGATACAGCTTTGCTTTGAGCATCTGCATTGCCTTATCTTTATTCTGATGCTGAGAACGTTCATTCTGGCACTGTACCACGATACCGGTTGGCAGATGCGTGATACGGATCGCCGACGAAGTCTTGTTGATATGCTGACCGCCCGCACCACTTGAACGGTACGTATCGATCCGCAGATCATCCGGATTAATTTCAATATCAACGTCTTCCTCAATATCCGGCATAACGTCACAGCTCACAAATGATGTCTGACGCTTACCTGCTGCATTGAACGGTGAAATACGCACCAGACGATGTACCCCGCGCTCTGACTTCAGGTAACCATACGCATTTGTTCCGTTTACCTGGAAGGTCACAGATTTGATTCCAGCCTCATCCCCATCCAGATAATCAAGGACTTCTATGGAAAATCCTTTCTTGTCTGCCCATCTTGTATACATACGATACAGCATGGATGCCCAGTCGCAGGACTCTGTACCGCCGGCTCCTGCATGAAGCGTTACGATCGCATCATACGTATCGTATTCGCCGGAAAGCAGCGTTTTGATTCGGATTGCATCAAACGTTTCCTGGAAATTCTGCAGCATTTCCTCAATCTCCGGAACGATATCCGGATCATTTTCCTCGTAGCCCATTTCTATCATCAGTTCGATCTCTTCATACTGATCCTGCAGTTTCTTGTAAGTAGCCACGTCTTCTTTCAGATCACTGAGCGTTTTCATGTGCTGCTGAGACCGTTCCGGAACATCCCAGAAATCCGGCTCTTCCATTTTACGCTCCATTTCCTGGATTTTCTGTTCTTTATTTACCAGGTCAAAGTGAATCCCTCACTTCCACTAATGGTTTTGTATAACTGTTTAAAATACTTTTGAACTGATCCAGTTCAACCATAGCTTCACCCACTTTCTTATCACTTATTATTGTCTGCCTCTTTCGGCAGTCGTTTTCAGATATCAGCAAACTGACCCGAACCTGTTTTGTATGCTTTTTATATACTTTTCGTATGCTTTTGTACGTTTTCGCGCTGCATCATGCCTTACGGCCACAGCACTGCTTATATTTCTTTCCACTTCCGCACGGACACGGATCATTCGGATATACCTTATCTGCTGCACGTTTCTTCGGCGCTCTTGGACCGGACTCATCTTTATTTGTACCGGTTACCTTTGCCACCTCTTCGCGTTCTACCTTCTGCTCTACCTTCACATGGAACAGAAGACGAACCGTATCCTCCTGAATACCGGCGCTCATCGCATCAAACATCTCATATGCACTCATCTTGTATTCAACCAGCGGATCTCTCTGACCGTATGCCTGCAGTCCGATACCCTGACGCAGCTGATCCATATCATCGATATGATCCATCCATTTACGGTCGATCACCTTCAAAAGAATAACACGCTCCAGCTCACGAAGCTGTTCTTTTTCCGGGAATTCTGCTTCTTTTGCCTCATACAACTTGACTGCCTGTTCCTTGAGCTGCTGCTTCAGTTCATTTTTGCTTCCGATTTTTTCAAGAATCTCCTGCGTTACCGGCGCAAGCGGGATCGTCTGGAGTAATACGGAATTCAGTTCATTTGCATCCCAGTCTTCCTTATTGGAATTTTCACCAAAGCACATATCAACGGAATTATCCACAATGTCCGTAATCATCTTGAAGATAGAATCCCGCATGCTCTCTCCGTTTAATACCCGGCGTCTCTCAGAATAAATAATTTCTCTCTGCTCATTATTTACCTGGTCGTATTCCAGCAGGTTCTTACGAACTGCAAAGTTATTGGACTCAATCTTCATCTGTGCTTTTTCAATCGCACTGGAAAGCATTTTATGCTCAATCTGATCGTTCTCCTGTACACCAAGCGACTGGAAGACCTTCATCATCTTCTCAGAACCGAACAGACGCATCAGATCGTCCTCCAGAGAAATATAGAAACGGGATTCTCCCGGATCTCCCTGACGACCGGAACGACCACGCAGCTGATTGTCAATACGTCTTGACTCATGGCGCTCCGTACCGATGATCTTCAGTCCGCCTGCTGCCTTTGCCTCATCATCCAGCTTGATATCCGTACCACGGCCTGCCATGTTCGTTGCAATTGTAACTGCACCGTGTACACCGGCATCTGCGACGATCTCTGCCTCAAGCTCATGAAATTTAGCATTCAGTACTTTATGCTGGATTCCTTCGCGGCGCAGCATATTGCTGATGTGCTCAGAGACATCGATCGTAATCGTACCTACCAAAACCGGCTGTCCCTTTGCATGCGCCTCTTTCACCGCCTCTACCACTGCATGGTATTTTTCTTTTTTCGTCATATAAACGGCATCATCGTAATCGATACGCTGTACCGGCCGGTTTGTCGGAATCTCAACAACGTCCATTCCGTAGATATCACGAAATTCCTTTTCTTCCGTCAGCGCCGTACCGGTCATACCGGACTTCTTTTTATATTTATTGAAAAAGTTCTGGAATGTGATCGTTGCAAGCGTCTTGCTCTCACGTTTTACCTTCACATGCTCTTTTGCCTCAATTGCCTGATGCAGACCATCGGAATAACGGCGTCCCGGCATAATACGTCCTGTAAATTCATCAACGATCATGACCTGATCATCTTTCACAACGTAATCCTGATCTCGGAACATCAGATTGTGGGCACGCAGTGCGAGATCAACATTGTGCTGGATCTCAAGATTTTCCGGATCTGCAAAGTTGGTGATATGGAAAAACTGCTCTACCTTTTTCACGCCCTGCTCTGTCAGGTTGACAATCTTATCCTTTTCATTGACGATAAAGTCACCTGTCTCCGTAATCTCTTCTCCCATCAGTGCTGTCATCTTCGTCACTTCACCGCTGGCCTCACCACGCTCCAGCTGCCGCGCCAAAATATCGCAAACCTCATAAAGCTTCGTAGACTTGCCGCTCTGTCCGGAAATAATCAGCGGCGTGCGCGCCTCATCGATCAGTACCGAGTCAACCTCATCGATGATTGCATAAGCAAGCTCCCTTTGTACAAGCTGCTCCTTGTAGATAACCATATTATCTCGCAGATAATCAAAACCAAGCTCATTATTCGTAACATACGTGATATCACACGCATACTGCTTTCTTCTCTCATCATTGTCCATGGAGTTCAGTACGCATCCGACGGTAAGTCCGAGGAATTCGTGCACCTTTCCCATCCAGGAAGCATCACGGTGTGCCAGATAATCATTAACCGTAACAATATGCACACCCTCACCGGTCAATGCATTTAAGTAAGCCGGAAGCGTTGATACCAGGGTCTTTCCTTCACCGGTACGCATCTCTGCGATACGTCCCTGATGCAGAATCACACCACCGATAATCTGTACCCTGTAATGCTCCATATTCAACACACGCTTTGCAGCTTCCCTCACGGTTGCATATGCTTCCGGAAGCAAAGAATCCAGCGATTCTCCGTTTGCGTATCTTGTTTTATATTCCTGTGTCTTCCCCCGCAGCTCCTCGTCCGACAAAGCCTGCATCTGCGGACGCAGACTCTCAACTTTATCAACAAGCGGCAGGATCATTTTCAGCTCCCGCTGGCTGTGGCTTCCGAAAATTTTCTCAACAAATTTGATTGCCATAA
>CAKRPI010000088.1 GCA_934376945.1 uncultured Lachnospiraceae bacterium | reverse complement strand
ACTTTTCCGAACCTGTCCATAGGCTTGTCTACCGAAAAAGCCAGATGCATATCTCCAAGCGCATATAATGCCATGCCCTATCCTCTCTTTCATTATTATAGCTCTATCCGGATAAGATGAAAACCGCTTTCCCCCGCCCCTATTGGGGCCAAAGCGGATATTCGCAATTCGCTTCGCTACTTGTAGAATCATAAGGAATCTAGGCTCGTAAGGAATCCTCCCTTCAAAAAATGACATCCGAGAATCTCTCAGATGCCATTCCTTTATATGTTTCTTTTTTTACAGGCTTGCCGTCTTCTGCACCGGATCATATCCATGATCTTTCAGCGCCTGAATAATACTCATCTTATGTTCTGTGCCAAATGCCTCAAGCGTAATACGCAGCTCCACTGCCGCATTGCGGTTGGTGGAAACAAACTGGTTGTGCTCCAGCTTGATGACATTGCCCTGCTGCTCCGCAATAACACCTGCCACGCGCACCAGTTCGCCAGGACGATCCGGAAGCAAAACAGATACCGTGAAGATACGGTCTCTCTGAATCAATCCTCTCTGTACGACAGACGCCATCGTGATGACATCCATATTTCCGCCAGAAAGCACAGAAACAACCTTCTTGCCGCGCACATTCAGATGCTTCAGTGCCGCCACAGTCAAAAGTCCGGAATTTTCTACAACCATCTTATGATTTTCTACCATATCAAGGAAGGCCACGATCAGCTCATCATCGCTTACCGTCAGAATCTCATCCACATTTTTCTGGATATACGGAAAAATATTATGTCCCGGTGTCTTGACTGCCGTACCATCTGCGATTGTGCTGACCTTCGGAAGCGTGGTTACCTCGCCGCGTTCCAGAGAAGCCTTCATACAGGCTGCACCTTCCGGCTCAACACCGATTACTTTAATCTTCGGATTCAGATACTTTGCAAGTGTGGAAACACCCGTTGCCAGTCCGCCCCCTCCGATCGGTACAAGAATGTAATCTACAAGTGGAAGCTCTTTCACAATCTCCATTGCGATTGTTCCCTGACCGGTAGCAACAGCCGGATCATCAAACGGATGAATAAACGTATAACCATTTTCTTCCGCCAGCTGGAATGCATACTCACACGCTTCATCATATACATCACCGTGCAGTACAACCTCTGCACCATAGCCTCTGGTACGGTTTACTTTGATCAATGGAGTCGTCTCCGGCATTACAATAACTGCCTTACAGCCGTAAGCCTTTGCCGCATATGCAACGCCCTGTGCATGATTTCCCGCCGATGCGGTAATCAGCCCCTTCGCACGCTCCTCCTCGCTCATTGTGCTGATCTTATAATAAGCGCCGCGAATCTTATAAGCACCTGTTACCTGCATATTTTCCGCCTTCAGATAAACTTTGTTCCCCGTCTGATTGCTGAAATATTCGCTGTATACCAGCTTTGTCTCCTGCGTCACACGCTTCACACACTCGGAAGCCTCTTCAAATGCCTCTAATGTTAACATTTCCATCTTATCTTACCTGCCCTTTTCTTATCAGTTAAAATGGATCTCTGCAATCCGCTTCTTCATTTCCGACCGCCAATTGCCCCGCGGCTCATTCCTTCTTGCCATCCGGTCATGCCGTTTCGCAGTCCCGTCCCTAATTGTCCTGTTTCACATCAAACAATGCATTCACAAATTCATCTGCATTGAATTTCTGCAGATCATCGATCGTCTCTCCAACCCCGATATATTTCACCGGAATTCCAAGCTCAGAATGGATCGCCACAGCGATTCCGCCCTTTGCCGTTCCATCCAGCTTTGTCAGGATGATTCCCGTAATATCTGCAACCTCCTTAAACTCCCGTGCCTGTGCAAGTGCATTCTGTCCGGTCGTACCGTCCAAAACAACCAAAGTCTCCCGGAAAGCCTCCGGATATTCGCGGTCCAGAATCCGGTTGATCTTTCCCAGCTCATTCATCAGATTCTTCTTATTATGGAGTCTTCCGGCTGTATCGATCAGCAGCACATCCGCATTTCGCGCTTTTGCCGCGGAAATCGCATCATATACGACAGAGGCCGGGTCAGAACCATCCTGTCCGCTGATGATATCCACATCCGCACGCTTCGCCCACTCGATCAGCTGCTCTCCAGCCGCTGCACGGAACGTATCTGCCGCCGCTAGCACAACCTTTTTTCCCTGATCCTTCAGCTTTCCAGCCAGTTTTCCGACGCTGGTTGTTTTTCCGACTCCATTTACACCGATTACCAGAACAACGGATTTTTTGTTTTCAAATTCATACGCTGTTTCCCCAACATTCATTTCCTGCTTAATGCTGTCGATCAGAAGCTGCTTGCAGGCCGCCGGATCCTTGATACCGCGTTCTTTTACCTTATTCCGCAGATCCTCAATAATAGAGGTCGTTGCATTGATCCCGATGTCGCCCATTACAAGAATCTCTTCTATTTCGTCATAAAAATCGTCATCAATGCTCGAAAATCCGCTAAAAATTGCATCTATTCCGGAAACAATATTTTCCCTGGTCTTCGCAAGACCCGCTACCAGACGTTTGAAAAACCCTTTTTTCTCTTCCATAGCTGTTTCCTCCTCTTCCTGTTGATATACGCCCGAAATCTTTTTGCACTTGATTTTGCAAACAATGCACAAAAATCGTGCGCCAAGTCTCACGTGTGCTCGACTTGAATGAATATACTGCCTTATCTTATCACTGATACTTCTCAAATACAACTATATCTTACGCATCCAGATCATCCTCTATCAGATTCACCGAGACAAGCGTCGACACACCCTTTTCCTGCATCGTGATTCCATACAGCCGGTCAGCCGCTGTCATCGTCCCTCTTCTGTGCGTGATGATGATAAACTGCGTATTTTTTGTCAGCTTGTGAAGATAGCGTGCATACCGATCCACATTGCTTTCGTCAAGCGCCGCTTCAATTTCATCGAGTAGACAGAACGGTGATGGCTTGAGATTCTGGATGGCAAAGAGAAGCGCAATCGCTGTCAGAGATTTTTCGCCTCCGGAGAGCTGCATCATATTCTGCAGTTTTTTCCCCGGCGGCTGCGCGGTAATCCGCACGCCTGCTTCCAGAATGTCCTCTCCTTCGACCAACTCCAGCGTGCCATGGCCGCCGCCAAACAACTCCTTAAACGCTTTGTCAAACTCCGTCCTGATCTTTGCAAACTGCTCTTTGAACTGAAGGCGCATTCCCTCATCCAGTTCGGCGATGATCCGGATCAATGCTTCCTCCGCCTTCTGCAGATCTTCATGCTGCGTCATCAGGAATGTGTGACGTTCCAGTAATTCCTTATAATCCTCAATCGCATTGACATTAACATTGCCAAGCCCTCTGATCTCACTCTTTAAAGCAGCAATTGCTTTTTTCAGCTCCGCCACATTCGTCTTTGATGGATCCCGGTACTCCTGCGCTCTGCCAAATGTCAGCGTGTATTCTTCCCACATATAGGATACCTGACTATCCTGGTGTTCCGACATCTTATCAATCTGTTCATTCAAACGGAAATTTTCGCGGTCCAGAAGACTGATTCGTTCTGAAAGCTCCTCCCGTTCCTGCAGCTTTCTTTTATGCGCCACACTCTTCTCATCCTTTTTCTTTCCAAGTGCTTCGATCTCATCCCTCGCTGCCTGCTCTTCCCCGGCAAACGACTTGATCCTTCCATGGATCTGATCGATCTGCGCTTCCTTTTCTGCCACATCCCTTGCTGCCTGTGCGATTCCTTCCGTGTACTGTGTCCGCTCCTCCCCAAGCCGTTCCTGCTCCTGCGAGATTCGTGCCACATTCTGATGAATAAACTGCTCTTCCTGACGAAGTCTGGCAAGCTCTACATGCAACTGCTCTGTATTCGTCATGGAATTTCGTTCTTCCTCTCTCTTTGAGTCCAGCTCACTTTGATGTGCAAGTACCGCCTGCTCTGTCTCTTTTTCCTGTGCTTCAGATGCTTCCAGTGCTTCCTGCTCCTGTTCCTGACGGTCCTTAATTTCCCGGATCTGCTCTTCCAGCTCTCCTGCCTCAAGGCGGATCTTCTCATAGCCCTCCGTTACATTTCCGGTCTTTTCCTTTATTTCATTCCACTTCATCTTCGCCGTATTCTGACGAAGATATTCCTTCTGTAACTCTTCTTTCTGCCGGACGATCTCATCACGCAATGCATTTCTTCTTGTTCTGCAGTCATCGATCTGTTCCTGCATTTCCTTGAGCACCCTGGCGCGATGTTTTACCTGCTGTTCAAGCTCCTCTATCTCTCTTCGCCGGCCAAGCAGATTGCTGGAATTGCGGAACGCGCCTCCGCTCATAGAGCCTCCCGGACTTAAGAGTTCTCCATCTGTCGTCACGATCCGCAGCGAATGACGATATTTCCGTGCCAGTGCAATCGCAGAATCTATCGTATCCGCCACAACCGTCTTTCCAAGCAGATACTGAATCAATCCTGCATATTGCCCTTCTGCATGTACCAAAGAAGAGGCAAGGCCAATCACTCCAGGCTCCTTTAATGCCTGGGGGCTGGAAATTCCCCCTTTTCCGGAAATACCGGAGAGCGGAAGAAATGTCGCTCTGCCATACTTGTTTCGTTTGAGAAATTCAATCAGCTTTTTTGCAGTTTCCTCTGTATCTGTAACAATATTCTGAATACTTCCGCCAAGCGCTGTCTCAATTGCCGTTTCATATGCTTTTTCCACTTTAATGATATCAGCCACAACGCCAAGAATTCCGGGCACACGCTCCTTTTGTTCCATCACACGTCGGATACTGTTGCCATAGCCGTCGTACCGTTCTGTGATATTGCGAAGAGACTCCAGTCTGGAAGCTTCCCTGTGATATTCCACCTGTTTTTGCTCAATCGAATGGTTGTATTCGGTCAGCTTCTGCTGTATCTCACCAAGCTCTTCGTTTGTTGCCTCACTTTTTTCTGTCAGGATACGGATGCGCTCGGTTATTCCATCATACTCTTTTTTTACTTCTGCCAGACGCTCCGCCTGCTCCGATTCTTCCGAACGCAGCCGAAGCGCTTCCTTGGAAATCTGCGCTCTTCGAATCTGCGTCTGCTCCAGCATTGCAGCATGGCGCTGCATTCTTCCCTTTACACCGGCGCGGCCATTCAGAATTTCAATAATCCTGCTTTTTCCATCCGCAACCGCCTGCTCAAGCGAACGGATCAGTTCCTGAAGACGCTGTGCCTCATCCACCGCCAGTTTTTCCCTCGCGGCTGCCTCTTTTACCTGTGTGCGCAGTGCCTCAAGCTGCTTTGCCGACTCCCTCTGCTGTGCTTCCTTTTCCTTCTGTTCTTCATCAATCAGCTGAATTCGTGATTTCAGATGAGCATCACTGGCATGTGCCGTATTGATCTGCTCCTTCAAAAGCTCGACCTGATTTTCAAGCTGCTGTTTTTTCAGCTGCCCGGCTGTAATGCCATCTCTTTTTTCCTGCAGATGCTCCGTCAGTACTTCTATTTCCTGCTCTAGCTTCTCATACTCCGCCTTTGTTTTCTCATACTCCGCCTTTGTATTTTCCAGCTGCCCCTGCGCAGTTTCCTGTTTCCCCCTTGTCTGCTCCAGTTCTTTTCCAATCTGCTCATACTCTGCCAGAAACAGATTGATGTCATACGATTTCAGTTCTTCTTTTTTCTGAAGATAGATCCTGGCTGTCGCCGCCTGCTTTTCCATCGGTTCGAGCTGACGCGTCAGCTCTTTTAAAATATCGTTGACACGCACCAGATTCTGCTTTTCATCCTCCAGCTTTTTCTGAGCAGCATACTTTCTTCTCTTAAATTTTACAATACCAGCCGCTTCATCAAAAAGCTCCCGTCGTTCTTCCGGTTTTCCACTGATGATTTTTTCAACCTGACCCTGCCCGATGATCGAGTAACCCTCTTTGCCGACTCCTGTGTCGTAAAACAGTTCATTGATATCCTTCAGCCGCACCAGCGTTCCGTTGATCAAATACTCACTCTCGCCGGAACGGTACACACGGCGCGTTACCGTCACTTCATCATAAGCGATCGCCAGCTGATGGTCGGAATTATCCAGCGTAATCGATACAGATGCATATCCAAGTGGCTTTCGCAGCTCGGTTCCGGAAAAGATAACATCCTGCATACTGGCGCCACGCAGCTGTTTTGCACTCTGTTCTCCCAGTACCCACCGTACCGCATCACCAACATTGCTTTTTCCGCTTCCGTTCGGCCCGACAATTGCCGTAATTCCGTTATGAAACTGAAACACAATTTTATTCGCAAAGGATTTAAAACCATGGACTTCTATGCTTTTCAGATACATACCCAAGTAATTTCCTTTCGATGCTCGTTTCTTATACAGCTGTATCTCACTGTTTTCCTTTCAGTGCGATAATTGCACGGTAAGCTGCTTCCTGCTCTGCTGCTTTTTTGGTACTTCCTTTTCCGATGCCGGCCGTCTTTTCTCCGATCCGCACTTCGACAATGAAACGTTTTGCATGATCCGGTCCTTCTTCTCCTATGATCACATAATGGATTTCTTCTTCCTTAAAGTCACGCTGCACGATCTCCTGCAGGATAGTCTTGCTATCATAAAAGAGCTTCTTGTGTTCAATATCCGTCAGAATAAATTTTTCCACAAACTCTTTCGCATTAGCAAAACCACCATCAAGATAAATAGCTCCGATCAGTGCTTCCATCGCATCTGATATAATGGAATCACGATAACGACCACCTGTATGCTCCTCTCCCTTTCCAAGCAGCAGATGCTGTTCCAGATGAATCTCTCTTGCACACAGTGCAAGTGTCGGCTCACAAACGATACTCGCGCGAAGCTTCGTAAGCTTTCCTTCCGGCATCTGCGGATACTGATGAAACAGAAAGTCACTGCTTGCAATTTCCAGCACGGCATCTCCCAGAAATTCCAGCCGTTCATTATCATGCATCTGTTTCTGCCGGTGTTCATTTGCATAGGAGCTATGACACATCGCAGTCAGAAGCATCTGTGGATTCTGAAAGGTATATCCGATTACCTGTTCCAGTTCTTTTATTTTCATGTCTGCCATAATCTTTCCTCTCCCTTTGTTTTGATGAAGACTGACATCTCTTTTCTGCCCAAACGCATGTATCCGTAAAAAATACACGTATGGGCCGCGTGGCAGAACATACTCTGCCTTGGATGCGTTTCACAAAAAGGGGGCTGTTTAAGCCCCCTTCGTCTTATCTCACCCAATTGCCATCTTGATCGCTTCCGCCGCATCACCGACAGATACGATTTTTTCCGCTTTCTCCTGCGGAATTTCGATATCAAATTCTTCTTCAATTCCCATTATGATCTGAAATACATCCAGTGAATCTGCACCAAGATCATCTACAAACGTAGTCTCCGGCGTAATTTCATCCGCATCAACATTCAATACCTCAGCAATAATACTCTGCAATTTTTCAAATTCCATAACAAAAATCTCTCCTTACTTTGATTCTTCGTTTTTATGTATTGCCATCTCGATCTTCTCGCTGATCTTCTGCTGTTTAAATTTCACACACTGATAAACAGAATTCTGCACCTCTGTTGCTTTCGCGCTGCCATGTGTCTTGACAACAAGTCCCTGAACGCCAAGAAGCGGTGCTCCTCCGTACTCCGATGCGTCAAATGATTTCAGCGTTTCCTTCAATGCCGGTTTGATCAGCATACCACCGATTGCTGTCTTTACGTCTGACTTTAGTCCCTCTTTGATCTTTTGGATCATCACAGCACCAACGCCTTCGTAAAGCTTTAAAATGACATTTCCCACAAACGCCTCACATACAACTACATCACATGTACCGGCCGGAATATCCCTTGCCTCAATGCTTCCGGTGAAATTAATGTCCTCACACTGCTTCAGAAGCGGAAATGTCTCTTTAACCAGTGCATTTCCCTTTTCTTCCTCCGCACCGATATTGACAATACCCACCTTCGGCCGCTTTATACCGACCACATGTTCCATATAAATAGAACCCATCTTTGCAAACTGAACAAGATGAGAAGATCTGGCATCCACATTGGCTCCGCGGCTCTGCGGTCTCAATTACCTGTGAAACAGGCACCACCTCAACCCGGTCGGCCGGATACGTGTATTTTTTCAGTTCACGCTCCACCGCGTCCTGTAAGCCGGTGAGGATCAGATGAATCTCCTTGCAATTGTTGACTGCCGCAATCGCGCCCTTCACAATCTCTTCTGGTGCATTGTCGCCGCCCATTGCATCGACGACCACCCGGACTATTTCACTCATAATTTTCCCTCCTGCATTTCTATTACATAATATACTAAACATCATTCTAAAAAGCAACAGAAAATTATCGCACTTTTTGTTACCGTTCAGAGCCAACGGTAACAAAAAATCTGCCGCCGGATAAATCCGTACGGCAGATTCTCTATCACCCATCAGTGAGAATTAATCCTCTACCGGGATGATTTCTTTCTTGTTGTAAGTTCCACAAGCCTTGCAGACTCTGTGCGGAAGCATCAGCGCTC
>CAKRPI010000087.1 GCA_934376945.1 uncultured Lachnospiraceae bacterium | reverse complement strand
TTATGTGGATTGTTGCGGTTCCTCTCACTTTCCTTGCAGCATATGTTTTAAAACTGCCGCCTGTCTGGGTATACTTTGTAATGACTTTGGATGAGTTCGAAAAAATGCCTGTGGTATTCATTCACTATTTCAGAGGCAAATGGCTTACAAATATTACCAGAGATTTTGATTGATCATGGGGCTGTCGGGAATCTTCAGATCTCGACAGCTTCAGTATAATCAGAAAATCAGGAGACGGATTCTTATTTACGACAGAAAGATGAAAAAGTTATGAAACGCTTTAATCAATTGTATGGTGTTGCGCTTACAAAACGAAAAACACATGAGATTGTGTTTGCGCTAATGGCCTTAGAAGCGGTTTTTGCATTTTCCTACCTTGGCTATATTGAATTCCCGCTGGTATCGACGACTACATTGCACATTCTTGTCATTGTTGCTGCGATGATTTTTGGCATAGAAGGAAGTGTACCGGTAGTGTGCGTATTTGCACTGACATCTATGTGGATTGGCTCGTTTTCGACAGCTGCATTAGATCGGCTGTTTTCTCCGTTTGCCAGTGGAAAGCCGGTGATATCATGTATGCTTGCAGTGGCCAGGATGTTGTTTGCGGTTGCTTCCGGTTTTGTTTTTGGGCTTTATTTTCGTAAGCAGCGTAAGCATATTTATTTTGGAATTGCGCTGCTTGCAATCCTGAGTACCTTTTTACATGGTTTTATTATTCTTGCGATATGCTATATTTTTGTCCCAATGGTCTACCGGGAGCTGGCACCAAACCTGTTTTCGCTCCCAATGTTTCAAGATTGGCTGTCTTATGCTTTAAGTGCAATCGCCTGCTGTGGTGTGCATTATTTTCTATCGAGGCAAAAAATCAGGGACTATCTGTCTTGTCTGTGTTTGTGTGAGGATACTCCTTCGACACAGAAGGGCGGTTATCAAAGGATATTCCACTATGCGAAAATTGCTGCAGGTGTAATAGGAATTCTTTGTATTATGTATTTGCGTAAGAAAATTTTTGGAGAACTTCAGCTTCAGGGGATCGAACTTCCCAGATCTTCTTATATCAATATGACAAATTTTTTAGTTCAGTTATTATGTGCTTTTGGTTGTCTGTTTGAAATTGTGGGTATAATTATTCGTTGGATCACTGAGTTTCATATTACAAGACAGATAAAAATGAATGAAAAAATAACTGAGCAGAGTGTAAAGATTTCAATTGATGCACTGACAGGAGTATTTAGCCGTTTTGCATATAATGATGTAATTGAGTCATACGCAGATCATATTCCGGATAATCTTGTGGTATTTGTGATGGATATCAATGGGTTGAAGGCGGTGAATGACACTCTTGGACATGAAGCGGGGGATGAATTGATCTGTGGCGCGGCTCAGTGTATTACTAAGGTAGTTGGCAGGATGGGGAAGACATTTCGCGTTGGCGGAGATGAGTTTATTGTTGTAGGAACTATGAAAAAAGCGCAGGCGGAAGAAACCCTGACAGAGCTGAAGCGGATCATACAGTCATGGTCCGGTGTTAAAGCAAGAAAGCTGAGTCTTTCTGCCGGGTATGCTCTTTCGGACGATTTTGCGGGATATTCGATAGAAGATCTTGCCAAAGAAGCTGATAAAGCTATGTATGAAGAGAAAAAAGAGTTTTACCGAAAAAATGGCAGGGATAAAAAATAGGGGATTTATTTGATCAGGTTCAATTGCGGCCGTTTTGCTTTGCAAAGCGGCCGCGTTCAAATGTGCGGAGTACTGATGCAGCTGCGGTAAGACTGCCGGGATAGTATTTGCCGGTACATACTACAGAAATGAAGTGCTGCATGCTGTGAATTATTGAGGAACCGTGCGCAGCATGATTTTAGCTGTAAAAATATGATCTTCACAGGAGAAAACGGCTGTACCGCCATTTTTTTCTGCAATCCGGCGGACAGATTGGATTCCGATTCCATCTGCCTTTCTTTTGGAGGATTGAAAAATTCCGTTCTTCTGATGAATACTGCCGTTAAAGGCATTTTCAACCTGAATCAGGAGAAGATGGTCAAAGGGTGGATAGACCATGATCGTAATTTGCTGTTTTGATTTATCTGTTTTTAGACTGGCTTCAAACGCGTTTTCCAGAAGATTGGAAAGAATGAGACAAAGATCCATTTCATCGATGGCAAGTTGTGCCGGCAGATGAATCTGTGCACGAAATGGGATACCCTCGTTGCGTGTGAGGGTGCAGTAATATCCGATAACACTGTCGGCAGCCTGATTTTCACAAAAGTGAAAGTCAAAGCTTGGTATTCTGTCGACTGCGTTGCTGAGGTATTCTTTTATTTTATTCAGATTTCCCTGATCTGCCATAGAGGACAGCTGGAGAAAATGATGGCGCATATCATGACGTGCCTGTCTGGTTTCTTCAATTGCTGTGCGGAGCGTGTCATATCTTGCTCGCTGCATGGAAAGCAGCTGATTTTCCTGCTGAAGGTGTGCATTTCGATTCAGGCTGTCTGCCATCAGAAAAAACATGGCATAAAACAGAATCAAAATAATAAAGAGGAAAAGAATGATTGCAATATAACTGTGTAAAATATTGCTGTTATAAAAGGCTCTGGAATATTTCGGCACTATAAAGCAATTTAAAGCGATAGAAATAAGCGGAAGTATCCAGAAAATGTACCAGGTCTGTGCAAGATTTTTATCCTCGATCATAGTTCGGACAGAATGTGTGGCCGGATACCAGGCAGCTGCAACAAAAAGTATGCAGATGAGATTGTAAATGAGGCCGGTGCATGGCTCGAAATACAGGCTGTTTTCCAGAAAATCACGGCTTGTGACCAGAAGTGTATTAATTACCTTGGAAAGATTATTGACGCAGGCGAAGACTGCGCAGATGGCCAGTGCAATATTGCCGGATTTCCACATGGAGATCATTAATGTTTTATGGTACAGAAAGATAAGACACGGCAAAAGACAAAAGAGCACAGGGGCCGTTCGAAGCTGCAAAGAACAGCATACAGTACCGGCAGTCAGGCAAATAAGTATGAGGAGTGGAACCATCCATGCGGCAAGACGTCGGGGATTCTGCTTTAAATAAGGCTTTACCGGAAGATATGCAAGCAGTGTGCCTGGAAGAATAACGGTAAATTCAAGAATCGGCTGGAGCAGATGATTCATTTCCGGCACCCCCTTTGAAAAAGAAATTCCATAAAGGTCTGTCTTGCGGCTTTGGACAGTTCGCGACTGACAGAAATCTGGTTTCCTTCATTCAAAAAGAAGGAAAATCCATCAAAATCAATTGCATGTTCAAGGTTGACAATGCCGCCACGGCTGCAGAGAAAAAAGCGTGCATCGTCCTTAAACGGTTCCGTGAAGGATCCAAAGGATTGCCGGGTAACCAGTTCCTTTCCGGTTGAAGTGTGAATGTGGATCATATGAGAAAAATGTTCTGCATATACGATATTATGGAAAGGGATCCGAATGTTTGCTCCGTTGGTTTTTATCTGGATGTATTTTTCCGGCCGGGGGATCCGGGCAAGGATTTCGTCGATCAGAGCAGAAAGTATTTCCTGGGTATAAGGTTTTACCAGATAATGCATGGCGCGGACCTGAAAGCCTTCCAGTGCATGATCCGTGGACGTGGTAGTAAAGATCAGCAGACAGTCAGAGTCCTTTTGACGAAATTCCTTTGCTGTATCAATTCCATTTTTTCCTTCCATATAAATATCAAGAAATAAAACAGTAAAATGCTGGTTTTCGCATGCATCAAGAAAGTCTGTTCCGTTTTCATACTCAAAAAAACGGGCACAGATACTGTGATTTTGAAGCTGCTGCATGAGACGTTTGCGCAGCAGAGTTCGTTCTTCTGCAATATCATCAACAATTGCAATTTTCATCAGAGGGTCCTCCTTACAGTTGATCAGCCATGAGGCTTCAGACACACTTTAGTATACCACGAAAAATACAGGAGAGGGTATGACGGAAAAATTACATTCGTACTGTTTTTAGATGTTTCGTGGATGGCGGGCATTCCACCGCCGCTCTTTGCGGCAGGGTATTTGAGGCTTCATTTCCTCTTTACAGATTGACATATTATGTATGGGTATTATAAAATAATGCCAGATCCAAAGGATCTGTAAAGTGGGGAGTGTCCGGGTGTTTAACCGAATCAAGCAAGTCCCCTGCAGGGTTGCGGGAAGCAATAAACAGTGGGTGGGGCTTGCTTTTTTACAGACAATCTCATATACTAAAGTTTAAACGAAAATTGAATAGAGGAGATTAAAATGAAAAGCTGGAGGTCTTTAACAGCAAGCTTTTTGGTCATCTGCCTATGTCTGCTTGTCCCTTATTCTTGTATTTTTGCAGAAGAAGATGTAGTGGAGGCAGATGGGGAAGGGCAGGAAGAAACAGAAGAAGCAATTCCTGATTCTTATTATTATCCGATCGAGTCGAACGATATCAAAAACTGGCCGCAAGGGCCCTCGATTGAGGCGGCATCCGCAACGGTGCTCGATATGAATACCGGAACTTTTCTCTATAGCAAGCAGGCGAAAGAAAAACAGTATCCTGCAAGTATCACGAAGATTCTGACAACACTTCTGCTTGTGGAGAACTGTGATCTGGATGATGAGATTACTTTTTCAGAAATCGTTTATGACCTGGAAGAAGGAAGCTCGCATCTTGGAATACAGCCGGGAGAAAAAATGACGCTGCGGGATGCTGCCTATGGAATTATGCTTGCGTCAGCAAATGATATCGCAAATGGCGTGGCTGAATACATTGGTGGGAGCATCAGTGGTTTTGCGGAGCTGATGAATGAAAAAGCAGCGCAGCTTGGCTGTGTAAATACGCATTTTTCAAATCCGCACGGTCTTTACAGCGATGATCATTACACGTGCGCGTATGATATGGCGCTTATCGCAAAGGCGGCATATGAAAATGCGACATTTCGGGAGATTGTAACGACACGTTTTTATACAATCCCAAAAACGAATATGGTCGATGAAGAACGGTATCTGACAAATCATCATAAGATGATGCAGAAAGACGAGGAGTATTACTGGCAGTACTGCACAGGCGGAAAAACCGGTTTTACATCACAGTGCCTGAATACATTGGTTACGTATGCTGAAAAAGACGGAAAAAGTCTTGTGTCAGTGGTTCTTAGAGTAAACGGAGCCGGGAAGGCGTACGATGAATCTCGTCAGATACTGGAATATGGATTCGATAATTTTTCTTCTGTGAATTATAAAAGAACCCGCACGGAAAAGACATTTTATGATATAATGGGCCTGAATTATCTGGGGACGGCCGCTTCTTTTCAGTCAGAGGCATGGAAACGGTCGCCATATGCAGACTGCCTGGTCGCACTGACGCTGCCAAATACTGTTTCTGCATCAGAGCTGAACCATGAGGTTATACAGGAAGAAGGAGCAGCCAGAAGCATTTCCTACCAGTATGAGGGGATAGAGGTAGGAAAATCCAGTGGATGTTTTTATCCGATTTGTGTACCGGCGCAGCAGCCGTTCATGCGGAATACGCGGACGGTGATTCAGGAAGACAGCGCAGAGCAGGAAACTGCAGATGGGATTCAGATTGAAGGTCTGGATGATGTGATTTCACAGACATCGGCTATATTTCGTATCGGATATGCAAAGGTAAAGGGTTATGCGGAATCGCACATGATGGTGGTGATTGCGGGAGGCGCAGTAATCCTGGCTTTGATACTGATATTTATTGTCGTTCTGATTTTTCGGTGTACATCGGACTATCGGCTTCGCAGGCGCAGAAGACAGGAAGAAAAAGAACGTCGGCGTCGGGAGGATGAGATTGACCGGATGACAACTGCGGAGATTGAGGCGGAGCTTCGTGCTTATATGGAACAGGAGCAGCACCGCAGGGAGCAGGAAACGCTTTCAAAGGCCGAGGCAGAAAGGGCTGCCGATCAGGCTGAAAAATAATAAAATAAAGGGTATAAATAATGAAATTGCTTAAGAAGGGAAGGACAAAGTATGAACTGGGTTGCGCCAATCAAAGACGAAGAAACATTGGAGAAATTTAAAGCGAAACTGCGGGAAATGGATGATAAATATTATATTATGTTTGAGATCGGAGTAGGGACTGGTCTTCAGCTTCAGGAAATTTTGAAATTCCGCAATAAGGATATCCGCGGAAAAGACAGTATTGAGGCAAATATCGGAACCAAAAATATCCGTCGGACATTTCAGATTCCGCCGGAACTCAAACAGATTATTAATGAGTATACGGAAGGAAAGGATCCGGATGCGTATCTCATCCTGGGACATGCAAGCTCACCGGCACCACTTTCCAGAGAACAGGCATACCGTGCATTTAAAAATGCAGGCAAAAGCATGGGACTGACTTCAATCGGTGCCCAGACAATGCGAAAGACATTTGCCTGGCGATATTATAAGTCGACAGGAGATATCTATTATCTGCAGAACCTGCTGAATCATGCATCACCGTCAATTACCTATCGCTATATTGGAGAAAAGCCGAATGTAGAGGTATATCTGAAAAAAATGACGCCGGAAGAAAATGAGCGCAGTCGTTATCTGCTTTATAAAAACGGCAATGGAAAGAAAAGGATCGAGGCGCTTCGTAAACTTTTGGATGATATTAACAAGGAGATGGACAACCCACTGAACAACGATTCCTATTACGGAAAAGTAGACTGTCTGCTTACAGAAATGGAAGAGTTGGTGGATAACTTTAATAAAACGAAATAGGACAGGAGTATTGATCTGCCTGCAATAAAAAAGCACTTTTCGAAGTGCTTTTTTATGTTCTGTTTTTATTATGCTGAGATTCTTTTCTCTGAGCGACAGCAGATGCTTCATCAGGTGTGACAAAACGAATTGTTTTTACTGCATAATATTTTCCGTCTCCGCGTTGCCGCAACCGGATTTTGCCTTTGAGATATCCGTGCTCTTCACATTGACACAGACAAAGGTAATTGCGGCTGCCGGAAGAAAACCAACGGATCTTTTTCGGTATATTTTTCCTGCAAAGAAAACAGGACGTGGATGTGACAACACGGTCTTTCATGGCCTGTATTTTTGATGGAAATGGCCGTGAAACGTATTTGGTGTAAGTGGGATATTGGATATGGATCTCTTCTTTCCGGTTTTCCGGGGTGCGAAAATAATCAACAGAGGAATTCTCGAGAATTTCATATCGTGTCATATGCTGCATGACAAGTGAGGTATAATGCGCATCAGAAAGAGCGCAATGAAATGCAACCTCTTTCGGAATGGAAAGATAGTCGACGGCGAATTCAAGCGAACGCCTGGTCCGTCGGTCTTCATAACGAATGCTGAAAATTTTCTGGATGTCATAATACATAAGTGGAAACGGAAACGTATTGGGAATATCGTGGTAGGCCATATTGCGCTGCAGCTCCATAAGATCGGATGGTCCCCAGGTACAGAAACAGGGATCGGAACCGCACCAGTCAAAAAAGTCCCGTATGACCTCAGGAAACGTACGTCCGTTTTCGAGATCAATAGAACGCAGAGAAATGATCTCGCGTGTTTTAAAATGGAGAGTGCGATAAACCTGAGGCCGGATTATTTCACGGAAGCTGTCTTTTATTGTCAGCATTTCGTCAAGCTTAAAAGCACCGATCTCAATGATCTCAAAAGGGAGCTGACAGATGGCGTCAGGCTTGCCGGTCGGACACTGGTTCCACTCAAGATCAAGAACGATAAAATTCATGCGGAAAGTTTTCTCCTTTCTGCCAGATGCATTGAAACGTGTATTCTGCCGCGCATTTACTCAGTAAAAAGAGGGGAGTATCGGAGGAGAAATACAGCTGATGCTGCAAAATGGCTGCCTTCTGGCGGGCAGTCATGGTAACAGTATACACAATCCGAAAAGAAAATACAAGAGTTCGTCAAAATGACCAGTAAAAGGGAAAAAAACCGTCACATTGCCACATAAAAAGCAGGAAAAAGAGGGGCGTAAGCAGAACTACCAAGGAAATAAAAAATCTTTGTATAGTTCTGGTATGGAAGAAAAAGAGGGATTTTAGTATACTAAGACCATGCAGGATGTCCGGGTAGAAGTGCCTTTACATCCGGACATGAATGAAGAATATCAGGAGGATTCAGAAATGGCAAGTTTATCATTACAGCATATTAACAAAACATACCCGAATGGATTTGAAGCTGTTAAAGATTTCAATCTTGAAATTGCGGATAAGGAATTTATTATTTTTGTAGGACCGTCAGGATGTGGAAAATCAACCACACTTCGTATGATTGCAGGACTGGAGGAGATTTCTTCCGGTACATTGAAGATCGGCGACAGAGTTGTAAATGACGTTGAGCCGAAGGACAGAGATATTGCAATGGTATTCCAGAGCTACGCTCTGTATCCGCATATGACCGTATATGATAATATGGCATTCAGCCTTAAGCTTAGAAAAGTTCCGAAGGCTGAGATTGATAAAATGGTAAGAGAAGCAGCTAAGATCC
>CAKRPI010000086.1 GCA_934376945.1 uncultured Lachnospiraceae bacterium | reverse complement strand
ATTTTCAGCCGGTAAAAATCCGGCGAAAACCCTTTGGTACACAGTAACAGCACTTGGCCACAGCTAATAAAATGTGGTAGTACCGACTTGCCTTAGAATTCATAGTACTTTTCAAATACAATCAATACCGGCTCTTCATTTTCGGAGCTTGCACTGTTTCATTCAACCGATATAAAAACAGGTCTGTTCTGAACAATTTCATTTTACAGAACAGACCTATCATACTATATTTTTCTGCAAATTACAAGTCAAAATTCAACTGTCCCTGCAGCCAGATATTCCCCTTAAAACGGCGACCAATTTCTGGCACCCCCAGGAGATCTTTTGCATTTACGCAAATATCAAAATACATATCATTGCATTCTACTGTCATTTGATAAATATATTCGTCTGTAACGACATTCTGTACTCTCTGGCAATATTCAATATTTCCTAAAATCTGATACTGATCACATTCCATCCCATATGGCATAAAAAATGTATCTACAATAGAAAATACATCTTCTCTGTAAACTCGCCGTGATACCATAGAATACAAATCCATGTCCTCAATCGTAAGACTCTCAATTGCTTCCGGGTCACCATTTTTTGCTGCACTCATCAGTTGACTGCGTCTCGCCACGGATTTCTTTTCAAAATCTCCGCCTGTTCCTGATGATCTTTTTGCCACTGGAAACAGAATTCGCCCACCGGAAGATAAACCTGTAAAGGTCGTGGTAACCGGAATCCCTTTCAGCCGATCAAGCAATTGCTCCTGGCGATATCTGGCCGCATTCTGCAGATAAAAGATT
Source organism: uncultured Lachnospiraceae bacterium (assembly GCA_934376945.1). Taxonomy (GTDB): domain Bacteria; phylum Bacillota; class Clostridia; order Lachnospirales; family Lachnospiraceae; genus Choladousia. Next base: position 7,911 of record CAKRPI010000086.1, on the reverse strand, counting down.
AAAGATACGCCGACACGCCCGTCATCACAAATTCCGGCAAATGAATCACCGTTCACACGTCGCTCCACGTTGACCTCTTCTGACGTTGTAACACTTCTTCCCTTATAATAAGGAAAATAATATTGCCTGTGAAATCCATTCCCGTCCATATCTCCGCAAAGCTTAATGCCCATATCCGGTGCAAATTCTTTTTCCATCTCAATAAACGCCGCATCTTCCTCACGCACAGCTTCCCGATGATCAAATTTTTGATATACATCTGTAAGCAGCTTTTCTACTTCAGACTCTTTTGTAATATTCGCAAAACCGATTGCCCTTAAATAAGAATGCATCTTATCTCCCCTTTAAAGCCGGTCTTATCTGATTACTTCCTGACCACCCATATACGGTCTTAAAGCTTCCGGAATCCGAACGCTTCCATCCTCATTGAGGTTGTTTTCAAGAAATGCAATCAGCATTCTCGGCGGTGCGACTACTGTATTATTCAGTGTATGCGCAAGATATTTCTTTCCGTCCTCTCCTTTCACGCGAATCTTCAGACGTCTTGCCTGCGCATCTCCTAAATTAGAGCAGCTTCCTACTTCAAAGTACTTTTTCTGTCTCGGTGACCATGCTTCTACATCCAGAGATTTTACCTTCAGATCTGCCAGATCTCCCGAACAACACTCCAGAGTACGTACCGGAATATCCAGTGTACGGAAAAAGTCTACCGTGTTCTGCCACAGTTTTTCAAACCACATCATGCTGTCCTCCGGCTTACAAACAACAATCATTTCCTGTTTTTCAAACTGGTGAATACGATATACGCCTCTCTCTTCAATACCGTGTGCTCCTTTTTCTTTACGGAAGCATGGAGAATAACTGGTCAGTGTCTTCGGAAGTTCCTCTTCCGGAATCAGGGTATCAATGAATTTGCCAATCATCGAATGCTCGCTTGTACCAATCAGATACAAATCTTCACCCTCGATCTTGTACATCATTGCATCCATCTCCGCAAAGCTCATAACACCCGTTACTACATTACTACGGATCATATACGGTGGAATACAATAAGTAAATCCTCTTCCAATCATAAAATCACGTGCATAGGAAAGAACTGCAGAATGAAGTCTTGCAATATTTCCCATCAGATAATAAAATCCATTTCCGGCTACTCTGCCTGCCGCATCCATATCGATACCGTGAAGTTTCTCCATGATTTCTGTATGATATGGAATTTCAAAATCAGGAACAAGTGGTTCACCGTAACGCTGAATTTCCACATTTTCACTGTCATCTTTTCCTATCGGAACAGATGGGTCAATGATGTTCGGAATTACCATCATTCTCTTGCGGATTTCTTCTTCTACTTCCTTTTCGCGTGCATCTAATTCTGCCATACGCTCAGAATTCTGTGTTACTTCTTTTTTTACAGCCTCTGCTTCTTCTTTTTTACCCTGTGCCATCAAAGCACCGATCTGTTTGGAAATTTTATTCCGGTTTGCACGAAGTGCCTCTACCTCTTTTTTGATGTCTCTGTTTTCCTGATCATATTTCAGAACCTCATCCACCAACACAAGCTTCTCATCCTGAAATTTATTTCGGATATTCTGCTTTACAATTTCCGGGTTCTCTCTCACAAATTTAATGTCTAACATTTTTTTGCCTCCAGATTTATTTTTCTTCCTCAATTTCTGATCTTCAATTCAAAACTTTCTTTATCATATACCATTTCAACGGGCAAGTAAAGGATTTCATCCCATGTCGCTAAAATAATTTACTGCCTGTCGCAATGCTTCTTTTTCTTCCTGCCCCAGTACAATGTAGGACTCTCCCTTTACAATCTCTTTTACGTAGGTATAGCACCCTTCTCTTCCATGAATAGCATTCAATACAAAACCAGAATTGCTTTCATCAAGCATAGCAAGTGCAAAGCTCAGTCTTCCCCCAACATCAGGAAACGCATCGTACTTTACAATGCCAATTTTATTTGCTGTGCGCCCCTGGATTTCCTTAATTCTTCGTATCTCGTCGGTATTGATCTTTGTCATCTCCGACAGCTTATCTACCTCCAGAAAGCGCTGTGCAAACGCTTTTTCGAGAGAAACCGCATCTTTTCCACGCATAAAAATACGATAACGTTTCATAAAACGTGTCATTTTCATAGATACCCGCACCATATATAGAAGTACAAATATCATAATTCCCATCATTGCAATAACGAGAATTCCCGGATCAATTCCGAGTGAATTTAAAATATTGCTTTCCATTTTCTGTCCTCTTCTTTATTCTTTGCTTAATTCATTTTTTTACAAAGCGAACATTTACAAACCTTTTCCACTGCCTGTTCGGAAGCTCCATCGCCTCACTATAGCCATTCAATTTTTTCTACCGTAATCCGCGTTTAGATTTTTGTTTGCAAAAAGGCGAAGCATTCCTTCACGTGAAACTTTTCTTTTTTATTGTTCCATATCTCTTCCGGTTGGAATTGATTGAAACAGATCTATCAATCGCTCCAGCTCTTCATTTGAATAATAGTCAATAACAATCTTTCCTTTATTATTTGCTTTATGGCTGATTGATACTTTAGTGCCAAAAAGTGCTTTCATTTTCTCTTCCAGATTTTCATAAATAAAAGTATTTTCCGCCTTGGTTTTTTCCTTTTTATGCTCTGTATTCTGCATTGATTTCATTAGCTTTTCAACATCACGCACACTAAGCTTCTGATCAAAAACCTGCATGGCAATCTTATACTGCATATCCTTATCTTCTATAGAAAGCAGAGCTCTTGCATGACCGGTTGTAATCATTTCATCAATCACCATCTGCTGTACTCTTGGATCCAACTTCAGAAGTCTCACCGAATTAGTAACCGCTGTACGGCTTTTAGAAACTCTCTCCGCCACTTCATCCTGTTTCAATCTGAACTCCGTCAGAAGTCGTTTATACGCCAATGCCTCTTCTATCGGATTCAAATCTTCTCTCTGAATATTTTCAATCAAAGAAATTTCAACGATCTGCTGATCTGTGAAATCCTTGATCACCACCGGTACTTCTTTCAATCCAGCCATTTTTGCAGCTCGCCATCTACGCTCGCCTGCAATAATTTCATAATAGCCATCTCTTTTTTGCACCAGGAGCGGTTGAAGTACGCCATACTGCCTAATCGACTCTGACAACTCCAGTAAAGCATCCTCATCAAATTTTTTACGAGGCTGTTCGTGGTTTGGTTCTACTTCACTGATACGCAGCTTTACCTCTTCTTTTTTTACTACTGTTTTTACGACCGTCTCGGTTTTTGCCGACGCTGCTTTTTTCTCTGCCCCCTGTTTGGGGATTAGTGAATCTAGACCTTTTCCCAACCCCATCTTTTTTACTGTCATTCTTCTTCACCTCTGTGTATTACTTCCTCTGCTAACAAACGATATCCCTCTGCGCCAGTCGATTTCGGATCATATTTTGTAATTGGCATGCCATAGCTTGGTGCCTCCGCCAATCTTACGTTTCTTGGAATAATACTTTTGTAAATGCGCTGGTTCAGGTTGTTTTTTACATTTTCAACCACCTGAAGTGATAGATTAGTTCTTGCATCATACATTGTAAACACCACGCCTTCAATCTCAAGGCTTGGATTCAGACGGTCTTTAACCAAATCGATTGTATGCATCAGCTGGCTTAATCCCTCCAAAGCGTAATATTCACACTGAATCGGAACAAGCACAGTGTCACCTGCACACATCGAATTAATCGTCAGAGTATTTAAGGAAGGCGGACAATCAATGATTACAAAATCGTAATTTTCTTTTATTTCATCCAACGCTGTTTTCAGAAGATACTCTTTCCCCTCTACTCCTACCAGTTCAATTTCAGCCCCTGCCAAGTTAACATTTGACGGAAGAATTGAAAGATTTTCAAAAATTTCTGACTGCAAACAATCCTGAATTGTCTTTTCTCCCAGGAGTAATTCATATACCGTATTTTCTACTTCATCTTTCTCCACTCCAAGGCCACTCGTAGTATTTCCCTGCGGATCCATATCAATTACAAGCACTTTTTTACCAAGACTTGCAAGAGAAGCAGACAAATTAATCGATGTTGTAGTTTTTCCAACACCGCCTTTTTGGTTTGCAACAACAATAGTTCTTCCCATTTATTCGTGTGACTCCCTTCATTTGTTTCGCAATGTTTCACGTGAAACATTTCTATGCTATGTGTACCCTTCCAGATTTATTTTTGCTTTACTACTTTTCTTATATTACCATTTTCCTTTCTTACAGTCAAAGATTTCCCTCTTATTTTATAAGAAAATAAGAAATACTCTGCATAGATCTCTCTCAAAAACTGAAAAATAGTTTTTTACGCCATGTGTTTTTTAACCGAACCAAATAAATAAGTCCAAATCTACTTCTATCAAATTGCAAAGCAGTTATTCGTCAGGAGAAACTTTTCTCCACTGACATAAGTATTCCTTCCACTGCTTAGTGCTCCGCACACTTGAAGCGGGGAATGCTTATAGCCAACCCATTCTCATTAGATTCTTAGAATTCCTGAACAATATCGAACAGTTATTTTAACCGAATCAAGCAAGTCCCCTGCGTGGTTGTGTGGAGCAATAAGCAGGGGACTTGCTTGTATCATAAGCGAGATACCTCACTCATGATATAGGTTATGAAATATCATAAGGACCCTCTTGCGGAATCTCGTAAGGAGGGATCCGTTTACGGGAGGATTCCTTACGAGCTTGAATCCATTATGATCCTACAAGCAGCGAAGCTAATTGCAAATATCCGCTTTGACCTGAAAATTGAGTACTCATCAAAATAAGTTGCGAATAACTCATTTTTTTATAGAAGCAAAGTTTTTTCATCTGTAGCAAAATCATATAATAATGCAACCAGGACGGTTTATCAGAAGCAAAGGACAAGAAAGATATCTACATGCATGCTGACGCACGGCAAAGATATCTGACGCAAGTCTTTATATTCTGACAAGCCGGTTTAGATGCATTATTTTATAGTTTTTCTATAAGATAAATAATCCCAATCATTCATTTGCAATGTTTCACGTGAAACAAAACTCTGTCTGTGTAAAGCATATCTTTGTAATCTGTACCTGTATAATTTAAAAGTTCCAGATTTATAGGAAATTTCCTATCTCCGTATTCCTGTCAATCTGCTTCTCAACATACTCTGCATTTCTGTGATCTCGCAACTATAGCGATCGTCGTAAATAATGCATTTAAGGCCGTTCAGCAGAGTGCGAAAGACAAGGAATATATCTGCAGGCGTGCTGACGCATGGCAAAGATATCTGACGCAGGATTTCACACTCTGATAGGCTGGATTAAGATGCATTATTTTAGAGAATTGCTATAAATATTTCTTTTGTGATCATAAAAAGAATGCTCCTCTGTATATTCTGGTGCTTAATACAATCGCTTGCTACATCTTCTTTGCACACGTAGTGCGGCGTATCCTATCTTACCGAAACTTTTTATGACCAATTATTCCCCTATCTATTACCTCGTGATATTCATGCCCGAGTAGCTGCTTTGCAGCTTATCAGGAGTTGCTTGTACCATTCCTGATACAAGCAAACCTCGCCACTGCTATTACTCTCGTAACCCTTCGCGCGAAGGCTCGACTCATCAAAACACTTTCCGTAACATCTATTACACTGTCTGTACACTGTCTGGCTTTTTACAATAGCATTACATGGTTAAAGTCCCTCATTCCTTTTAATCGATATTTTTCGTTTTATTTTCTTTTGTTTCGTTTTATTTCGATTTATATTGATGATTAATGATATCTTTTCACTTCAGTTATTTTAAATAAATTTATCATTTTAATCATAATATCCTATAAACAACAGCCAAAAACCTCCCTTTCATCCGAATGTACACACGATCTACTTATCAAAATTGTTTTGCAGCTATTAAGTAGTTAAACAGATATTTGCAACTCCCTATAATCGATTTTTATCGTTTTTGCTTTTTCTTTTACTATCATTTTTGCTTATTTCCAGAAGCACATTTTTTGTCACCACCTTTTTTTGCAAGCTGGACTTCTCAATTAGTAAAGCGGACATTCGCAATCAGCTTCACTTACCAATGTAGTTCACTTATAAAATTATATAAATCAAGCGTACAATTACCCTCTTAATCTTTTTTCATTTTCTACATAATACATGCAATATTTTCCGGGTTTTTATTATTATCATAATCTGTGATAGAGTTTATAATTATCAGATATTATCCGATAAAAATCACTTGTAAATGTAATCAACTAGTGTACTGTATCATTCACTTTCAGTATAATGGCGCAGGATGAATTTTCAATCTGCAAGGCGGAGAAACGAGGCGATGCGGTGGCATCGTCGATTGACGATAACGCAGCAGATGGAAATTCAGACAAGCCATTAGGCCAAATGTGCGTGATACAGTATACTAGTACAGTGAAAATTAAGTTTCTGCTATATTGACGTAGGATAATTTCTTCATCTGCAAGGCGGAGGAATGAGGCGTAGCGGTGGCTACGGCGATTGACGACAACGCCGCAGATGAAAAATCAGACAAGTCAATATGGCAGTTACTTAATATTTGCTGTACTAGTACATTGTTTCGTAAATAACTATACCAATCGCGCCGGATGCGGATTCGCATGTGTAGACGGAAAAAATGCAGATGTATCAGACTATGCTGAGACTTTTTCATCTGTGCAATCGGATTTGCAGGCAATTGAGCGGTATAGTTATTTCATTTCGATAAACGATGTATCAGTGTACTGTATCATTGTTTTTCAGGTAAAAACACAAGGTAATATTTCAGTCTGTAAAGAGGAGGGATGCGTTGCAACTGGCTACGGCGATTGATAGCAACACAGCATAGGGAAATTTACGCCAGTTATTTGGCGAAATGTTAACGGTACAGTAACTAGATACTCTCTATTTTTGCTTGAAATTTTTAGGATAATTCGTTAAGCAAAGTTTTTAACTCATATAAAATTCTGCGCTTTTGTTTTAAAGAATGTTTCACGTGAAACCTTTATTATAAAAATACCAGGCTCAAAAAGCCTGAAACCCCGATATATTTTCACATGGGTGGTTTTATGGCTTAATGCTCCGCCTCGATATAAGAATAAAAGGGGGCACAAGTTTCATACAAGCTTATTTTTTTCTGACACTGCATTTCACAAACCACTCCGCCATTCAGCAGAATAACAAGTCCAGTATGTAAGCAAAAAAACGTTTAATTGCCTTCCTTCCCAGTTTTAGAGCACTCTTTTTCCCCTGACATATACGCTCTCTCCCTTACCAATCTATATATGTTTGAATCAGAAAAAACTTAGTCTGTATTTAACCGAGTCAAGTAAGTCCCTACCCACCGCTTAGTGCTCCGCACACTTGAAGCGGGGGGATTGCTTATCTGCATTCAAAAAGTTGGCCATTTTCAAATGTTTATTCTGTATCATTCTTATATCTATTTTTTACTTTCTTTTATTATTCTTTTTGCCTTTTCTTTCCTATTTTTATCGATATTTATTTCCGCTAATCGATAAATATCATTGTATTCGGTATGATGTTGTATTTTTCACATTCATACTATAAATGAGCAAATTTAAAAAATTGTGCAAAACTACGCTATGGATTTCGTAAATGAAGTCAAATCGAATTGCGAATATCCGCTTTGACTTTCTTAGACTGGTTGTATATGAACGAAGAATAATGTATAGTATTTGCGAGAGCCACCTTCTTTCTCGTGAATGTTACAAATGTTCGTTTGGTCACTTTCCTTATACAACACAATCGAACTTGAGGTGTCTTTCTTCTATACAAAATCACGTGTTTATTTATAGATTCACCACTTTACAACTTTACAAATGATATCCCTGTCGGCCAACCAGCCGTTTTATGGCATTCACCAACCATGTAGATT
>CAKRPI010000085.1 GCA_934376945.1 uncultured Lachnospiraceae bacterium | reverse complement strand
CCATGGAATCGGAGTTTTAGTGTGACTCAGTGTGACACGGTGGTACTCAGTGTGAAATTGGTTTGGTAATACCATATAATTTGTATATGGACAATACTTTTTTGATAACCTGCATTTTAAATTTGAAATCAATTGGTTTTGAAATACAGTAAAAAAGAGATGAACTTTACGCTCATCTCTTTTTTCGCAAGGAATCTTGCAATCGCCGCCGCATCTCTTCTTCTGTCTACTTTATTGACTATGGTCCAGCAGGAGAAATATCCGCAGCTGGAAAAGGTTTTACGATTCGTTTCACGCTGCATCGCCGGTGCATTGCTTATCCCGGCATATCTGGACATCTTTTCGTTCGTTGATTTCGGAGCATTTCACAGTGCATATTTCTTCATGGCACTGTTTGTCCTTTTGGAATGGTTGCTGTGCGTACAGCACAAAAAGCATCCTTCCTCCGTGCTGAAATTCTCTGCGAAAGCAGTTCTTGTCGTCCTGGTACTGGAATTGACACTGTTCCAGGCGCCCACCTATCGGCTTTGCTTCGGGGATTATCCCAAATCCGAACTGCAGCTTTCCGATGCGCTGCTGGAGGGCAACGGAACTCGAAACGATGACGGCACGATCACGGTTTCCGGCGAAACTGAAATGGTGCTGACCTTTACAGGAATCCAGCAGGAAGTCGGAACCATCGACACGGACGCATCCTTTGCTGCCGGCGGAAAAGAGGAACTTCTGAAGGTGGATATCACCGATACGACCCAGTCAAAGGACTACCGCTATGACATCGTGCAGAAAAAGCTGGTAAGCAAACGGGCAAAATCGGATTTCACCTCCTGTAACTTTTCCGGAGCATTCGAAAGTATGCGGATCAAGCTCACTCCGATCAATAATGCCACGATCACACTGAACAGCGTGACGCTGAATCAAATAATGCCCATTGACATTTCCATTCCACGTGTCCTGCTCCTGCTGCTGATCCCGATTTTTATCTATGCTGTGATGAATGCCCCGGTTCTGCAAAAGGGATTCGGCGAAAACCGCAAATTTTCCCGTAATGCAGCAATCGTAATCACAGTGGGCTTTTTGTCTCATCGTATTCTTCTCCATGGGATACAAGCTTGGCGATGCCGGCTGGTCACATGAATTTCAGCTGACAGAGGGAAACCAGATGACGCAGGAACTGGTAGATGCCTTTGAAAACAAGCGGGTTCATCTGCTAGAAGAGCCGTCTGCCGAGCTGAATGCACTGGGAAAATCCATATGGCAAAAATACCAGAGAATCCAGTGACGCTTATGTCCTCTGAGATCACGTCTATTATAACCATCACTATTACTCCTACTACGGCATCGCACCAGTCGTTTTGCTGTTCTTGCCGTATCATCTGATTACAAGATACTATTTTTCCAGCACGGTAGCAGTCCTGCTGTTCTTCTGGATCGGAATGGCTGGGCTGTCCATGGTCTTTTTTGCATTCCTGAAAAAGTGGTTCCCGAAGTTGCCCACCGGAATTGCATTGACCTGCCTGCTTCTTCCTGATCCGCTCCAACGTCATTGGGTCCGGAAAAATCTCTTTCTGGCGAACAGCAGTCGCCTCTTTCCTGTTTGCACTTTCGGTACTCTGCCGGCCGACGTTAGCCGTTTACTGCGTCTGCGCAGCGATATTCCTGCTCATGGCAGCGTTCCGATTCCGAAAGGGACATGAGCTTGCGCAGGGACAGACATTTGCAAAGAACGGAGTTCGGTATCTCGTCTGCACTTTCCTTCCGATGCTCTGTCTGGCAGGCGTACAGATGTGGTACAACTACGCCCGGTTCGGATCGCCTTTCGACTTTGGCATCCAGTACTCCCTTACCATCAACGACTTCACAAAGTCCCAGTATCACACGGGCTTTGTCTGGGAGGCGCTTTATAACTACCTGTTCAATATTCCGGTCTTCTCTGCAAAATACCCGTTCATTCACGCCGAATTCCAGGATATGAATGTCAACGGCTTTTTCCACAACGACTTTTTATCCACAGCGAATACATCGGGTCTGTTCACCCTGGCGCTGCCGGTATTTGCATACCTGCTTGCCGGAAAGGCATGGAAACAGCTCCCCAACCGCACCGCAAGAGCGCAGTCTCTGGCTTACATCGGACTTCCCTGCGTGCTGATGCCGATCATCATCATTGCGTCTGTCTGGGAAATCGGCTATGCCGTACTGCAGTGTGTCAACCAGATGTTCCGTTACACCGAGCTCCACTATGAATATCCGGAGATCGCATACAGCATCGAACCGATCTTGAAATGATCGAGTCTATAACAAATGTAAAAGATATTCACGACATCATTTTCACCATCAGAGAAATGAGTGCTGATGAACAGACAAGATACGAAGCCGAAATGCGTGAGAAAGCAATTATGGATGAACGTTCTGCCCTTATAAATTTTGAGAGAAGAGACTTAAAAAAAGGCATTGAGGAAGGCAGTATAAAAAAGCAGTTGCTGTTGTTGACAGGTTAGTTGCAAATATGGGTTTTGACTTGGAATCCGCCTTAAAGACCGCCGACATCACTGAAAAACAGTATAATGAATATAAAGCTAAAATCAAATGACATACTGATATATAGCAAAGCCTCTGAGTGTTTTCATGAATAACAATCAGTTCCCGCCACGTTTCGTCTTGCTTTTGCAGGAGTGGTGAAAGTGGCGGAGATTTTTGTATCTTGGAGCAGGTGCCGAATGACCTGTGCTAAAACAAAACGATGCCCAAAAGCATCTGCAACGAATAAACCAGCCTTTTTTCAGCATACTATAACCGTATAAAAAAATCGTATCCGTAATTTTCTTACGGACAGTTATTAACTTTGAGGAAGAAAGCTGATATAATCATGATAAAGAGTTTACATTTTGGGAGTGAATTTTCGATGTTAAAGCGATTTGAGGTTGAAAACTACCGTTGTTTTTCGGAAAAGTTGGTATTTGATCTGACTTCCCGTGACTATAGCTTTAATCAAAACCTGGTTTATAATGGGATCGCTAACAAGGCAATCATATACGGAAAAAACGGCATTGGAAAAAGTGCGCTTGGTTTTGCACTTTTTGATATTATCAGTCACCTTACAGACAACAACTGTCTGCAGAAAAAGAATTACAGAAACTTGGAGCATCTGGGTCAGCCAGTGACTTTTCGCTACTTTTTCAAATTTGGAAACGATGATATTATCTACGAATATATAAAGCTGGATCAATACGACTTGCGCAAAGAAACATTGAAGCTAAACGGAAAGGAATTGATTCGATTCGATTACTTTAGCCGATCGGAAACGGAACGGTTTGTGGACGGCACACTCAAAGGAAGTTTGAATATCGACCTGCCGGACAACAAACTTTCTGTACTGAAGTATATCTATCGCAACACGCCTACAAATTCTTCTTCTCCAGTAACAAAGCTGATCCATTTTTGTGAAAATATGTTGTGGTATCGCAGTCTGTCCGAAGGAAATTCTCACATGGGCTTTACGACAAGAAATTTTGAATTGACAGAAATGATTCGTGAAAATAATAAGCTGGAGGAGTTTCAATATTTCTTAAAACAAAATGGTCTTAACTATCAGCTGGGATTTGAGAAGGAAAATGATGGATACATCCTATATGCTTATTATCGCAGCGAAGAACGCACTGAAAAAGCACCTTTTTTATCTCTGGCATCAACCGGAACGCAGGCATTGCTCCTCTACTTCGCCTGGAGCGTCGCAGCTTTTCCTAAGATCTCTTTTTTGTTTATTGATGAGTTTGATGCTTTTTTCCACTATGAATCTGCGGAGCTAGTTGTTCAGTTACTGAATGAGCAGTCCGGTTTTCAGTCCGTGCTTACCACACACAACACCTATCTGATGCAAAATCGTCTTACAAGACCAGATTGCTGCTTCTTAATGACAAAAAATAAAATCACAAACCTGTATGATTCAACTGACCGTGAAATTCGAGAAGCACATAACCTGGAAAAAATGTATATCAATGGGGCATTTACGGAATGATGAGGATTTTGATCGTATTAGAGGACGAACGAACAGAGCCGGACTTTTTTCAATCTATTCTTCAAAAATTTGAATTACACGCCGAATTATGCGTTATCGGAACAGACCTCTACACGTTATACCACAAGTGTGAAGAATATTCTTTTGACTGAGACATAAAAGATGTCCTGAAAGAACTTATCAGAGATGATGAGACCAAAAAGAGATTAGATCAAAAATTTGCCTACACCTATTTGGTCTTTGATGCCGATCTGCATCATAAAGCCCCGAAACAACGTGGATTGTCTGTTCCAACGAAAGAACTGCTTGCGGATAATTTCCCAAAGTTAATTGAAATGGCAAAACATTTTACAGATGAAACCGACCCGTCTATCGGGCGGTTATACATAAATTATCCCATGATGGAATCTTTTCGATATTGCAATACATTTGATGACGACCAATATTTATCTGCAACAATTCCGATTGCTATGTTTGGAAAATTCAAGAGCTTAGACAGTCAAATGAAGTTGTCAGGCATCGCTGTAACCGAATATAAAAAAGAAGATTTCGTAAAATTGATGCAGATGAACATCGAGAGGCTAAAAAACTTGTCAAAGGACTGTCCTGGCACACTCTCCTATCAAACATATCAAAACATTTCAGCGGCTCAAGAAATTGCTACAAAGCAATATGACATGGTTCTAGACAAGCAGGAGCTGTGGGTGCTTAACACTTGTCTGTTTCTCATTCTCGATTACTTCGGCAATAGAAACGGCTTCTATGACAACATTATTTCATGATAATAACCTTACTGTTTCAAGTGAAAAATGATATTGCAGAGTCAAAAAACAAGCTTTATCAAAACATTTATAGAGAAAGCCTGCTCAGAGCAGGCTTTTTTCTTACTGCGCCTGCATTCAAGTTGATTTTCACGCTGTTTCATGATATAATAAATGCAAGTGAGAAATCGTTATAAGACTATGAAAGGAGTTACACCATGCGTTCCGAAAGAAAAATGCTCCCCATCGGCGTTGAGAATTTTGAAAAGCTTCGCAGAAATGATATGTACTACGTAGATAAAACAGAGATCATTGCAGACCTGCTCCGGAATCATGGGGATGCTAATCTGTTTACCCGTCCCCGGCGATTTGGCAAAACGCTGACCATGGACACGCTGAAAACATTCTTTGAGATCGGGCAGGACGCATCGCTGTTTGAGGGACTTGCCATCAGCAGACATTCTGACATCTGTGAGAAGCACCAGAACAAATACCCCGTTGTATTTATCAGCTTAAAGGGTGCGGCTGGAAACAGCTTTGAAGGCGCAAAAGCAAGAATCCGTACAATTATGTCAGCCGAGGCTATACGTCATTCGTATTTGAAAAACAGTGACAAGTTAGAAGAATCAGAAAAAAAGTATCTTCTGAAACTAATGAACTGTATTCTAGAGCCGATGGATATCACAGACAGCCTAGCCATTCTAACAAGCCTGCTCTGTAAGCATTACAATCGAAAAGTCATACTGCTCGTTGACGAATATGACGTCCCTCTGGATAAGGCGTTTTTGAATGGCTACTACAACGACATGGTCGGCTTTATCCGGACATTCCTCGGCGGAGCATTAAAGACCAATGACCACACAGAATTCGCCGTTGTAAGCGGCTGTCTGCGAATATCAAAGGAAAGCATATTCACAGGTCTGAATAATTTCTCTACGTTAACCATAACAGACGATCTGTTCTCACAGTATTTCGGTTTCACAAACGCCGAAGTCAAAGAGATGCTGGATTATTACGGTGTGTCAGACTACTATTCCACCGCAAAGGATTGGTATGACGGGTACTCATTTGGAAAAACAGAGATCTACTGCCCCTGGGATGTGCTGAATTACTGTAGCCGCCTTCGGTTTGAGTCGGACAAATCACCGCAGGCGTTCTGGATCAATTCCAGCGGTAACGATATTATTCGCAAATTCATTGAAATGGCGAACTCCACTACGAAATCTGAAATTGAGTCGCTGATTGCAGGCGATACAATTACAAAGGAAATTCGTCAGGAACTGACCTATTCTGAGTTGTATGCTTCAATAGAAAACATCTGGAGCACGCTTTTTATGACGGGATATCTCACACAGAGACGCAGCTTGGGAAATGACACCTATGAGCTGGCTATCCCAAATCTTGAAATACGAAAGATTTTCCAAAGGCAGATCTACGAGTGGTTCAAGGATTTCAGCCGGAAAGACTCCTCTACACTGAATTTGCTCTGCCAGGCGTTTGCAGACGGTAATGCAGAAGAGGCACAGAAACAGTTTACCACCTTTCTCAGGAAAACCATCAGCATTCGTGATACCTATGTAAAGGCTGCAAAGAAGGAAAATTTCTACCACGGGATTCTTCTCGATTTGCTCTCCTACCGGGACGACTGGATTGTAAAGTCAAATGTGGAATCTGGCGATGGATACAGTGATATTGTCATCAAGATCCCCGACGATGAAATCGGCATGATTATCGATGTCAAATACGGCGAAGATGCTGACATGGACAAGGGCTGTGCAGATGCGCTGGCACAAATCGAACGCATGAACTATTCGGCGATTCTGGCGGATGATGAGGTGCAGACAATCTATAAGTATGGCGTGGCTTGTTATAAGAAGAGATGTAGGATTGTGAAGGCGTGAGGAAAAGATATTCCATAAGAATTTGAGGTGAAGACAATGGAAAGAAAACCGTTGCCAATTGGCATAGAGGATTTCAAGCGATTGATCGATGATAAATATTACTTTGTCGACAAGACTTTGATGATAAAAGAACTGATCGAAAGTCAGACAATAGTCGGACTTTTTACCAGACCAAGAAGATTCGGCAAAACTTTGAATATGAGTATGATTCAGCGCTTCTTTGAGAAGACAGATGAAAGCAATGCGTATTTATTTGACGGTCTGAAAATCTCAGAGTTTCCCGGATGTATGCAGTATCAGGGGCAATATCCTGTCATCAGCCTTTCTCTGAAGAGTATGAAACAGGGAAGCTATAAAGATGCCTTTCATATGTTCAAAGTTTTGATTGCAAGAGAATATGACAGACACAAGGACATCCTTAAAAGCGACAAAATATCCGATTCAGAAAAAGACCTTTTTCACAGTATCCTAACTCAAAAAGCAGAAGATGCGTTTTATCTTGATTCCATAAAATTTCTATCGGACATAATTGTGAAATATTATAATAAGAACGTCATTATTTTGATCGATGAATACGATGTTCCGCTTGAAAACGCATTCCACCAGGGATTTTATATGGACATGGTGAATCTGATTCGTTCTGTCTTTGAATCAGCGCTGAAAACCAATTCTTCTCTTGATCGTGCGTTTTTGACAGGCTGCCTGAGAGTTTCAAAGGAAAGTATTTTTACAGGGTTAAACAACCTGGATATTTTCACTATCATTTCTCCCATGTTTACGGATTCATTTGGATTTACTCCTGATGAAATAACGGATATTTTGAAGTATTACAAACTTGAGGATAAAGCGAACGAAATCAAGGAATGGTACGATGGTTATTTATTTGGTGATACACAAATATACAACCCCTGGAGTACAATTAATTACATTAAAAATCTCACAGTAAATCCAAATTATCCGTGCAAACCCTACTGGTCTAACACCAGTTCCAATGAAATTGTAAAGCGTCTGATTGAAGAATCCAACGACAGGACGAAAAATGCGATAGAAGAACTGATAAACGGCACACCTGTCAGATCACAGATCTATGAGGATATCACTTATGGAACGATAGATGTGAACAGCGAGTACATCTGGAGCTTTTTGCTTTTTACCGGATATTTGAAAGTGATCAATTACGAAACGATCGGCGATGAGACCTATTATGAAATGATGATCCCAAACACTGAGGTAAAGAGCATTTACAAGAATACCATTCGTGCCTGGTTTGAGAAGAAGATCAATGCAGACGGCAGAACGGATATTCTGGAAGCAATATTGAAAGCTGATGCAGAAAAACTGGAAGATCTGCTTTGCACCTGGATGGTAAATACGATCAGCTGTTTTGATGAACAGGAAAACTATTATCATGGTTTTGTGACAGGGCTTGTTTCAGGATTTAATGGCTATATGGTCGTTTCAAACCGAGAGTCTGGAAATGGCCGATTTGACCTAGTTGTGAAACAACGTTCCAAATGGAATTATGCTGCCATACTGGAATTCAAAATTGTGGATAAGTACAATCAGATGACAAAAGCCTGCGAAGATGCCTTGAAACAGATCGAAGAAAAAGACTACGAAGCGTCATTGAGAGATGAGCAATACGAGAATATTGCAAAACTTGGTATATGCTTCTGTCAGAAACGGTGCAGGGTGAAATCCGGCGGCGTAGATCGATTTGAATATTAATTCCCAAAGAACTCAGAAAACGCAATGTTTTCGGGCTCTTTTTGGTTTATCCGTCTGACATCGTTGTTGCTTTTCTGTTCGCTTTATGGTATAATGATATACAATAATAAAAACCAGGAAAGGAGTTTTATGATGAGTCTGACAAGAAAAATGCTCCCCATCGGCGTTGAAAATTTTGAAAAGCTTCGCAGAAATGATATGTACTATGTCGATAAAACAGAGATCATTGCAGACCTGCTCCGGAATCATGGGGATGCAAATCTGTTTACCCGTCCCCAGCGATTCGGCAAAACGCTGACCATGGATACGCTAAAAACATTCTTTGAGATCGGGCAGGACGCATCGCTGTTTGATGGACTTGCCATCAGCAGGCATTCCGACATCTGTGCAGAGCATCAGAACAAATACACCTGAAATTGTCAATAACGCTTGACACATTAACCGCAAGGATTTTGAAGTTAAGCAGCAATAGTCAAAGCAGAATAGAA
>CAKRPI010000084.1 GCA_934376945.1 uncultured Lachnospiraceae bacterium | reverse complement strand
CATGCAAAAGAGCTTTTAATGGAAGATAAATGGTCGGTAACAGAGGTGGCTTCGATGGTAGGATATAATGATACCTCGCAGTTTATCCGGATCTTCCGACAGGAAACCGGGGTGACACCGAAGAAGTACCGGGCGGCGGGAGATGCAGATGGAAAATAAGAGTGCAAATGAACTGTTTTCTGGAGCAGTGAGCAGGTGAACGTATGTGGACAGGAGAAAAAGGAGGAGGTATCGGTGGAAAAAAACGAACAAGAAGAGATCCGGCTGTGGATCACTGATCAGGAAGTGCAAATGAAACGAGATCTCGCACAACTGATTGGGATCCCAAGTGTGGCATCCGAAGAGACAGATATCCCGGGAGCGCCGTTTGGCGCGCAGTGCCGCAGAGTTCTGGAGAAAATGCGTGAGATCGGCATGCGTGAGGCATTTCGCTGTGAGGATGTGGACGGTTACTGTCTCTGCCTGACAGCCGGTGCAGGAATGCATGAGATCGGCATCTGGAATCACCTCGATGTTGTACCGGAAGGAGACGGCTGGGAATATCCGCCGTATGAATGTACAGAGAAAAACGGTTATTTGATCGGGCGTGGTGTACAGGACAATAAGGGACCGGCAATTGCCGTGCTGTATGCAATGAAGTACTGCAGTGAGCATGGATGGCTTCGCAACATTCGCGTGCGTCAGATTCTTGGCTGCCAGGAAGAGAGCGGGATGAAGGATGTGGAGTATTATCTTTCTCATTATCCTGCACCGGAGTATTCCTTTGTCGCGGACTGTGGCTTTCCGGTCTGCTGCGGAGAGAAAGGGCATTATCACATAACCTTGCAAAGTATGGAAAAGCCGGAAGAGTTTTCTGATTTTTCCGGCGGAACAGTACCAAACAGCGTGCCATCGCGTGCGTATGCGGTACTTGAGAGCGGAGAGCGTGTGGAGGCAGATGGTATCGGCGGACACGCCGCATTTCCGGATGGCACCGTCAATGCGCTTCATGTGCTGTGTGACCAGTTAGAGAAGCGGGGGCTGATGAAAAAGCTGTCTTGGAAGACTCAGCAGCTGGTAAGCTTTTTAGCGGACGCATCAGGAGATGGTTACGGAGAAAAAATCGGGATTGCATGTGAGGATGAGGTGTCGGGACGGCTGACGTGTAATGCCGGCGTGGCACGGCTGGAAAACGGTTATCTGACGGTGCAGCTCGATATTCGATATCCGGTGACAATGAAGGCAGAGGCATTTTTGGAAAAGCTGACGGACAGAGCAGAAAAGGCCGGATTTAGCGTGACACATACGGAAGATTCAGCACCTTATTATATGGAAAAAACACATCCGTTTGTGGAGCTTTTGATGGATGCATGGAGGGAAGCCACGAAACAGGAGGGCAAACCGTTCGTGATGGGCGGCGGTACGTACGCACGAAAAATTCCGCGTGCCGTAGCATTCGGACCTGGACAGGAGCGTGATTTTTCTGTGCCGGGTCTGAAAGAGGGGCATGGAAACTGCCACTGCGCAGATGAGGCGGAATCGATAGAAAACATAAAGCATGCGGCGGAAATTTATATTGCAGCGCTGCGAAAGCTGGATGAAGCATTTCAGGAATAAAAGGAGGATATAAGAATGAAAACATTTCAGATCAGTGACAAAATAAAAGAGGTTTCCAGAATCGGAATCGGATGCATGCGCATCACGGGACTTCCGGATGAAAAGGCAGTCCGGAACCTGATCGATGGTTCAATGGAGCTGGGGATCAACTTCTTTGACCATGCGGATATTTATGCAGGCGGAGAGGCAGAGGCAGTGTTTGGAAACGTACTGACGCCGGAGCTTCGGGAGCAGATGGTAATTCAGACAAAATGTGCGATCCGTCCGGGCGTTTGCTATGATTTTTCAAAGGAATATATTTTAAATTCCGTAGATGGAAGCCTGAAGCGTCTGAAGACCGATTATGTGGACATTCTCCTTCTGCACCGTCCGGATGCCCTGATGGAGCCGGAAGAAGTGGCAGAGGCGTTTGATATCCTGGAAAAATCAGGAAAAGTAAAAGTATTTGGCGTCAGCAACCATAATCCGATGCAGATCGAGCTTCTGAATCAGTACTGCGGCGGAAAAATCTGTATCGATCAGATTCAGTTTTCTGCAGCACACTGCCCGACGATCGATGCCGGACTGAATGTCAATATCCAAAATGATGCAGGCTGCAGCCGTGACGGAAGCCTGATTGAGTACGCACGTCTGAAAAAGCTGACACTGCAGGCATGGTCACCGTTCCAGTACGGAATGTTTGAAGGTATCTTTATCGGAAACGAGAAATTCCCGGAACTGAACAAGGTGCTGGATGAGCTTTCAAAGAAATATGGCGTTACCCAGAATGCGATCGCAACTGCGTGGATTCTGCGCCATCCGGCAGGTATTCAGACAATTGTCGGAAGTACAAATCTGAAGCGAATTCAGGACATCAGCAAGGCAGCTGACATTGTGCTGACCCGCGAGGAGTGGTACCGCGTTTACCTTGCAGCAGGAAAACAGCTGCCGTAAACGAAACGGTCAGATCAGATTGCAGAGGATTTTTTACTGACGGAAAAAGGGATAACAGATGGAAGAAAAAATTTATCGAAGCTACATTGAAATTTTAAAAGAAGAGCTGGTTCCGGCACTGGGCTGTACGGAACCGATCGCGATTGCCTATGCCGCAGCAAAGGCTGCGGAAGTGCTGAAAAATCCGGATGGAAGGATCGGTTTATCAAAAGAAGATAGAACAGAAGATCAGAAGAATGCAGACTGGTGGAAGGACGGTCATCTGGACGTTTACTGCAGCGGCAATATTATCAAAAATGTAAAGAGTGTGACGGTACCGAATTCCGGCGGCATGCGCGGAATCGAGGCTGCAGCACTTCTTGGATTATGCGGCGGGGATGCCTCAAGAGAACTGGAAGTACTGGAGGGAATCACACAGGAGCAGCGAGAGAGAACGCAGCTGCTGCTGGAGAAAAAATTCTGTACCTGCTATCTGCAGGAGGGTGTTGCGAATCTCTATATCCGTGCGGTGCTGACAGAAAACGGACATACGGCATCCGTTACGATTGAAGACAAGCATACGAATATCATCCGAATCGAGAAGGACTCAGAGGTACTGTTTGAAAAAGCAGCTGCTGCAGACGAAAAAGATGAGTCGCAGGAAAAAAGTGATAAGCGTGCGCTTTTAAACGTGGCTGATATCCTTCAGTTTGCGCAGGAGGTGCGGATATCTGATATTGAGGATGTGATCGGAAGGCAGATTGAGATGAATACTGCTATTTCAGAGGAGGGCCTGCGCAATCATTATGGCGCAGAGGTCGGCCGGACGCTTTTAAGTGCATACGGGGATGACGTCAAGATCCGGGCAAAGGCAAAGGCGGCAGCAGGCTCAGATGCCCGAATGAATGGCTGTTCCATGCCGGTTGTGATCAATTCCGGCAGCGGCAATCAGGGTATGACGTGCTCTCTTCCGGTTATTGAATATGCAAAGGAGCTGAAGGTATCCGAAGAAAAGCTGTATCGCGCACTCGTAGTGAGCAATCTGGTGGCAATCCATCAGAAGTCCTATATCGGAAGTCTTTCCGCATACTGTGGAGCGGTCAGTGCTGCATGTGGAGCCGGGGCGGCAATCACATGGCTGAACGGCGGAGATTATGAGTCAGTTGCACGAACGATTACAAATGCACTGGCCAACACAAGTGGAATGGTATGTGACGGTGCGAAGTCATCCTGTGCGGCAAAGATTGCATCTGCAGTGGATGCGGCGATCATGGCGTACACACTCGGAAGCGCAAATCACTGTTTCCAGCCGGGTGAAGGACTTGTCAAAGATAATGTAGAAGATACGATTCGGAATATGGGCTATGTCGGAAGAGTCGGTATGAAGGATACCGATGTGACAATCCTGAATCTGATGATCGATCAGCAACAGGCCTGAGAAGTGATTCTGATTACTCATATACTGCCGGTAATTTCTGCTTTATTCTTTCTGATTTTTGAAAGTCTTTTTGGCGCGAATAAGTGTTTTCTGTCTGCGTACGAAAGAAAAATAATGATGATGTTTTTTAAAATAAACTGCTTTACAGCACTAAAGCAACGTGTTAAGATAGAAGAGGCATAGCCAACTATATTTGCATGAGAGGGTAACGTATATGAGTAAGAAAATACGGACAGAGGCGGTGGACGGACTGTTTGAAGCAATCCTGTGTCTGAAAGATAAAGAGGAGTGTTATACCTTTTTTGAAGATGTCTGCACAGTAAACGAACTGCTTTCTTTGTCTCAGAGATTTGAAGTAGCGTATATGCTCAAGGAAAAGAAAACTTATCTGGAAATCGCAGAAAAGACCGGCGCATCCACAGCAACGATCAGCCGTGTCAATCGTTCTTTGAACTACGGAAATGACGGATATGAGATGGTCTTTAGCCGTCTGAAGGAAAAGGAGCAGGGCAGTCAGCCGGAGGAAGAGTCGGAAGAATAGTGCAAAATGTGCAGTACGGACTCACTGCTTACAGAAGCGGCAGTTTTCTTGGCAGAGATAAAAAACAGGGGCAAAGACCCCTGTTTTTTATCTCTGTCATTTCAGGATTTTCTATCAGGATTTTCTCTTATCCTTATTATTGTTGTCCTTATTAATTGCGTCGATCAGCTGCTCTATGACTTCCTTTTTCAGGTAAATATCGAAGCTGAGCAGGCAGATAAAAGCAAAAATCTGAAGTGTATCCTGGTCTTCACCCTCATAGTCGTCAAAAGAATTAGCGGCAGTATGAAAATTCGCGAGAATATCGCGGCCGATGTCAGATATATTTTCTTCACCGAGGCGGAAGACCTCCTGATAAATATCTTCCATACAAAATCCATCATCACTGCCAAAGAACTGATCGCTGATGGGCTTTAAAATGGTCTGGATGTCAGTCAGAGGAAGAAAGCTCTTCAGATAATAAATGAAAATCAGCATATACATGTGCTCCTTGGAGTAACGCTTTTTCTCCGGGGGAGGAAGCAGCTTGTTTTTGGCATAATTGTTGATCATGGTTTTGGTAAGAATTTTATCATCGTCAAAGCGCTTGGAATTACTTAAATGTTCTTCCATAAAGCCCGTGACCTGATCCATATACAAGTTAATATGTGGGATCTCTGACGGCTGAATGTGATTCAGATGAATCAGATTCCCAAGAATGTCCGTAAGGATTTTTGTGTAATCCTGTTTCACATGCGTCACCTCTCTTAGATGTTGGGAAAAAATAGAAATTTTCTATTTGATCCCCAAATTATTATATAGTCTTTAATACCAGATGACAAGATAAAAATAACCATATCGGAAAAATCTTTTTCGAAACAGATGCACTTGCGTAAACAGGACGAATCAGGTAGAATAAATAGGGCAAAAAACTGCGAATGTCCGCTTTACAAGGACAACAAGGAAGAGGTATTTGGAAAAGCGAAGAGCCGCAGCAGAAAGGAATAGATATGCGCAGAATGGAATTCAAAATGGAACGGGAGGGTCTCGTAAAGCCGGGCGATAAGATCCATGTGACGGAAGGCGTACTTCCGTCGAGCTGGTATTATACGATTGAACCTGCCGTGGCGATGTCTGCGAATTTTGGCAACCGCGAACGTCTGAAGGTGTTTGACGGTGTGGTGGCAGAGGTCCGCACAGATGACAGTGGTTTTACGGTGTTCGCAGATTTTGAGGAATAGACAGAGGAGAAAAAATGGGAAAATATGATATGTTAAATCCGCAGCAGTATGAAGCTGTCTGCCATTATGAGGGACCGCTTCTGATCCTGGCCGGAGCCGGATCAGGAAAGACACGTGTGCTGACACACCGCGTAGCCTGGCTGATCGAGGAAAAGGGAGTGGATCCATGGAATATCATGGCGATCACATTTACAAACAAGGCTGCCGGAGAGATGCGGGATCGTGTGGAGGCAATGCTGGGAGGATCCCTTGGCGGTGTCTGGGTAGCAACCTTTCACAGCACATGCGTGCGGATTCTTCGCCGGTATATTGACCGGATCGGATTTGCAAACAATTTTACAATTTATGACAGTGAGGATCAGAAATCAGTGATCAAAGAGATCTGCAAACGGCTGCAGATCGATACAAAGCTGTACCGGGAGCGTTTTTTCATGGCAGAAATTTCGGCTGCAAAGGATGAGATGCTCTCGCCGTCTGATTATGTGCAGAAGGCGCAGGGAGATCAGCGGATGCAGAAGGTGGCAGAGGTTTACAAAGAATATCAGCGCCAGCTTTTTGAGAATAATGCGCTTGATTTTGACGATCTGATCTGCCGGACTGTGGAACTGTTTCAGAGCTGCCCGGAGGTGCTTGAGCAGTATCAGGAGCGTTTCCGTTTTATCATGGTGGACGAGTATCAGGACACGAATACCGTGCAGTTTAAGCTGGTGAGTTTGCTTGCGGCAAAGTACAGAAATCTCTGCGTGGTAGGTGATGACGATCAGTCGATCTATAAATTCCGCGGTGCCAATATTGGAAATATCCTGAACTTTGAGGAGTTTTTCCCGGACGCAAAGGTCATTCGTCTGGAACAGAATTACCGCTCCACCCAGAATATCTTAAATGCTGCAAATGCGGTTATCAGCCATAACAAAGGCAGGAAGGAAAAGACCCTGTGGACGGCCAATGGAGACGGAGAGAAGATCCGGTTCCGGCAGTTTATGAACAGCTTTGAGGAGGCGGAATACGTAGCCGGCATGATCAGCCAGAAGGTAGGTGCAGGCAAATGGAAGTACGGTGACTGTGCCATTCTTTACCGGACAAATGCGCAGTCGCGTATGTTTGAGGAAAAATTTTTGTATGCAAACGTACCGTATAAGATTGTCGGCGGCGTAAATTTCTACTCCAGAAAAGAGATCAAGGATGTAATTGCCTATTTAAAAACAATCGCAAATGGAAGGGATGATCTGGCTGTACGCAGGATTATCAATGTGCCGAAGCGCGGAATCGGTGCGACAACGATCAGCCGGGTACAGGATTATGCGACGGAGCACGGTGCAAGCTTTTATGATGCCCTGCGCGTAGCTGAGACGATCCCGGGTATTGGAAAGAGCGTATCAAAGCTGCAGACCTTTGTACAGATGATTCAGGTGCTGCGCACAAAGCAGGAATTTTACAAGGTAAAGACGCTGATCGAGGATATTCTGGAGCAGACGGGATACATGAAAGAGCTGCAGTCGGAAGGTACCGATGAGGCGCTGGACCGCATGGCCAATGTGGATGAGCTTTTAAATAAAGCGGCACTATACGATGAAAAAACAGAGAATCCGACCCTGGACGGTTTCCTTGAGGAAGTTGCGCTTGTAGCGGATATCGACAGTCTGGAGGAGGATTCTGATCACGTAGTGATGATGACGCTGCACAGTGCCAAGGGTCTGGAATTTCCGGTTGTCTTCATGGTCGGTATGGAGGATGGTGTATTTCCGAGCTATATCAGTATTTCTTCTGAGGATGAGAGTGAGCTGGAGGAGGAGCGGCGTCTTTGCTACGTCGGAATTACACGTGCGCGCACGAATCTGTTCCTGACCAGTGCAAAGCAGCGGATGGTTCGCGGGGAGATTCACTACAATCGTGTATCACGCTTTGTGGAGGATATTCCGGAGGAATTTATGGCAGAAAATGAGCGTGCCAAAATGCCTCAGAAAGAAAAAAAGGAACTTCCGGAGACAAAAGCACATGCTGCTTACCGGCAGATGCGGGAGAATTTCAAGACGAAGATCATGGCACAGCAGCAGTTTGAAGTCAAAAAATCAGATGGTTTAAGCTACAGTGTCGGCGATCGTGTGCGTCACATTAAATTTGGCACAGGAACGGTTATGAATATCGCAGAAGGCGGAAGAGATTACGAAGTGACTGTTAATTTTGACCGGGTCGGTATTAAAAAGATGTTTGCATCGTTTGCAAAGTTGGTGAAAACGGAGAATTAATCCCATTCAGATTGCAAAGTTTTTATAGTAAAATACGGTGGAATGTGCTATACTATGGAAAAGGCTGCAAAGAGAGCAGCAATTTACAGGACAGAGCGATCTGTACCGGAAAGGACGTGAAAAAATGGTTAAAATCGATGAACTTATGGAAGTATTAAAGAAAAGAGACGAAGACAAAAATAAAAATACCGTACTCTGGATTCTTGCAATTGTAGGCGCAGTAGCTGCAGTGGCAGGCATCGCATACGCAGTATATCGTTACTTTGCACCGGATTATCTGGAAGATTTTGATGATGAGGATGATTTCGAAGATGATTTCGATGATTTCTTCGATGATGATGACTTCCCGGAAATGGGAAAAGAAGAAAAAGAAGCCGCTCCGGAAGTAAAGGAAGAAGCAAAAGAGGAAGCTGCTCCGGAAGCAAAAGAGGAATCCGAAGAGTCAGAAGAGACTTCAGAGGAAGAATAAAACGAATAAAACAAAAAACATTGATGGGCAGGCGGCCGGAAGGCACCTGCTCATTTTTGGTCAGGAAAGGAAGCAGAGATGAAAAAGGGTGATATCTTAGAAGGTGTGATCGAAAGAGTGGATTTTCCAAATAAAGGAAGAGTCATTACGGAAGAAGGTACGGTGACGGTCAAAAACGGAATTCCGGGTCAGAAGATCCGGTTCCAGATCAACAAAAAACGGAAAAATCAGATGGAAGGCAGGCTGCTGGAGGTTCTGGAAAAATCCCCTTTGGAAAAAAGAGATCCGGTCTGTAGTATTTTTCCGCAGTGCGGAGGCTGTATGTATCAGACTATGCAATATGAAGATCAGCTGAAGATGAAGGCAGATCAGGTGAAGCAGCTTCTTGATACGGCGATCGCAGGGGCAGGACAGACGAACGATGCCGGAGAACCGGACTATGTGTTTGAGGGGATCAAGGGCAGTCCCAAAGAGTTTGCATACCGCAACAAGATGGAATTCTCCTTTGGAGATGAATATAAGGATGGTCCGCTCTCACTCGGACTGCACAAAAAGGGGAGCACGTATGATGTGCTGACTGCCTCAGAATGTAAGATCGTGCATTCAGATATGACGGAGATCCTGAAATGCGTGCTTGCATATTTTCAGGAGATTGAGCAGAAGGATCAGACGGGCAGAAGCCTGTATTACCATAAAATGTCCCATGAGGGCTGGCTGCGCCACCTTCTTCTTCGCCGTGCAGAGACAACAGGTGAGATTTTGGTGAACCTTGTAACGACGAGCCAGAGAGAGTACGATCTGACGCCGCTTGCAGACCAGATCCGTGCATTGCCACTTGAGGGAAGGATTGTCGGCATTTTGCATATCATCAACGATTCCGTTGCAGATGTAGTGCGAAGCGATGAGACGCGCATTCTTTACGGGCAGGACTATTTCTATGAGACGATTCTTGGCCTGCGGTTTAAAATCACACCATTTTCCTTTTTCCAGACGAACTCACTCGGTGCGGAGGTGCTTTATGGCACCGCGCGCGATTACATCGGAGATACAAAGGATATGACGGTATTTGATCTGTATTCCGGTACCGGTACGATCGCCCAGATTCTGGCGTCCGTGGCAAAAGAAGTGATCGGTGTGGAGATCGTCGAGGAGGCTGTCGAGGCAGCAAAAGAAAACGCAGCGCTCAACGGCCTGTCAAACTGCAGCTTTCTTGCAGGCGATGTCCTGAAGGTGCTTGATGAAGTCAGTGAAAAACCGGATTTCATTGTTCTGGATCCTCCGCGCGACGGCATTCATCCGAAAGCACTCCCGAAGATCATCGCCTATGGCGTAGAGCGCATGGTATATATTTCCTGCAAACCAACAAGCCTGGCAAGAGATCTTGATGTTCTGATCCGCAGCGGATACAAGGTGGAAAAGGCCTGCTGCGTTGATATGTTCTGTTCGACGGTGCATTGTGAAACTGTAGTTCTTTTGTCGCGGCATTGAGAAAAATTGCCTTATGGAAGAAGAACGACATATAGGATAAAATTACGCAGGATAAATTTTTTGCATGATACGTATGAAAAAAGAACAAAGAACAGCTAATTATAAACAGCTTATAGCAGAAAGAGGATGAAAGATGAGAAAAGGAAGAGGGATTGCCCTGTTGCCAATTTGTGTATTTCTTGCATTATACCTTGGCTTGGGGATTTTGT
>CAKRPI010000083.1 GCA_934376945.1 uncultured Lachnospiraceae bacterium | reverse complement strand
GGCAAAGATATCTGACGCAGGATTTCACACTCTGATGGGCTGGATTAAGATGCATTATTTCAGAGGATTGCTATAATCAGGCGGATATTCGCAATCCGCTTTGCTGCTTGACTCTATTAAGTGATGATGTTTAAAGCCGTATTTTTTATCATACCTCACCAAAAATCCAAATGCAAGCATCAGAAAACAGATATTTCTGCACAGAATACCGCACTACTTTATAAACTACTTTATAAAAAAGAAGAATCTTCCCGGAAACACTTGCTTTTTTCCTTATTTTCTGTACAATAGATAGCTGGAATGCCTGCGGGCATTTTATGATTATCAAAGAAACTCCGCTTCCTGACAGTCTGTAAAACGCCAACAGGAAGCGGCTGCAAATTAATTACGAAAAACGAGGTACCACATGATCAGTGCAAATAACGTAACTTACCGTGTAGGAAAAAAAGCTCTGTTCGAAGATGTCAACATCAAATTTACAGAGGGCAACTGCTACGGTGTCATTGGCGCAAACGGCGCCGGAAAATCCACATTTTTGAAAATTCTTTCCGGAAAACTTGAAACAACAAACGGAGACATCGTGATTACCCCAGGCCAGCGTCTTTCCGTGCTGGAACAGGATCACTTTAAATATGATGAATTTCCGGTACTTGACACCGTCATTATGGGCAACCAGCGACTGTATGATATTATGAAAGAAAAAGAAGCCATCTACGCCAAAGAAGACTTTACCGACGAAGATGGAATCCGTGCCAGCGAGCTCGAAGGCGAATTTGCTGAAATGAACGGCTGGGAAGCAGACTCTGATGCTGCTACTCTTTTAAACGGTCTTGGCATTGCACCGGAGATGCATTATAATCTGATGAAAGATTTAAATGGTAACGACAAGGTCAAGGTTCTGCTTGCAAGAGCTCTTTTCGGCAATCCTGACATTCTGCTGCTCGACGAGCCGACCAACCACCTGGATCTTGATGCCATCAACTGGCTTGAAGAATTCCTGATCAATTTTGAAAATACCGTTATCGTTGTTTCCCATGACCGTTATTTCCTGAATAAGGTCTGCACACAGATCGCTGATATTGACTACGGCAAAATCCAGCTCTATGCAGGAAACTACGACTTCTGGTATGAGTCCAGCCAGCTGCTGATCCGCCAGATGAAGGAAGCAAATAAGAAAAAGGAAGAGAAAATCAAAGAGCTGCAGGACTTCATCTCCCGTTTCTCTGCAAATGCTTCCAAATCCAAACAGGCAACCTCCAGAAAGCGTGCACTGGAAAAAATTCAGCTTGATGAGATCAAGCCGTCCAGCCGCAAATATCCGTACATCGATTTCCGTCCGAATCGCGAGATCGGAAACGAGGTACTCATGGTTGAAAATCTTTCCAAAACGATCGACGGTGTAAAGATCCTTGATAACATCACCTTTACGCTCGGACACAATGACAAGGTCGCATTTGTCGGCGGAAATGAGCTTGCTAAAACTACATTCTTTAAAATCCTGATGGGTGAGCTGGAACCGGATGAAGGTACGTACAAGTGGGGCGTTACAACCTCTCAGGCTTATTTCCCGAAGGACAGTACCAAAGAATTCGATTCTGATCTGACGATCGTTGACTGGCTGACTCAGTTCTCCGAAATTAAAGATGCCACCTATGTCCGCGGTTTCCTTGGACGTATGCTCTTTGCCGGCGAAGACGGTGTAAAACATCTGAATGTCCTCTCCGGAGGTGAGCGTGTACGCTGCCTGCTTTCCAAGATGATGATCTCCGGTGCCAACATCCTGCTTCTGGATGAGCCGACCAACCACCTTGATATGGAATCCATCACCGCACTGAACAACGGACTGATCAAATTCCCGGGTGTTCTGCTCTTCTCTTCCCGCGACCACCAGATCGTAGAAACAACCGCAAACCGTATCATGGAAATTCTTCCAAACGGAAAACTGATCGACAAGATCACTACTTACGATGAATATCTGGAAAGCGATGAAATGGCAAGAAAGAGGCAGGTATACTCAGCAGATGAGACTGTTTCTGACAATTAATTTCTCAGACAGACGTAATTTTCCATTTATTGAAGCTGTATTTCAGAGAATACCGCAAAACAAAACCGCAGGAACCGATACAAAAATCGAATCCTGCGGTTTTTACTTTAAAATTTTCCGCCCGTGCCGCCTGCAGTGCCGCCATCTGATGTCGTATGGGTCGTACTTCCGCCCCCGCCTGATGAACTGTCCTTCTCAATTTTCTGCTTATCTAACGTGCGATACAGGAAGATATCCTTTTGCCCGGTAAGCTTAAAGCTTCCGTCACGGATATAATCCTCTGCTGATTCCTCCGGTGCTACAGAATTCAGCTGCATGTAAAGAACCGTTACAACGACTCCACCTACGATTAGTGCCGCCACACCAGCAATCACCAGTCGCAGCCACAGTGGAAAGGGCTCGGAATAAGTATGATCCACATCGTATGGCTGTCCATTTTCCGCTTCTTCCATAAATGCTTCCGCCGTTGTTCCAAACGTCCGGAATGCTTTATAATACTCTCCGTCGCTTAGATCCTCAAGGAACATTTCCTTAAGCCGCCCCAGACCATAATCCGTGAAAATCTGAATTGCCTTTCCTCTTGTGGCGATCCACCAGTCACGATCCTCCATACTTACCATCAGAATAATACCGTCAATATCCGGACCGTATCCATATCCGTTGGCATAATAGTAATCGTCCGTGTAATTCATCGCTGTTTTTCCGTCCAGTGTATCCGTCGTAACGACTGCAATATCACACTGGTATTTTTCCGCAATTTCTGTAAACTGTTCCTGCAGTTTTTCTTCTTCTTTATCTGTCAGGAGGTCTGCATTATCAACCACCTTATCCGGATTTTCTGCATAAACCGGAACTCCCACCATCAGGATCAAAAAAAGAAGCAGCAGTAAATGTTTTATTTTTTTCATGCTATTTTCTCCCGTTGTCAAAGTGAATGTCAGGTCCTGCCTTGCTGCCTGTTATCAATTAAATCCATTTTCCTGTCAGAAAAGTCCGGTAATCAAAAAAGTCAGCAGAAATACCGCTGCGAAAACACCGCCGAAAATCCTCCATACCTTTCCATTGTCCATCGGAAGATTCCCGACAAATTTGCCTGTCTGCCCGTTCATCGCAAACGTAAGAATCTCACCCTTATATTTCGTACTCAGTACCCAAACCGGCAGCAGCGCATATGAAATTTTCCCCTGGCGCAGCTGAATATCCGTTTTTTCCGGCACGCAGGTCGTATAGCCATTGATCGTATCCATAAAGGAACGTTCCGTACACTTCTGCATTCTCTGATTGGCCCGTTTTGCGCATTCCTCTGAGCTCACATCGTATTTATCAGCCAGATAGCCGGCAAGATACGCTTTTTCGAACGGAACAGCCGCCTCATACTGGAACGGCTCGATAGACTCCATCAGATCATTCGCCATTTTTTCAGAGCCATCTGCAGGCACATTATCAAATCCAATCTGACCGCTGCGCGTCACCAGAAAATGTTTTGTCTCCGTATACTCGTAATCCCCGCTTGTCCATCTGCGTACCTTCGTCGCACGGCAGTGGATTTCCGCATCTGCATCGCTGGTGTAAAGCCAGAATGGAACGTAGATTCCTTTTACTTCCTTGATCCGATTTTCTCTGCGGAACATCTTCGGAAGAAGCACCTTGCCCTTCAGATGCTCCTTAAGCTTCTGTTCCGCCTGCTTTTTATCAAGCTTAAACGGAATGATCAGATCCGGACGGAGCATTCCGGAAAACTGTTTTGGCACAACAACCGGATTGCCGCAATACGGACAGCTTGTTGCTCCGGTCGTGGCATCTGCGATAATTTCGCCGCCGCACGAATCACATACATACGTTTTTAACGTTCCGTCATCGCCGATCTCCTCACGGCTCTGCTGAACATTTTCTGCATCCCACTGCGGATCATTTGCTTCTTTTTTATCTTCTTCCTCAAATTCCTTCAGAGTATCAAGCTCGAATTCCGTATCACAATAGGGACACTTCATTTTCTGGATACTGCTGTTAAATTCAATGGCGCCGCCACAACACGGGCATTTATATTCCAGAATATCGCTCATATCTTCTCCTTAATCCGGATGTGATAGTTCTTCAGCCCAACTATCACATCCGGCAGTTCTTTGATCTGTAAAGCGGACATTCAATCCGCTTTGCGACCTGTCAGTTCACCTGATCCCCTTCATCAAACGGATCTCCGCATTCCGGACAGAATTTCGGCGGATGAGCCGGATCCTTCGGCTTCCAGCCACATTTGTCGCACTGGTAAATCGGAGCATTTGCCGGTCGTTTTGCACCGCACTCCATGCAGAACTTGCCTTTGTTTGAAGCTCCGCATGACGGGCATACCCATCCTTCCTCCGGCTTTTTGGCACCGCATTCCATACAGAATTTTCCGGTATTCACTGCTCCGCAGGTACATTTCCAGCTGCCCTCCGGCGCTGTTCCTGCCGCCGCTGTATTTCCAGCCGGTGATGCCGGCGCTGCCTGTGCACTCTGCGCCTGTCTTGCTGCCGCCTGCTGTGCTCCCATTGCATACAGATCCTGCGCATTCATGCCGCCTGCCTGAGAAGCCATATTCATTCCCATAAAGCCCATCATCGCACCGTTTGCATTGGAGGCTGCCGCACGCATCGCATCACTCTGTGCGCCAACCAGCTGCGCCGCTGCCATCGTCGGATCACGCATGACTGCACTTTTCTGCAGCTGCTTGATCATATCCTCATCCTCCTTCGATGCGGATACTGAATTCACACCGACTGAAGCGATCACGATACCTCTTGTATCTTTCCACTTTCTTGAAAGTACTTCATTTAATGCATCTGCCAGCTCCAGTGTATGGCCGGGCAGCGCACTGTAGCGGATTCCCATATCCGAAATTCTCGAAAATGCCGGCTGAAGTGCCGTAAGCAGTTCACTTTTAAGCATACTGTCAAGATTCGAACGCTCATAAACATCGGATATATTGCCACAGACATTCGTGTAAAACAGAATCGGATCCACGATACAATAAGAATATTCTCCATTGCAGCGAATTGAAATATCAACATCCAATCCGATATTACGGTCTACCACACGAAACGGTACAGGCGTCGCTGTCCCGTACTTATTTCCGAGAATTTCCTTTGTATTAAAATAATAAACTCTTTGATCTCCTGCTGCCTGCCCACCATAGGTGAAGCGCTTTCCAATCTCGGAAAATGTTTTTTTAATCCCCTCTCCAAGACTTCCTCCGAAAATACTCGGCGCAGAACTATTATCATATGTATATTCTCCTGGCTCCGCACAAACCTCTGCGACTTTGCCGTTCTCTACAATAATCATACATTGACCATCTGCCACCGCGATTCCGGATCCGTCCGTAATAATATTATCGCTTCCGGAACGATTCGATGACCGATGTGAAGTCCGCTTCTGGCCTTTCATAACAAGTGTATCCGTGTCCATTGCCTCACAGTAAAAATACTCCTTCCACTGATCCGCCAGTGTGCCTCCTGCGGCACCCATTAACGCTTTTATTAATCCCATAGATCCAGTCCTCCATCCACGTTTGTATAGAATACTCACCATTTTCTTTTATGATGCCAGGGTCAAAAGTCTGAAACCACGATGTGCTTGCACAGGAATGGTTTTATAGCTTAATAACCCGCCCAGATATGAGCAAAAAAGTGGAGCGCAAGCTTCACGATGTGCGAATATCAGGCAGGATTGTGTGAGTACAAAGTACAGAACAATCCGTAAGGCATCTTTTGATCTTAACATCATCATATCAGATTATAGAAAATGACACAATGCTTTTTCTGCAAAAATTGAAATTTTCAGAACAATTATTCATTTTATAAGTATAATTTTCTGAAAATAAAAGGACAGATTCATGTCTAGCATAAACCTGTCCTTTTTAACCGAAATCAGCCTGACTGATCCGTTTCTATTCGCTACTGTCATCACGCATACATCCACTGAAGTGGCTGCAGCTTTTCATCTGCTTTACAAATGATATTCACCAGTCCGATCAATGCCCAGGAGCACATCTCAACAATCCAGCGGCAATCATCCTTCACATCATGCACTGCCCCAAGATACGTTTTATGCGTCTTCTCAATATAAGCAAACAATTCGGAAACATTCGTGATCTGCCCCTTTCGCATCCGTTGAGCCTCAAAGATCATCCTCGCATCTCCTGTATGAATATACGTACGCATCGCATGCTTCATATCACGCTCATACAGGCAATGGTCTTTCAGACTTCCATCAAATACTGTGTTATGTGGAAAGGTAAAATAATCCGCCAGATAATGCATCACGACGCCAAGTCGTCTCCACACCACCCGTTCCTTTCCCTCTCCGCTTTGAACGTATGAAATGAGATCACAGATCTTTTCCTGCAATTCGCGATATGAGGTTTGAAACTCATGCGGTGAAGTAATCATTTTCGGTGTCAGATCCGGTAGAATTGATCCAAGATAAAACGCTTTTTTGTGTCGGTCAAGCTGTTCAGACTCCAGTTCTCCAATCAGATAAGCTGCAAGTGACAGATGTGATTTTTTACGCATTTTGTTTTCCTCCGTTTCAGCCGGCAGATACAAATCTCCTCTACTGCCCACCGTTTCACGCTCCATTGCACAGTGTACTTCTCTTTTACTTTTTTTGCAACCCTATGTTTATGATTTTTTTGTAAATTTTCAGTGATTTACTGCAAAACGGCGAAATACTCATTCTGCGTTCAAAAAAGGAACTGCGCTAAAAACACAGTTCCTTTTCTTTCTTTTTCTGTAATAATGTCGCTGTCGCAATACCGTTATTGCAATATTGTTGCCATTATATCCCCATCACTATACCGCTGTCACAATATAATGCACGATACTACTACCGTGATGCCACTGTTGCAATATCAATCAGAGATAATTTATTAATGTTATTATTTTCCAGACTTGTAATCAATGCCTGCGCTGTATCCAATGAAGTCAGTACATTGACACCGGTTTCAATCGCATTTCGACGGATCAGGAAACCATCTTTTGCATGGTCTACACCCTGGGACGGTGTATCGATGACGAGATCGATCTCGTGTCCGAGAATGAGGTCCATCAGATTCGGAGATTCGCCCTCGATCTTATTGATCATGCGAGCCTGAACGCCATGCTCCTCAAGTGCACGCGCCGTGCCTCTCGTAGCAAAAATACGATAGCCGATCGCATCGAATCTTTTTGCAATATCGATCACATCCAGCTTATCGGAATCTTTTACAGTAATAATCATATTTTTATGCTTCGGCAGATTGATGCCTGCACCAAGGAATGCTTTATACAGTGCCTCATCAAAGGTCTTTGCAATACCAAGACACTCTCCTGTAGACTTCATTTCCGGTCCGAGGCTGATATCTGCTCCACGGATCTTTTCAAAAGAGAATACCGGCATTTTGATTGCAAAGTAATCTGCCTCCGGCTGAAGTCCCGGCTCATAGCCAAGCTCACGGATCGTATGACCGAGAATCACCTTTGTAGCCAGCGGAACGATCGGAATTCCCGTCACCTTGCTGATGTACGGTACCGTACGGCTGGAACGCGGATTTACTTCAATAACGTACACTTCATCATTGCTTACGATAAACTGAATGTTGATCAGTCCGATAACATGAAGCTCCTTCGCCAGCTTTCTGGTATAATCCTCGATAACGCGTTTGATCTTCGATGAAATGCTCTGTGCCGGATAAACAGAAATACTATCTCCGGAATGAATGCCTGCACGCTCAATATGCTCCATGATACCAGGAATCAATACATCCGTGCCATCGCATACTGCATCAACCTCGATCTCCTTACCCACCAGATACTTATCTACAAGGATCGGATGCTCCTGCGCGATTCGGTTGATAATGCCAATAAACGCATCCACATCCTCATCATTGATCGCAATCTGCATACCCTGACCGCCAAGTACATAGGACGGGCGGACAAGCACCGGATATCCAAGCTCATTTGCTGCTTTCTTTGCTTCCTCTGCAGTAAATACCGTATGACCGGACGGACGCGGAATGCTGCATTTCTCCAGCACTTCGTCAAACAGCTCACGGTCCTCCGCGCGGTCTACGTTTTCTGCAGAAGTACCAAGAATCGGAACACCCATCTTCATCAGAGACTCGGTCAGTTTGATTGCCGTCTGACCGCCAAACTGTACCACTGCTCCGTCCGGATGCTCCAGATTTACGATATTTTCCACATCTTCCGGCGTAAGCGGCTCAAAATACAGCTTATCTGCAATGTCAAAGTCTGTGCTGACCGTCTCCGGATTATTATTTACGATAATAGTCTCGTAGCCTTCTTTTGCAAATGCCCAGGTACAATGTACCGAACAGAAATCAAATTCAATACCCTGTCCGATACGGATCGGACCGGAGCCAAGTACAAGTACTTTCTTCTTTCCGCTTGTCTCAACCGCCTCGTTTTCGCTTCCGAATACAGAATAATAATACGGTGTCTCTGCTGCAAACTCTGCTGCACACGTATCAACCATTTTGTAAGCGGCCACGATACCGTTGTCATAGCGCATCTTCTTAATCTCTTCTTCCGTCTTTCCGGTCAGACGCGCAATGACATTGTCAGGAAACTCAATCCGTTTTGCTTCTCTTAAAAGATCAGCAGTCAGCGGCTGTGTCTGAAGTGCCTGCTCCATCTCAACAAGGATTGCAAGCTTATCGATAAACCATACATCAATCCTTGTGATTTCATGGATTTTTTCATAAGAAATACCACGGCGCAGCGCTTCTGCGATCACCCAGATCCGGCGGTCATCCACAACCTCGAGCTGACGCATCAGTCCATCCGCATCCAGATCAGAGAAATCATAGGAAAGCAAACAGTCTACATGCTGCTCCAGAGAACGGATTGCCTTCATCAAGCCACCCTCAAAATTGTTAGCAATACTCATTACCTCGCCGGTTGCCTTCATCTGGGTCGTCAGCTTACGGCTTGCGCTGATGAATTTATCAAACGGAAGACGCGGCATCTTAACAACGCAGTAATCCAGCATTGGCTCAAAGCTTGCATACGTCTTTCCGGTAATTGCATTTTTAATCTCATCCAGCGTATAACCAAGTGCAATTTTCGCAGCAACCTTAGCGATCGGATATCCGGTTGCCTTGGAAGCAAGTGCCGAAGAACGGCTGACACGTGGGTTTACCTCGATTACACAGTACTCAAAGCTGTCCGGATTTAAAGCAAACTGTACGTTGCAGCCTCCGGTGATCTTCAGTTCACTGATAATGTTCAGTGCAGAAGTACGCAGCATCTGATACTCTTTATCGCCAAGCGTCTGGGACGGAGCCACTACAATACTGTCACCGGTGTGTACACCGACCGGATCGATATTCTCCATGTTGCAGACTGTAATTACATTTCCCGCCGAGTCACGCATTACCTCGTACTCGATCTCTTTCCATCCGGCGATGCAGCGCTCTACCAGTACCTCTCCTACACGTGAAAGACGAAGACCATTTTCCAGAATTTCCACAAGCTCCTGATAATTATGCGCAATTCCACCGCCGCTTCCACCAAGTGTATACGCCGGGCGAAGCACAACCGGATAACCGATCGTCTGGGTAAATTCCACGCCTTCCGGAACGGTACGCACAACCTTCGAGGCAGCAACCGGCTCCCCGATTTTTTCCATTGTATCCTTGAATTCCTGTCGGTCCTCTGCTTTTTTGATCGTCTCAGCAGTCGTACCGATCAGCCGCACATTATGCTCTTTCAAAAAGCCACGTTCTTCCAGCTCCATTGCCAGATTCAATCCGGCCTGTCCGCCAAGCGTCGGAAGCACACTGTCCGGCTGCTCCTTCAGGATCAGCTGTTCAACCACCTCTACAGTAAGCGGCTCAATATAAACCTTATCTGCAATATCCTTATCTGTCATGATAGTTGCCGGGTTGGAATTCAGCAGTACGACCTCGATCCCTTCCTCTTTCAGGGAACGGCATGCCTGTGTGCCTGCATAGTCAAACTCTGCTGCCTGGCCGATAATAATCGGACCGGAACCAATCATAAGTACTTTCTTAATATCTGGATTCTTCGGCATTATTTATTTCCCTCCATCATCTTCATGAAACGATCAAACAGATATGCGGA
>CAKRPI010000082.1 GCA_934376945.1 uncultured Lachnospiraceae bacterium | reverse complement strand
CTGAGCACCTGTTCATCGTATTTTACCTTCAGTCCGATCACCTGCACATACCGATAACCTCCGGCAAGCGCCGCCGCCGTTGTCATTCCCGGCGGACAGGACCAGTTCTTTCCGTACTGCGGACATTCCCTGCATAAAGGAACAAATTTTTCCGGCCGGCAATATTTTTCAAGCCACTCCGGAACGGTCAGCGTCTTTACCTGCACCTCGACCTGATACATCTTCTCACCTGCCTGTTTTCAAGAATGCCCTGGCAATTCCGCCAAAGACTAAACGAACTTTCCTATAAAGCAAAAAAAGCACCTGATTTGTCCAACCAGGTGCTTCCGGGCTTTCGGAATGCACGCAGATTGAACTGGCAGGTCCTGCTCGTGCGTTCCACATAAAAGAGGTAATAAAGAGAACTTCCGTCTTGTTCGCACACATAATAAACCGGAGATTTCCCTTTATCAATTAAAATAAATAAAATCAATAAAGCATCTCCCGCAGGCTGCACTTCCTGGCTGCTTTGCACACTCCCGGTTCCGGGGAGCTCTACGTGCGTTATATACAGGCAGGTCTTCTGACTCTGACATCAAACACGGCTGTTCCTCTTCTCAGGATCTCCATCCTAATGAGATATAAACAACCGCTACTCCAACACAGCAACGGCCTTGTACGGGATTCTCACCCGTTTCCCTTTTCACCTGAGCACTATCTCAGGCACCTGTATACCAATTCGGTTTTCTATGAGAAGGATAACATTGCTGAGCACGAAAGTCAAGTGATTCTCTCCAATAATTCCTGTTAATTTTTACATTTTTGCAACACATTAACGAGATGCTCACTTTTCTTTTCATGCTCAGTACTACGTTACTCGTTTTTTCGTCAGTTTTTCCTAATTTTCCTATAAACTTTGCATAATTTCTTTCTTGCTTAATCCTGCGTGTTTTTCCTGTCATTCATTAGGAAATCCTTATCCGTTCTTTTTCCGTTTCGGTATTTTTACTTTCTCTTCCCTGCCTTTCTGTGCTGCAGTGCTTCACCGGATAACAGTATACCAGACGCAGCAAGCAGGAAAAGCCACAGCCAGATATTCGTGTCGTCTTCTGTTTCAGGCGTATTCCCACCGTTTGTAGTGCCATTCTTTGGTACTTCTGTTGTCTTCTGTGTCTGTTTCTGCGTCTCGGTTTCGACCGGCGCAGTCGTTTCGCTTTCACTCTCGGTCTCACTTTCCTGCTCAGTTTCTGTCTCGGTTTCGATCGGAGCTACCGTTTCGCTTTCACTCTCGGTCTCACTTTCCTGCTCAGTTTCTGTCTCAGTTTCGACCGGCGCTCCCGTTTCACTTTCGCTCTCGGTCTCACTTTCCTGCTCA
Source organism: uncultured Lachnospiraceae bacterium (assembly GCA_934376945.1). Classification (GTDB taxonomy): domain Bacteria; phylum Bacillota; class Clostridia; order Lachnospirales; family Lachnospiraceae; genus Choladousia. Next base: position 8,873 of record CAKRPI010000082.1, on the reverse strand, counting down.
GTTTCTGTCTCGGTTTCGACCGGCGCTCCCGTTTCACTTTCGCTCTCGGTCTCACTTTCCTGCTCAGTTTCTGTCTCGGTCTCACCCGGCGCTCCCGTTTCGCTTTCGCTCTCGGTCTCACTTTCCTGCTCAGTTTCTGTCTCGGTCTCTGTTTCCAGTGTTGTCACCGTCAGAACCGCCGTATCGCTTCGTCCCACCGGGCTTTCTGCGCAGATTCTTACCGTATATGTCGCCTCACTATCCAGTCCGTCAAAAGCAGTCTGAAGCATCCCCTGATTCTCTGTGCCATTTCCTCCGGATAGAATGGTTGCCTGGTTTTTTGCATCAAGCGTATGGGATGCAATCTGCGTTCCATTCTGATACAGCGTGACCGTATAGGAATCTGGTGCCGGGCAGTTTTTCTGTTCTTCCTGCCGCATTATATTTACGGCAATCGCATCACTTCCGGCCTTTGCCACAGCTTCTGGTTTATCCGGTACGCACAGCTGTGCTTTTTTTGAACCATACTGATTTTTGCCGGTTACAGAAGCCGTCTTTGTGATCAGATCAGCTGCAGCTACATGCTCAAGCACCGGTCCGTTCTCACCGCTACTCCACTGCCAGGTAAGCTGTTCTTCTGCCGATGCGCCTTCCAGAACAGCTTCCATATTGTAGGTTCCATCCGCCTGCAGGGTAATCCGGATTACCGCTTCACCGCTCAGCTCCGTCATACCAGTCAAAGCAAGATACAGAGCACGCAGATTCGCATCCGCATTTTGCAGTTCTGCCAGCGGCGGTTCCTCTGATCCGAGTACTGTACTTGCCTTTTCCAGTGCTTTTTTAAATTCTTCCCAGCACTCCGTCTGTCCATACTGCTCTTCCGTCAGCTTCTCCGCATCTTTTACCAGCTGATTCAGATTGATCAGAGCCTGGAATGTCTCATGTTCCTCTTTGATATCATCAATCAGACGATGAAACTCATAATCCACATTGTAAGCAGTTGTCACTGCCTTATGGTCAATCCGGATACCCCGGCTGCTCATCGCCGCCAGAAAGCGATCCAGCTGCGCCTCTGAGAAGTTTGCCATCACCATAAATTCTGTATTGTTTCCGTTTCCCGTGTATGCCTCCGGATTTGCAGTATAGCCATTCATTCCTGCCAAATATCCAAGAGTCTCATTCAGCTGGCTGTTTGCCACATCGACTGCTTCGATTCCCTGCTCATTCAGAATCTCGCGCAGACGAACGCCAATAGAGGTATCTGTTCCCAGATTGTAAAGCAGCACACGTGGTGCAGTAATTGTTTCATCTTCGCCAAGGATCGGAACTGAAGCAGAAAGATAATCCACTTCCTCGCCTTCCCATTCCACATGTGGAAGACGAAGCTTGATGATCAAACGGTCTCCCGGATTTAAGACAGCTCCATCTTTGATCGGAATCGTCAAAGTTCCCTTTGTTGCATTTTCGTTTCTGGAATTGACCTGTCCAACGCGTGGCACTCTCGTCGTCTGTTCCCACATCTCATTATCTTCGAATTCCTGATCCGTATAATTTCCGGAAAATTCATAAATAGTCACGTCACAATAAAACTCATCTCCAAGAGAAAGATACTCATCGGAATAATCCACAGTGACATCGATGCTCTTCGCATCGCTTTTTACTGCAGATACCTCAAATGCCGCATACGGTGTGCCCCAGTCCGGAGACGGCTGCACCTCTACGATGTTCGAGCGTGCCTCCTGACCATCTGCAATCATCACAAGCTGAAGCTTCGCACCGGCTGTCAGCTTTCCTCCGCAGTAAAATCCGATACTCTTTCGTCCCGAATAATAAGTCGAGCCAGAAGAGAGTACCTGATCTGTATTCACATCGAGTTCCTCGCCGGTAAACTGATACAGCTTAAAGGATGCCTGTGAGATGGAAGAATCAAAATCTGCCGCCGCCTGAATACGCGTCATGCCCGCTGTCACTTTTTCAGACGTGATCACCACAGTCGGTTTTACCTTTTCCGGTTCCGGATCAATGACCTTTGCATTTGATATAACAGATGTTCCATCCGAAAGCGTCAGTACTGCGATCAGATGCTCTCCCGCCTTCAGCTTTCCTTTTCCAAATACCGCCCTTTGGCTGTTCTCCCCCGGCGTGATCGGTCCGGAATAGATTTCCACCGCCAAAGCCTCATCAAATATCTCTCCTGCATAAGTGCAGAGTTTCAGTGTACCGGTAAGCGACGGAGTAAAATCAGCACTCACCCATACATCCGTCCGGTCTGCACGTACCGTATCGGTCACAATCTCCGCCTTTGCTTCCCGCTCCGCATTCTGCCCTGCCAGGATCACTACAGAATCACTGTATTTATACCAGGTTCGATCATTGTCACTGTCATATTTGTAAAGGTAAGCCTGAACAGTATTGCCAGCTTTGAGATCCTCTGAATTTACAGAAAACGCATACGTGCCTGCTGCACTAAAACGCTTTGTGCCAAGTCTTGTCCGGCTGTCGCCGTCTCCGTTTGTGGCAGCTGTTCCGGTGCTCAAAATCAAAAGGCCGTCCTTATACTCCTCGCATCCTGACACGACTACCGTAAGCTCTGTCGTGTCCGTCGTAATTTCCGCGTCAGCTACCGTCACGCTGTTTTCTGCCAGTGGAGCCATTACCGTGAGATCATTTCCTGCAAACTCACCCTCTCCGGCATTGTAGCGCAGCACGAGCCGAAGCTTATCTCCGGCTTTCAATCCGGTAACGCCTTCAAAAGTAAGAATTCCCGGTTTCTGACCGAATAGTCTTGCCACATAGGAATCCGGTGAGACAGGATCTGCCGCTCCGTTTTCATCCACGCGACACAGTGCCGCCATATAAATTGTCGTGATCGAGCTGTCATTTGCTGCTGCACTAAAAATCAGGCTTGTCGTATCTGCCGTTACCGGTCCGTTTTCCAAAGTGACCGTGAAATCCGCCGTCGCTGTCACAGCGACCGGCCCGGCCTGTGCAATCACGGTTCCGTCCTTCAGCAGAAATGCAACCAGCTTTTTCCCTTTCGCAAGCACACTTTGCTGGGGCAGTGAAATCCTTCCCGCTGACACGCCAAACTGCGAACCAACCAGCGTACCTCCCTGTGTCGTAAAAGATGTTTCATCTGCATCATACTGTTTCACAAGGAGTACACAGTTCTCCGGGATCGACCCGCTCAAAGCCAGATTTACTTCCTTATCGGTACGTTTTACTTCACCGTCAAAAGAAACCGCCGGAGCACTGATTACCGGCACAGAATCGTCCGGCATATGGAAACTTGCTTCATAATCATTTCCCTTTGGCAGATAAATATCTGCATTCTGGTCCCAGAAAGTGACTGCACGCACCCGGTAGCCTGCCTTAAGCGGCGTATCCGGAAATGAAATCTCCATTCCGGAAACGGCTTCCGTAAAGGAACTGAACCGCAGAAGCGAAATCTGGCTGCTGCTCTCAAAATCAAAGGCATCACCCTCCGGATATTGCGCAACACTCACATTGATCTCTGTCTTTCCTTCTCTGGCCGCCTGAAATAAGCGTTCATCACCCTTCAGTGAAATGTGAAGGGTAGTCGCACCCTCCTGTAGTTCTTTTTCATCAATGCTCGCATTTGGATACTCATAATCTGTAAATCCCTCACCGTTTTCATCAACAACCTCAAAAGACTGCGAAACGGATGAGCGATAGAAATCCTCGCCAACCGGCACATTCAGGCACGCGATAATCTTGTACCCCACCGGAAGCGGCAGAAGCGATTCGTTAAACGGTAATACAGCCGTATATCCATCCGTTACCACACCTGACCACAACACCTTATTGAAATTGGAATCCGGGTCAAACGAAGTATTTCCCGCATACCCATAGATTTTCAGCCAGCACTGTTTTACGGAATCATCCAGCCTGACACTTACCTCAGCCGAAGTCTCTTCCTGTGAAAAATTTTCCGCGCGGTTCTGTCCGTCTTTAAGCAGCGCCACGCTCGTGTTTGCAAGGATCTGCTCCGGCGTCTTCTGTTCCGACTCGGTATCCGGCTCTGTTTCTGCTTCCTTTGCGGTTACAGTGACCGGCACCGAGGTGTAGTCCACAATGTCCGATCCTCCGGAATCCCGCAAAACAACGAGCAGCTGTTTGCCCACTGTCGGCTTTGACGTAAGAGCAAGCGTATTTTCTCCTGCCCTCAGTGTTGCAACAACAGAAAAATGAAGGCTGGTGTAGCTGTTCAGCTTACTTTTCTCGTACGTTTCCCCTGCATCCAGCTGGACTACACGAAGAATTCCGGAGGATGGAACATTCGAAAGCTTCACCTTAAGAGAAGTCGTATCCGGTGTAACAGCCGTATCACTTACGGTAATCTGTACCGGTGCCACGCTGCGGACCGGGCTTGCGGACTGTCGGGTCTTAAAAATGACCGGTGATTCAGTGACTTCCTCCGTGACCGGTTCTGCAGCTGTCTCCGTCATCTGCTCTGTATCCGAATTTGTAACCGGTTCCGTCGCTGGTTCTGCAGCTGCCTCCGTATCCGGATTTGTAACCGATTCCGTCGCTGGTTCTGCAGCTGTCTCCGTCATCTGCTCCGTATCCGGATTTGTAACCGATTCCGTCGCCGGTTCTGCAGCTGCCTCCGTCATCTGCTCCGTATCCGGATTTGTAACCGGTTCCGTCGCCGGTTCTGCAGCTGCCTCCGTCATCTGCTCCGTATCCGGATTTGTAACCGGTTCCGTCGTCGGTTCTGCAGCTGCCTCCGTCATCTGCTCCGTATCCGGATTTGTAACCGGTTCCGTCTCCGGCTCTGCATTTGGAGCACCCACTTCACTCACTGATTCCATTTTGACCATTTCCGTGTCTGCCAAAACCACCGGCATCGCAAACGACGAAAAGATCAGATTAGCTGCAACTGCCATGCTCAGCAGCTTTACCGTACACTTTTTTCTCTTCACCATGTTTTTCCTCTGTCCCCTTTTCTGATTAGTTCGAAATATCTTTTGTTAGTTTTCGCTAACACCATGAAGACAACTTTATCATACCACGGTTCCATTGTCAACCAATCCAGGCAGACGATTTACCGTTAAAACAACTCTTTTGTTGCTGTCACAGCCAAGCCCACATATCCGAAGCTCTTTCGTGTATATTTGAAAAATCTTAACTAATATTTTCCCGATGAAACACTTTCTTTTCTTGCTTTTAATCCGCTCTTTTCCTATAATATAAGAAACAGATAGACTAATTTTTCGTTTCACCAGTCATTCGGTTATACGCGGTAATCAAATCGGATCTTCTCAATCCGCTTTGCTACTTGCAGGATCACATATCAGAGCATGATCAAAGCGTAAGGAGGTATTTGTATGTCACTTTTTTTAAAAAGCAAAAGAAAGCGCTGCCGCACGGGCGCGCTTCTATTGCTCGCCGGTTCGATTCTGACCGGCACAGCTCCAGCTATCGGCAAATTTTCCGTCATTCCATTTAACAGCCTGACTGCATCCGCTCAGGAGCTTGATATCGAATCCATTGAGGAAATGCAGCGGGACGGACAAAGCGAAACCTCTGCAGGCGGTGGCACTGTAGGAAATCACCAGAATGCGGAAACCGTCGATGAGCGCCAGAACGTCTCTTCTAACAGCGATACGCTTGCCGGATACGGTAAGACCACAGAGGACGCACTCGTTGGCGACGAGCAGAATGCAGAGGACTCTCTTGCCGGCGACGGGCAGAATGCAGAGAGCGCTCTTGCCGGCGATGGGCAGAATACAGATATTGCCACGCAGTCCGAATCTTCTTTTACGGACGAAAAGCTTTCTTCCGTGCTTGCCCAGATTCAGACACTGCTCCCGGTTTCAAACGGTGACTGGAGTGTATATGTCTGTGATCTTGCAACAGGCGCAGAAGGAACCATCAATGATCACCGGATGCAGGCGGCAAGTCTGATCAAGCTGTATATTATGGGTGCCGTTTATGAAAATTACGATGCACTCGCCGAGCAGTACGGAAAAGATATCATTGACGCTGATCTCTATACCATGATCACCGTAAGTGACAACGATGCGGCAAATGAGCTGACGACCTGCCTTGGCTTCGGTGACGCTCAGGCCGGTATGCAGATCGTTAACAATTATTGCCTTGCACACGGTTACACGACAACCAGCATGGGACGGCTGCTTCTGCACAGCAATGAATTCGGAGATAATTATACATCCGTTTCCAATTGCGGTGCTTTTCTGAAAATGGTATACCAGAACGGGTATCAAAAAAAGCGTTCTGCCGAGTCCGAAACTGCAGATAGGCCAACTGCAGAGCCTAAAACTACCGAGGAACCGGCGGCACAGTCCGAAACTGCCGATGAGTCACCTGCACAGTCCGAAACTGCTGACGAAACGGCTGCTGACCCGGAAACAGAACTGACAGAGGTGCTCACTGAAACGGATACCGACTCCCAGGCAAGTACGACTGCCGCCCAGACTGCTCAGGCTACCGCCGCTTGGGCCGCTCAGGAAAATGCCTCTGATATGTTCGCCCTGCTCTGTGCTCAGACAAGAAAACACAAAATTCCGGCACAGCTTCCAGACGGTGTGTATACCGCAAATAAGACCGGCGAGCTCGATGATGTGGAAAATGATGCAGCGATTCTTTACGACACCGATAACGATCTTATCATTGTCTTTATGTCAGAGCATCTCGGTGACTGTGGCGCTGCTCAGAGTACGATTGCATCGCTGAGCAGACAGATTTACGATCTTTACCACTAAGCCACTGTTTCCTGCTCTGCGCAATCCAGAGGACTTGACTGGTTCGAGCCGAGCGGATATCCGCAATCTGCTTCGCCGCTTGCAGGATTATATGAACTCCAATCGGAGCACAAACAGAGTTATTAACACAATTGCTTCCTATTATATATATGCAATTTATATATGTAACACGGCAATGCTTCATCACGCAGCTGTAAATTTGCAACGATGCTTCCGGCGAATATCCGGAACGAAAGGGGGATTTTATATGAAAACTAAAAAACTGACATGGCTGGCTCTGCTTGCTCTTATCCTGACATTTGTATTCCCATCTGTCACACTTTCCGGCAAGGCAGCCAGTACAACTTACCGCGTTGTGGTGAGCAGCGGTTATCTCGCGCTTCGAAATGACACGGCCTACAGCGCTTCCAATGAAATCGGAAAGCTTTACACCAATGATACCGTGGAATTGTGTGATATGACCACAAGCACCTATTGGTTCGTCTATTCACCAAAGCATGACAAATACGGATACGTCAACAAAGATTATCTGACTCCCGTAACCACCTCTGCTCCGATTTATTCTTCCTCTTATACGGTAAGCGTCTCCAGCGGTTATCTCGCGCTTCGAAGCGCAAAAGCCTTCGATGCTTCCAATGAAATCGGAAAGCTTTACAACGGTGACACCGTTCAGGTGCAGGATACCAGCGACTCTACTTATTGGTACGTGTATTCGCCAAAGCTTGGGCAGTATGGCTACGTAAACAAGAATTATCTTTATGCCTCCACCGGTGCACCGCTTATTCCTGACTCTTCCTGGACTGTAAATGTCAGCAGCGGTTACCTTGCACTTCGCAGCTCAAAAGCCTTTGACGCTTCCAATGAGATCGGCAGACTTTATACCGGTGATACTGTGGAAGTCAGTGATTCCAGCGACCCAACTTATTGGTATGTGTACTCCTCAAAGCTCGGAAAATACGGTTATGTAAACAGGAACTATCTTTACAGCGGCTCATCTTACGAGACAAAAGAAACCCGCATTGTCAGTGTTACGTCCGGCTATCTGGCTCTGCGTAGCTCCATGGCCTTTGATTCCTCCAACGAAATCGGAAAGCTCTATACCGGCGATACCGTACAGCTGCTCGATACCAGTGATTCCACTTACTGGTACGTATATTCCCCGAAGTATGACAAAAACGGTTATGTAAACCGCAATTACCTCGTCACAGAGACTTCCTCTCCGGCTCCGGTCACGACTAAAACAGTCCGTGTAAGCTCCGGTTATCTGGCACTCAGAAATGATACCGCCTACGATGCTTCCAATGAGATCGGAAAGCTTTATACCGGAGATACGGTAACTGTCATCGATTCCAGCGGCTCTACCTACTGGTATGTGTACTCACCAAAGCTTGACCGGAATGGATATGTCAATAAAAACTATCTCTATTAATGAATTAATACTTCATAATTAATACTTCATAATTAACGCTTCATAATTAGCATTTCATAACGTTTCATAAATTAACGCTTCATAATTAACGCTTCATAGTACCACAAAGAGAAGGACCGGGGCTCATAAGAGCCCTGGTCCTTCTCTATTACTGTCGCCATGTCACTTCACAGTGACATTTCCTCTGTCAGAAAGCGCTTACAGTAATGCTGCCTTTGCCAGGAAGTACTTGCGGTAATACTTCCTTTACCAGAAAGCACTTGCAGTAATACTTCCTTTACCAGAAAGCACTTGCAGTAATATCACCTTCGTCAGAAAGTACTTACGGTAATACTACCTTTGATTCTGCCATAGATGCATCTACATCACTTGTAGAAATCGGTTTCAATGTAAAGGTATACTTGTAAGTCTGGTTTGCCGGAATCTGATATTTATCAAGCGGTCTTGCACCCCAGGAGTTATCTCCGCCAAGTCCCATCTGCTTGTAATTCAGTCTCCAGATCACACTGTCACTCTCCGGAAGTAAATAAGAATGAAGATTGTTGGTCAGGTCTTCCGGTGTATATCCAAGAGCAGTGACATGCTCCCACCACTTAAATCTCCGATTTTGAAGTGGGGGCTTCCTGTTCAATAGCTCCAGGAGCCAGGTTTCACAGGCTATCCCCGCGTGCCCCGCGGTTTTTCTGCCCGGTTACGGGCTTATTCCATTCTGTCCG
>CAKRPI010000081.1 GCA_934376945.1 uncultured Lachnospiraceae bacterium | reverse complement strand
ACTTCCAGCCTATATTATACATGATTAGTCGATAAAATCAATAAAAAAACAGTGAAATTTTCCATTTTGTTAAAAATTAAACAGAATGTTTCCCAGGCGCAGATAATTTTGTCAGGATCGCGCATCAGGAGGTCACAATCCAGAGATCTCCGTTTGGTCCAGTGAACGTACCGTCACCATTGGAAGTGTAGATGCCGCCTGCGATATTCTGCCAGATACCGGTGTCACTGTCGTAGTAAAGCTGGTTCACATTCAGCCCGTCCTCCGAGACAAGAGAGACAGAAGCTGAGGCATGATCCGCAGGAGACGGAGGAGCTTCAGATGTCCACTGACTTTGATCATCCGCTTTTGTAAAGGTACCGTCACCGTTTGGAATATAGATCCGGTAGTCACCGTCATACCAGATTCCGTCAGAGGATTGCCAGACGTAGTTGGCGCCGATGTCCTGAAGCGCATACAGAGTGATATGAGGATCTGTCAGGGACGGGAGCGTGGAATTGCTGCCTGGGACAGGAGTGTCGGGAGCGATGTCTGAACCAGGATTATCCGGTGCGGGATTCGAATGATCAGGATCAGGATCCTGGGTATCGGGGTTCGGATTATCGGGATTCAGGTTATTAGGATTCGGGTTATCGGAATCCAGGTTATCGGGATTCGGGTTATCAGAATTTCCGTTTGTTATGCTGTCTGAAATCCCGGTGGTATCCGGTGACTGGGCGAGAGCAGGTGCGGCATTATCATCCCGGGAAGCAGCGTCCGAACCTCTTGTATCGGAAGAAGACGGAGTACTGTAAAGGTCAGAAGAGGAGCCCTTCAGGACCCCATTGCCATTTACCTGATCTGCGTGTGCTGTGGAAGCATTGGAGCTCTCCGGGCTTTTGGCTGCATTTACACTGGCACGTGCATCAATTTCCTTTAAAACAGAGGCAGAAGCTTCGGATGCAGCACCGGAATCTGCGTTCAGATCAGCAGAAGCCTGTGCCTGTGACGGAAGGACGGCGCTGCCAAGGGCAAGATTGCAAGTCAGCAAACAGGCGCAGAATATGAGACAAAGAGGTGTTCCGCGCCGCAGGCTTGCCAGCTCTGTGAGATAGTGGATCCGTTCCTTGAAAATCAGTTTGCTGTCGTTTAAGCTGGCTGAGAGATACGGAATGTGATTCTGAAGAGCAGCTGTTTTTAGGAGCAGGCGGCTGTAATGAAGCCGGGACTGTGCAGGAGAGGACTGAAGCACACGACCATCACACAGATTTTCGATGTCCTTTTCTGCCTCACTGCGCATCAGATACAGGGCCGGATTGAACCAGTAAATGGTGGAAACGGCGAGCAGAAGCAGCTTGAACCACAGATCCCTCCGCTTATAGTGTGTCAGCTCATGACGCAGAATAAATGAAAGCTCTTCACGGTCGTAGGGGGCTTCGGTCAGATAAAGAGCCGGATGGAAAAGTCCGGCAAGTACCGGCGTGGAAAGATTACGGTTTTCCATAAGCCTTGGCGGGGCTAAGATATGCTCCCGGCGGCAGATGCTGCGATAGAGATGGACTACGTCCGAATTCTGAACCGAAGAACTCCAGCGGCGTAAAGACCACAGAGAAAACCGGTATTTGAGGATCCGAAAAGCTGCGAGCAGGACAAAACCAGTCAGCCAGATGCAGGAAAAAAGCTGCAGAAAGCCGTATAGGGAAAAGTGTGTCGGGTGTAGCGAAAGTATGAGCGGCGCTGATGCAGAAGCAGCAGATGCTGCGGCATTATCTGGTCTGAGATCGGTGGTTGCTTTTATAGGTGAAGCAGCTGTATTACCGGAGCGGGAAGCTGCAGCCGTGCCATTTTCGGAGGTCTGCCGCATCACCATTTGCTGCGTCGGCTGCGCAATCTGCAGCTGAATTCTGGAAAAAGAAGACAGGTTGACCGGGAACAGCAGGGTAAGCGCAGTCAGAAGCCAGATGTAATATTTCCATTTACAGGTATATTTTTTTCGGGTCAGCCGTGAAACGACACATGTGGCGCAGATGATCAGCGCAGCGATCGTATTGAGTTTTACGATGTGAAAGGTAAAGCCTGTCATTCCGATTCCTCCGGTTTATTTTCTGGTTGTTTTTTCAAGATCATTTTTTTGAGGATCCGTTTTTTCGTACAGCTCCTGAATGTAATCATAGAGCTCCGCTACATCCTGTTCCGTCAGCTCTTTGCCCCGGTAAAGAGAGGTAACGAAGTTTTTTAATGAGTTGCCGAAGACTCGCTCCAGTACATTTTTGCTCTCGCAGTTCTGATATTCTTCCTGCGAAATCAAAGGTGTGTAATAATTTGTTTTGCCTTCCTTTGCGACAGAAACGAACTGTTTTTTTTCGAGACGCGAGAGCAGAGAAAGGATTGTTGTGGGAGCAAGTGCTTTTTTTTCATTGATTACCGTTTCAATTTCCAGTCTGCTCATAGGCGGTGTATGATGCCAGAGCACCAGCATGATATCCAGTTCCGAGTCGGGCAGACGGCTGATTTTATTTTTCATGGGTTCACCTCCTGTCCGTATACTACGCCCGGCGGCAGGAGGTGTCAAGAAGAAGGCGAATCATGATTCAACGGTCCATACGGCTCCGTCCGGACCGGTAAATGTATTGTCGCCGTTATCTGTGTAAACGCCCCATGCGCTGTTGTGCCACTGACCGGAATCCGCATCCTGATACAGTGTCATTTCATTCAGACCGTCTGAATCGGTTACGTTGACAGTCTGTGAGGCATTATCCTGCGGCTTTGCCTGCGGAATGTCGGTCCATGCACTGCCGTCACACAGTCTGGTCCAGGAATCGCCGGAATTGAGGATGTACTGTCTTCCGGTGCCGTCATACCAGTTTCCGTCTGTTGCTTTGTTAATATAGGTGGCCCCTGTGTAATCAGGAGTATAGAGAGTGAGCTGCTCATCGGTCAGGGTAAGGCCGTTTTTTTCTGCAGTCGGAGCGTCCTTTGTAACGTACTGTGCTGAAATGAATCCGACAGTGCCATTGAGATCGACGCGATACCAGCTGCTGTCTGTGCTGACCGCCCCTGTAACAGTAACCGGATCTCCGTAAGGAATGGTGGAAATAATAGCAGCATCCATTGAAGCATCGCTGCGTACATTTACATTTGCACCAGCGATCCAGCCGGTAAAGGAAATGCTTTCATCGATGAAAGAATCGGGGGCCGGAGCAGTGTTTGTTTCCGGCTCAGAGTCGTTGCCGGAGGGTGCGTCATTGGAGACGATGTTCTTGCCATCGGAAGAAGGAACATCATTATTGTCAGATGTATCAGACGGTGTTACCGCTTTTTTTGTGTCGTAAATATTGATTTCTGTGCTCTGGACAGCCTTTTGGATGTCGTCAAAATCCTTTTCATCGGCAGCAAGTCCGGTGATCAGGAAGACTTCATTGCGCGTGGAAATGATATTCTGGCAGACCTTTTCGTACGTATCGTCGGCAACGGTGATATCAGGCAGCTTTTCGCCGTTGCAAAAATGCTGCAGGGTAATGGAATCACTTCCGTTCGTCAGTGTTGCGAGCGTCGTATCGTCTTTGATCTGCGCCCATCCGTCATTTGGTGTGTCGATTGTCAGCACAGAATCTGCGGTAGTGAATTCTTTTGCAAAGGAGGGAACTGACCAGGAAAAAGCAGTCATAAGAGCTAAAGCAGTGAGAAACAGGTTTCTTTTCTTCATAAGTAATAATCTCCTTTCAAAGGGAAGCGGAGTTTCAGGTCCGCATTCATTCATTGCAGAAGCATACAGTAGAAGCATACAGTAGAAGCATACAGTAGAAGCATACAGTAGAAGCATACAGTAGAAGCATACAGCAGATGCCTATAGTAGAAGCATACAGTAGATGCTTTAGTAGAAACATACAGTAGATGCTTTAGTAGAAACATACAGTAGATGCCTATAGTAGACGTATACAGCAGCAGTCTGCAATGTGGGTGTATGGTGTAATATAATCTGCTACATATGTAGTAGATGCGCATATTCTACAATTGTAGAATATAAAAGTCAAGAGGAAAAAAGGAAATATTATGTGAAAATTTTCCCAGTAAAAAGTGCATACATTTACAAAGGCAGTCGTCTGTAGTACAATCGAGGTACAATGCATGGAAGAGGCACTGTAGACAGAGAGAAAGCAGGAGAAAATATGATATCAAAAACAATGCGCGCTATTTTGCATGCATTATCTTACGGGAATATTGATGTGGAAGCATCGCGGAGGATCGCTGATCTGAAAAAGCTGGACGCTTTGCGGATTTTTATCCGAAAGCTGGATACGAAGATCTGTAATGGTGACTATGAAGTGCCGGTTCGAATGTATTTTCCAAGTGAGGAGATAATGGAGCAGGAAAAAGAAGGACACGTTTCCCTTCCGGTTCTGCTGTTTTTTCATGGTGGCGGCTGGGTGACGGAAAGTGTGGATACGTATAATCGGGTCTGTGCACGCATGGCACAGTCCACCGGAAGAATTGTAGTATCTGTAGAATATCGTCTGGCGCCGGAGCATCGTTTTCCTACGGCATTTGAAGATTGCTATGCGGCGGCGAAGGAGCTGTATACGAATCAGGCGATCCTGCATACGGATCCGAATGAGATTACGATCATCGGGGACAGCGCAGGGGGAAACCTGGCTGCTGCCGTATGTCTGAAGGCAAGGGATACCGGAGATTTTAATGTAACGCGTCAGATCCTGATTTATCCGGCCCTGAACAGCTGTTATACGGAAGAATCTCCGTATCCGTCAGTAAAGGAAAATGGTACCGATTATCTTCTGACGGCAGTCAAAATGGAAGATTATGTAACGCTGTATGAGAGCTGTCCGGAAGATCGGCAGAACCCGTATTTTGCGCCCCTGATGGAGAAGGATTACCGGAATCTGCCACGAACGCTTATTCTGACAGCAGAACTGGATCCTCTGCGTGATGAGGGGGAGGAATATGCAAAAAGGCTGAAGGAAGCCGGCAATGAGGTTCGGCAGCATCGGATCGCCGGTGCATTTCACGGTTTTTTTGCACTTGGAATCAGGTTCTGGCATGTGCAGGAGAGCTTTACGTATATTAATCAGTTCCTGAAGCAACAAAATGCCGGACCGGATGAAGCGGCGGCCTGTGGTGCCTGCTTTGACCGGAAAACAAAAATGGAGGGACAGACCCTTCATTAAGAAGTAGCATTAAGGAGTAGAAACAGAAAGAAGCTAATTATTTATGGAAACAAATTATACAAAATGGAGAAAATTGGATAATGCGGCCCTTGCTTTTCCGTTGGTAACGGGGAAAGATGATACGCGAGTATTCCGATTTTACTGTGAACTGAAAGAAATGGTGGATGCATCTGTGCTTCAGGCAGCACTTGACGCTACGATGAAGACGTATCCGCTGTTTCAGGCGGTGCTGCGGAAAGGATTGTTCTGGTTTTATCTGGAACACAGAGAAATACGGCCGCTGGTACGCGAAGAGACAAAGCCGCCGTGCAGCAGACTTTATATTCCAGATAAAAAATCGCTGCTGTTCGAAGTGACCTATTATCAAAAGCGTATTAATTTTGAGGTGTTCCATGCGCTGACAGATGGTACAGGAGCCATGCATTTTCTGCAGGAACTGGTGCAGAATTATCTCATGCTGTGTCATCCGTTGGCAGATCTGCCGCGGATCGATACGACAAAGGAAATGACAAGAGGTGTACAGGAGGAAGACAGCTTTTCGCAGTATTATTCTTCCAGGGCGCCCAGGGATAAAGAAAAAAAGCCGGATGCAGTGCGGCTGAAAGGGGAAAGACTGCTGCATGAGGATATGCGTATCACAGAACTTGAGATACCGGTCGGAGAGCTGCACAAAAAAGCAAAGGCACGCGGTGTATCGATTACCATCTATGTAACGGCTGTCATGCTCTGTGCAATTGCTGATCAGGTGCCCAAAAGCCGGAAAAACCGTCCGATCGCACTGATGATTCCTGTTAATCTGCGTAATTTTTTCCCCTCACAGTCGATGACAAATTTCTTTGGCTGGATTGAAGCCGGTCATACGTTTCGGGATGACACGACGTTTGAAGAGGTTTTGCAGGATGTCAAAGGGCAGTTTGAAAAGGAACTGGTCAAGGAACGTATGGCAATGCGGATGAACGGGTACGTACGCCTGGAAAAAAATCCAGTGCTGCGTGCAGTTCCGCTGGAACTGAAAAAGGGATTTCTGATGCTTGGTGCGAATCTCGGCAGCCGCTGTATTACAGCAGTCTATTCTAATATCGGTATTGTCCGGTTTCCGGAGCAGTATCAGGATTACATCGAACAATTTGGATTTTTTGCAAGTACCAATACGCTTCAGCTGTGTTCCTGTTCTTTTGGAGATAAAATGGTGCTTGGTTTTACCTCAAAGCTGCCGGATGACAGCATTCCGCGCAGCTTCCGGAACAGGATAAACCAGGACGGGATTCCCTGCAGGGAAACAGAAAGCAGATTTCCGGGCTGTGGGGAGGCCCAGAAGACAGAAGGAAAGAAAACCATTCAGATTTTTACATTTTTATGTCTGGCTGTTGCAGTTATCTGCGGTATGATCAATTATATGACGCTTGGAACCCTGAACTGGTCCTGGTTTGCAGCGGCAGGCTGTCTGTGTACCTGGGCGATTGTCACGGTAGCCTATACGAAGCGGCGCAACATTCTTAAAAATGAGATGTGGCAGCTTCTGCTGGTGACCATTCTGGCGGTTCTTTGGGATCATTTCACCGGCTGGAGAGGCTGGTCGATCGATTTCGTCCTGCCATTCGGTGCGCTTGCGGTCCAGTGTTCCATGGCCGTGATTGCGAAAGTAAACCGGCTGGAAAGGGAGGAGTATCTGTTTTATCTCGTACAGTCAGCCGGTGCAGGCTGTATTCCGCTTCTTCTTTTGGGAATGCATCTGATACATTACACGAAGCCGTCTGTGGTCTGTTCAGGAGTCAGTATTCTGATGCTGGCAGCACTCTTTATTTTCCGTAAGAAGGATACGCTGCGGGAATTTCGGAAAAAGCTTCGGATGTGAGTCTGGAGCGTGTTTGTAAAAATGCTTTCTGTAAGCCACTGAATTAAGGGAATGATCTTAAAAGAATAGAATAAATGATTAGCGGTACATCAGACCGAGAGGAAAGGAGCAACATAGATATAGATATGGTAAAAATAGATCTCATCACCGGTTTTTTAGGTTCCGGAAAAACGACGTTCATTCGAAAATACGCCACGTATCTGATGAAGCAGGGACAGAACATCGGCATCCTTGAAAATGATTATGGCGCAATAAACGTCGATATGATGCTGCTCTCAGATCTACGCGGCGATAACTGCGAGCTGGAAATGGTATCGGGCGGCTGTGATCGTGACTGTCATAGAAGGCGTTTCAAGACAAAATTGATCTCTATGGGGATGTGCGGTTATGACCGTGTCTTGATCGAACCGTCCGGCATCTTCGACATGGACGAATTTTTTGACACTCTGCACGAAGAGCCGCTCGACCGGTGGTATGAAATTGGAAACGTAATCACGATTGTCGATGCAAAGCTGGAATCAAATTTGTCGATGCAGGCTGATTACGTCCTTGCCTCAGAAGCAGCGAATGCCGGCCTGATCGTATTAAGCCACAGTCAGGAAGCAACGCCTGAGCAGATCACAGATACGGCTGCGCACCTGAACCGTGCACTGGCACAGGTGAAATGCAGACGGCAGATCGATGAATCCCATGTTTTATGTAAGGACTGGAACGACTTTACCGATGCAGATTTTGCACGCATTTCCACCTGCGGCTATGACCCGGCCAGCTATGTCAAGCAGGATGTTGATGATAACGGCGATTTCGATTCCCTGTTTTTTATGAATCGTCACCTCACAAAGGAGCAGCTGCATGCGGCAGTAAAGGATATCATGGACAGTCCGGCGTGCGGCAGTGTATTTCGCATCAAAGGCTTTCAGAAGCTGGAGGACGGCACCTGGATCGAACTGAATGCCACTCGCCAGACCACCGAAATCCATCCGATCAAAGAAGGTCAGGAAGTACTGATCGTGATCGGTGAGGGACTTGTGAAGGAGGAGATTGAGAAGCGGATCGCAGGGGAGGAGCAGAAAACTGGCTTGGAATAGAGAACAAAAAAACGGAAAACGGTATAAAGAATAATACGGAAAAGAAAAGAGAAAAGAGAAGATAGAAGAAGAGCAAAAGAAAAGAGAAAAGATAGAAAAAGAGCGGGAGCGCTGCGTCGTAGAGGTGAGTCTATGGCGTGGCGCTCCCACTTTTGAAGTTATAACATAAAAAATATGTTTCAATCCGCAGAAGAAGGAAGAACGGAATAAATCTTCTTTCCGCTGACGACGTTTAGAATACCACAGGAAAAAGGGAATTTCAAGTAATGGAGATTGTATAAAATAGGAAATCTATAATATGAAAAACAACTTTATATTTTTTATTTTATAAAAGTATATTGACATTAAAATGCAATTGGAGTATGTTAAAAACAGAATAAATAGTAACGAAAAAGCGATAAAAAACAAGGAAGGAATGTATACGCTTGATGGAAGAAGCGGGAAAAAAGAAATACATTGCTCACGTAAATCCGGATACCAGAGAAATACAGTTCTTATCAGAGCATTTAAATAACGTGGCACTTCTTTGCAAAGAAAACTGTCCGTTTCCGGAACTGGAAAAGACTTCTGAATTGACAGGAAAGGTGCACGATATTGGGAAATATCGGAAGGACTTTCAGGATTATATGGAAGATATTGTTGAAAATGGAGATGTAGCAGCAAAAAGATCAGTAGATCATACAACGGCGGGGGGGAGGTATGTCTTACGGTATCTGCAAGGAAAAACAAAGGCAGAGTCAAAGTCAAAATTCATAGATATGCTAATGGCAAAGTTAATCAGTATAGCTGTGTATTCCCATCATGGTCTGCTTGATGTGGTTTCACCGATGGAAGGAGAAGCTTTACAGGAAGTTCGGGATAAGAAAGAGATTGATTATGAAAATACAATGCAGAGATGCCTTGAAGAAATTAGTGAGTGGCAGTTGGAGAAATTATTCCTGGAGTCGGAACAAGAAGTACAAAAAATAGTGGGTAGAATTGGAACTGTTATCACCAAAGACCAGAAATTAAGATATGGAAGCAAAAATTATTATTTGGGAATGTATGAAAGAGTGCTCCAGTCTCTGCTGATTGACAGCGACTGGAGTGACACGGCAAGCAATGCGAAAAAAGAGCCGCTTCCGCACAGGATATCTGCAGAGGCAACGGCGAAAATCTGGAAGGAGTGCAGTGAAAACCTGGAAGAAAAGCTTGCTGGGTTTAGAAGAGCAAAAGAGGCACAAAGCAGTTTAAATCGGTATCGTCAGGAAATATCAGATCAGTGCAAAGAAGCGGCAGAATCAGAATGTTCCCTATATCGTCTGACTGTACCGACTGGAGCGGGAAAGACACTCAGCAGTCTGCGCTTTGCTCTGGATCATGCGAAGAAATATGGAAAAAGACATATTATTTATGTTGCACCATACAATTCTATTCTTGAGCAGAATGCGGAGGTGATTCGGGAAGCGGTAGGAAATGCAGGGGTGGTACTGGAACATCATTGCAATGTGGTAATTGAAGATGAAAAAGAAAATGCAGATCATCAGCGGCTTACAGAAAACTGGGACAGTCCGATTATCGTGACAACGGCAGTGCAGCTTCTGAATGCATTGTTTTCAGGAAACAAAAGAGATGTCAGAAGAATGTATGCATTATGTGACAGCGTGCTGATTGTTGATGAAGTACAGGCTATTCCGCTGCGATGCACAGAACTTTTCTCACTGGCAATGAATTTCCTGTCAGCTTTTGGAAAAACGACAGTGGTTTTATGTTCAGCGACACAGCCTTCTTTAGTTCCGCTGCAGCAGAATTGTCTGCTGCCATGCAGGGAGATGATTCCGAATCTGGAAGAGTACAGTAAATATTTTGAACGAACCAGAATTATCGATCGGACGAATCTTGTAAAAGGTGGGATGGCCATCGGGGATTTAAAAGAATTTGTGGACGAACAATATGAAAAGTATAAACGAATTTTGATTATCGTCAATACGAGATCATGTGCGGCAAAATTATATAAGGTGTTAAAAGAAGAGTATGGGAAAAGCGTATGGCATTTAAGCACCTGGATGTGTGCGGAGCACAGAAAAGATGTCCTTGGAAAAATTCGTGAGAAACTTGATGAGCAGGGGTGCCCTGTGATATGTGTGAGTACGCAGCTGGTAGAAGCGGGTGTTGATTTTTCCTTTGACTGTGTCATTCGTTCCATGGCAGGATTGGACAGTG
>CAKRPI010000080.1 GCA_934376945.1 uncultured Lachnospiraceae bacterium | reverse complement strand
GTCCGGATTTCTCCAAGCTTCCGAAAGAGCAGCAGCCGATCATGAATCCGGAGCTGCAGCTGACCGGACTGTATTTTATGCAGGAAGCTGCACGACCGATCCCGAATGAGGAAAAGCAGGTTGCAGATCTTGAAGAGGAGCTTGCAGCAAATCTTTTCAAGGCACGCTACATTATCCCGATTGAGCTTCTGGAGGGACCGGAAACGGATATCGAAAAGCTGAAAGAAAAGAAGTATCGCCTTCCGATTTTGAAGAATAAGAATGGCGATGTGCTTCAGCCGTTGTTTACGGACCCGAACGAGCTTGCGAAATTTAATCGTGATAATAAATTTAAAGCACTTGCAATGCCGTTTGCAAATCTTTCAAAGCTTTTGATCAAGGATTCCAAGGGATTTCTCTTAAATCCGGCCGGATTCCATCTTGCAATGCCAAAAGAGCTGCTTGAAGGACTTCCGAAACGTTTCGGAACAGAAGCCTGAAAAACAACCGAAAAGAAGCGCCGGAACCGTTGAAAATGCGGTTTTGGCGCTTCTTTTCTTTTGCTTACAAGAAACAGGATATGATAGAAAGCTCAAAGCGAGAATTCCTCTGCATTTTTGAAAGCTACTGGAAGATTCGGAACACACCGAATACTTTTCCGAGAATCTCGCACTCATCGACAATAATTGGATCCATGGAATCATTTTCCGGCTGGAGACGATAGTGTCCATTTTCTTTATAGTATGTTTTAACTGTAGCGGAATCATCTACAAGTGCAACTACAATATCGCCGTTCTCTGCAGTAGCCTGCTGCTTGACAAGGACTTTGTCACCGTCAAGGATACCGGCATTGATCATACTCTGACCCTTTACCTTAAGCATAAAAGACTGCTTGTTCGGCATATATTCTGTTGGGATTGGAAAATAACCCTCAATGTTCTGCTCTGCGAGAATCGGCTGTCCTGCAGCAACAGTACCAATAATTGGAACATTTACCATCTCGCGGCGGATCATGTTGAAAGATTCATCGAGAATTTCAATCGCGCGCGGTTTGGTTGGGTCACGGCGGATATATCCGTTGCGCTCCAGTGATTCCAGATGAGAATGAACGGAGGATGTTGATTTTAATCCGACTGCCTGACAGATCTCTCGGACTGCAGGGGGAAATCCTCGCTCCAGAATTTCATTTTTTATATAATTTAAAATTTCTTCCTGTTTTTTGGAAATAGGTCTTTCTTCCATATTATACCTCCCGTACAAGTGTTTTTTTCAGTATATCACAGAATTTCAAAAAAAGCAAACGGATGTTTTGTATGTTTGAAAAAGATTAAGGATTACGTTCTTTTTGTTTTCTTGTAATCTTTTGAAGTGGATGCTATAATTGGTAAACAAACAGACATTCTTTTGGCAGAGCATTTCTGAATGTGTGCTGAAAGAAGTCACAGAAAGAGAGGAATTCTATATGAAAAGAAAAACGATGGCGGTACTTATGAGTGTGCTGTGTGCGATGGCAGCAGTACCTTCCGTTACAGTTTTTGCGGATGGTCAGAGAGTTGTTACACTTGGCGCGGATCTTTCTGAAGATCAGAAACAGGCGATTCTCCGTTACTTCGGTGTTGCAGGACAGAATCTTCAGACACTGACGATTACGAATCAGGATGAACGAGATCATCTCAGTTCCTATGTCCCGCTTGAGCAGATCGGTTCACGGACATATAGCTGTGCATACGTCAACCCGACTAATTCAGGTGGAATCCAGGTTAAGACAGCAAATCTTTCCTGGGTGACCAGCAATATGATCGCAACGACATTATCGACTTCAGGCGTTGTCAACTGCGAGGTACTTGCGGCATCTCCGTTTGAGGTTTCCGGTACAGGTGCATTGACCGGTATTCTGATGGCATACGAATCGGCAGTCGGTGTCCAGCTTGATGAGACGAAAAAGGAGATTGCAACGCAGGAGATGATCACGACGACGACGATTGCAAGCTCCATCGGTCAGCAGTTGGCAACCGAGATTGTTAACGACAGTAAGATGCAGGTCATTCAGGGAAATGATGTGACACAGAATGATATTGATGTCATTATCAACAATGTAGCCGAGGAGAAAAATATTTCTCTTACAGAGGAAGACCGGAACCTGCTGAACAGCCTTCTGGATGAGATTTCCCAGCAGGATTACGATTATGACGATATGAAAACAACACTGGAACGTGTAGAGCAGAACGTAGACAGTACGAGTGCTGGAGACGGTCAGAAGGTGGAAATCGATGATACGCAGCAGATTGAGACAGAAACAGAGCTTTCTGCAGACAGCATTCTGATGAATACAGATGATGCGGCGCTTGGAGACGGTGTTGCATTTGATGCTACAGATTCATCTGCCCTGACACCGGAGACATCCGGAGCAATCGAGACAGAATCGGGTTCTGATTTCGATATTACATCTACGGATTCATATACGGATGAGAATGCAGAAACAGAAAATGGTGAAAGCGATCCGGCCGATGAGGGCAATGTGATTGATATTGATGAAAGCGATCCGGCCGATGAGGTTAATGAGACAGAGACAGACGGAGATGAGATCGTAGCTGGCAATCTTGAGGTTATCCCGATGGATGATTTTGTATTTACACCGGCAACATCCGAGGTAAACGGCTATGCAGCAGTTCCGGCAGGTGTGAATGAATTGACGGTTCAGTTCCAGAGAGAGGATCTGATTGCCGGATCCGGTACACTGACAGTATATAGCAGTGCGGATGGCACAGCAGTAGATACTGTTAATATGAATGATACATCCAGAGTAAAGCTTGCGCCGATGTCGGCCCGTTCGCTTGCAGATCTTGACTGGGCATCCGGATATCAGGCAAGAATTCTTCTGAATCAGCCGCTTAAAGGAGATGGGCAGTACTACGTAGTTCTGTCTCAGGATGCTTTTGAGACGCAGGACGGCGTTGGAACTTCTGAGGCAACTGACGGTACCAGCTGGCAGATTCAGACTGCTCCATTCGGTTTTAGCCTTAATCTTCCGCTTGATGGAGTAAAGGCAGGCGATACAGTAGATGGCCAGATTGTGATGAGTGGTACGGATGCAACTTATGCCTGCGTTGAGAGTGCTGATGAGGCACAGGAGACATTTGAACAGTCTGAATTCAGTGAGGATGGAAGTCTTGCAGTAACATTCTGGAAAGCAGGAGAGACGGCAGTGACAATCTCCTTCTATGATGCAGACGGAAATCTGTTGGATACGTATTCCTGTGATGTGACAGTAAGCTGAACACAGATAAGTATTCCCGCGTTTCAAGTGCGCGGAGCACTAAGCGGTGTATGGAATGCGAATGCCCGTTTTACAGAAGGATTGTACGTTTGGAAAAACAAAATCTGGTATTGACAATCTGTTTTTTCGTGATAGAATATGTTCCATAAAGCAGAGAACGTCAGACAGTATTGCAAAGTAAATAGGTTTGATTATACAGACAGTGAGGTCGCAAATGGCTTCACTGTCTTTTTGATTTCAAAATGTCTGACGAATGCAAGCAGCAAAGCGGATTGTGAATATCCGCTTGACAGAGAAAGGGGTCTGGGAATTATGGAACAGGTAGGATACTATAATGGAACAATCGGAAAACTTGAGGATATTCAGTGTCCGATTTTGGATCGTGCAGTATATTTTGGAGATGGCTGTTACGATGCCACTTACGTTCAGAATGGAGTGATTTTTGCGTTGGAGGATCATTTTGACCGCTTTTACAACAGCTGCAGGCTGCTGCGCATTCCATTTCAGTATTCCAGAGAGGAACTGAAGGAGATCCTCTATAAACTGGTGGAAGTATTTGATGGAAATGAAGGAAAAGGAATCCTGTATTGGCAGACATCCAGAGGAACTGCACTTCGCAATCACATATTTCCGGACGATACAGTAGTAAAGCCTAATTTGATGGCGACATTGATGCCGATGGAGCTTTCACCGCGTGATAAGGAATTTAAAACGATCACACTGGAGGATACCCGTTTCCTGCACTGTAATATTAAGACGCTGAATCTGATTCCAAGTGTAATTGCAAACCAGAAAGCAAAAGAGGCCGGATGCAATGAGGTTATTTTCCACCGTGGTGACCGTGTGACAGAAATGGCACATTCGAATGTCTCTTTTATCATTGATGGTACACTTGTTTATCACCCGTTTGACAACAAGGTGCTTCCGGGAATTGCAATCAAGCATCTGATTAAAAATGCAGAAAAGATCGGAATTCCGACCAGAGCGGAAGAAATTACAGTGACAGAGGCTATGAATGCTGATGAGCTGATCATTACAAGCTCCGGAACACTGTGCAACCGTATTACAGAGGTAGATAAGATTCCGGTAGGAGGAAAGGCACCTGAGATAATCAAACGGCTGCAGGACGCAGCATGGGATGAATTCATGTCGTATACAAAGCAGAAATAGAAAAGAGTTAGCAAGGTAAATAATAATCCCCGGGTTTTCAGGATACATTCTGAAAAATCCGGGGATTGTTGCTGTTAGAACAGAATACGGACAAATACACCTTATTCGTCCCATCCGTCGGTCAGACGCATAATCGCGGAGATGTTCCGGACAAAATCGCCTTCGGCAAGAGTGAGGTCTTCCGCGTGGGAAACCGGTGGAAGATGTCCTTCAAATTCCGTCAGTTCGATGTACAGCCAGTTGTACATGGCGTCATAGGCGTTGTCCAGACATTCATTTAAGGTATCGCCCTCGGCCTGGCAGTCAGCCAGATCCGGGAAAACGGCAGTGTAGGTATTTTGTGGTGTTTTGTGCAGAATTGCAGGATATGCAAATGTCATAATCAGGCTCTCCTTTTTTATTGCTTGCATTTTATTGATTCCTGTAAGATAATTGTAACTATTGAGAGCTGAAATTAACCTGGTTAAGCCACTCCTGATAAGCTGTGAAGCGGATTGAAACTCCCTTTTTGATCATGCTGAGCAGATGCGATGGCTCAGAATAGTTACAAAGTATCGTAAAAGCCAAAGCAAGTATACAATAATCATGCCGTATTGTAAAGGGGCTTGCCTGATCTGGTTAAAATCCTGAAATTTAAGAAAAATATTTAGATACGTGAGGAGAGAATGATGGGAGAACTAAGGGTACGGCAAATCAACCGCGAAGATATGCTGGAGCTGACACGGCGTATGACTGTAAAACGGAACTGCTTTGACCGCATCGCGGGTGCTTATCTGGATGAAGAAGGATATGTGGATGGGACATTTAACACGCATTTTTTGAAACTTTCACCATCGCAGCAGGGCACAAATCTGGCGATTGCCAAGACGATTCCATTTGCGGAGACGAATGAAAAACTGAAGGAGTATCCTTTTATATCAGAAGGTACACAGAAAATCCGACAGCTGCTTCTGGCGCTTCGGGATTGTGAACTGAAAAACGATGCGTTGCTTGACGTTATTTATGAGCTGTTCGGCGAGTACTACAGGGCAAAAGGATCGTATGCCGTGTATTTTTTTCACGGAAGCTATGATGTGCCCCTGAAGGGGAGTGATAAAGAGGAATTGTGGGACTCAGAGGAAGTGTACAAATTTTTGATCTGTGCGGTTGCCCCGGTGCACGGGGACTATGAGCCAGGCATACCGGAATGTGGTTTTCTCTATCCGGCTTTCACGGACCGCAGTACAAATGCAGATGGAATTGCGGTGTTTCAGGCAGATCCGGTGCATCCGCACAGGGAGCTGGAAGAGAAGATCCTTGGGCTCTGAGCAGATCAGTTGGAGAGAAAGGAGATACAATGACAGAGCAGACAGGTTGTCAAAAACAATTTAGCGGACTGTCCGGAAATCAGTTGAAATTATGTGCGATCGTTGCGATGGCGACCGATCATCTTGCATGGACGCTCTGGCCGGGCTACAGCCACAAAGAGTGGTGGATTCTTTTGATTCACTTTTTCGGAAGGCTGACGGCGCCGGTGATGTGGTTTATGATTTCGGAGGGATATCTTCATACCAAAAATTTTAAAAAATATCTGGGACGGCTTTTCTTTTTTGCAGTTGCTTCACATTTTGCCTATAATTTCTGCTTTGGAATTTCGATGATTCCATTTCGAAATTCGGTGCTGAATCAGACAAGTGTGATTTGGGCGCTGTTTTGTGCTGCAGTGGCTCTGTACGTGGAAGATGATGAGAAGCGGGCATTTCCACTGCAGAACTGGCAGAAGACGGTGTTGATTGTTTTACTGTGTCTTCTGGCATTTCCGTCCGACTGGTCTTGTTTTCCGGTGATTTGCACCCTTCATATCCACAAAAACCGGGGTAATCTGAAAAAGCAGGTGCTTGGTATGATGGCGTATATTACAATGTATGTCGCAGTATGGTGTCTGGAGATCGATGTTGTATACGGATTGCTGCAGTATGGAATTATCATCGTTTGGCCGTTTATGTATTTTTATAATGGTACAAGAGGAAAGTGGAAGGGAATGAAGTGGTTTTTCTATTTCTTCTATGTGGGACATCTTGTGCTGATGGGTGTGCTTCGGATTCTGCTTTATGGAAATCTCCCGACAATCGTGGGATAAAAAGGAGAAAGATGATTGCGGCAAATAATAAACGGAAGGGACGGAATAAAACGATGAACCGAAGCATAAACATGGTTGGAACAGAAAAAATCGAAACGAACCGTTGTATCTTAAGGCGGATTGTTTTGGAAGATTATGAAGAGATGTACGAGAACTGGGGGAAATATGAGGAGGTGTGCCGGTATTTTCCCTTTGATCCGGCAGAAAGCGTGGAACTGTACAGAAAAATGGTGGAGCGCTGGGTAAAAAATTATCAGTCAGGCACGTATTTTCACTGGGTGATTGAGTGGAAAGAAAATGGAAAGCTGATCGGGACGATCAATCTTGGAAATGTGGATGAAATCAGCCTGTATTGTGATACCTGCTATATGCTGTCACCGAAGTATCAGTGCCGTGGAATTATGACGGAGGTGCTGCAAAGTGTGCTGCGCTATGCGTTCGATGAGATTGGTCTGAATCGTGTGCAGGCGGAGGTTTTTGCCGGGAATGATGCATCGGCCCGTGTGCTGGGAAAGTGCCGGATGCAGCTGGAAGGAATTGCGAGAAAGAAATATCATAAGGACGGAAGATTTTTTGATACGGCACAGTATGCGGTGGTGCGTGAGGAATGAAAATGGAAGGCGAAGGCTTGCCTGTATCAGGAGTGGCTTGTACCGCTCCTGATAAACTGCGAAGCAGATTACAGAATTGTCTCATTTACGGTTCCCGCAGCTTCACTGCAGAGGCAGCCTTTCTGCGCCGTTCATCGTCCATTGCAGCGTAATGCTTTTTGGTTGTATTGACATCCTTATGGCCGAGAACGTCAGCAACAAGATAAATATCACCGGTTTCTTTGTAGAGGGTCGTACCGTACGTGCTTCTCAGCTTGTGCGGTGTGATCTTTTTTGTTGTGGTGATTTCTCGTGCATATTTTTTGACCATATTTTCTACAGCCTGGACGCCGATGCGTTTGCGCTGGGTAGAATAGAAGAGAGCGTTTTCGTGTCCGGCGATTGGAGTGATGGTCTCGCGTTCTTCGAGATAGTCAAGCAGTGCTTTTTCAACCTCATCTCCAAAATAAATCATCATTTCGGAACCGCCTTTACGCAGCACACGGATCGCCCCGTTTTTGAAATCAAGGTCAGTAACATCCAGTCCAACACATTCGGAGACTCGGATACCGGTTCCGAGAAGCAAGGTGACGATCGCCAGATCACGAAGCCTTGTTTTTTCATAATAGCGTTTCTTCTGACCGGTAAGCTGATCGCCTGCATGTTCGATATAATCAAGCAATTCGGCAGTTTCATCAATATCAAGGCGAATGATTTCTTTCTCATGAAGCTTTGGCATATCCACAAGCAGCGTTGGATTTGTCTTGATGCGTTCTCTTTTATAATAATAAGTATAAAAGCTTCGCAGTGCAGAAAGCTTTCGTTTAAGACCGCGTTCTCCGTTGGTCTGAAGCCGGTTATCCTCAGCGGAATCGTAGACCTTGAGGTATTCCTGGTATTCCTCAATATCGACTGCCTGAATCTGGTCTAAGACATCAACAGTAATATCGGACATGGTTTTTCCTTTAAATGCCGGATTTTCGGTCAGAAGAAAGTTGAAAAAAATCCGGATATCGTAAGCATAGGAAATTCGCGTACGTGCTGAGGTGGTTGGCTCAATGGCGCGGAAATAATCACGGGCAAATGCCGGGAGGGTCTGCAGGACTTCACGGAGCTTGCGGACGTTGTCGATTGTTACCTGGTCATGATAAGTAAGGTTTGATGTATTATCCATAAGAAACTTCCTTTATATAGTATATATAGATATAGGTAATAATTGATAGTCATTCATTATCAGCGGGTGCAAAAAAATCAGGTGCAAAAAATGTATCGTGTAAGGATTTGCCTGAAATTTGAAATAAAGCAAATATACTATAAATAATAAATTTGGTTGATTTATTACAACAGGAATTATAACAGATACGAACGAGAAAATCAAAACGAAACAGAATTGACAGTGTGATTTACATAAAATTATTATGTCGACCATAATGCTAAAATGCAAAATAAATGATAAAATAATGTATGACGCGAAAAATCAGTAAAACACTGGGAAAATCATAGATCTATTTGAAAAACATGTGTTTGTCGTATAGATCTATAGCACTCTTTTATAAGGAAAATCTATCAAAAAATGTCCGAGTGCGTTTAAACAATTCGATTAAAATTTACATAATAAAATTACGTAAACTATCGAACAAAGAAACAAAAAATAAAAATCCTCCGACATATATTCAAACTATGTCGGAGGATAAAATGTCTGGTTAAATGATATGCGTCAACCGGCAAATATCTTGAACGCAGATGAGTCCGCTTTATATATGAAAGGCTCCTTTTCCAGGATAAACAGCGGATGCACCGAGCTGTTCTTCGATACGAAGCAGCTGATTGTATTTTGCGACACGTTCACTGCGGCTTGGAGCGCCGGTTTTAATCTGACAGGTGTTTAATGCAACAGCAAGGTCTGCGATTGTGGTATCCTCGGTCTCACCGGAACGATGCGAGGTTACAGCGGTATAGCCTGCATTATGCGCCATCTTAATCGCCTCCAGTGTTTCAGACACGGATCCGATCTGATTCAACTTGATCAGGATTGAGTTGCCGCAGCCAAGAGAAATACCCTTGGAGAGCCGCTCGGTATTTGTTACAAAAAGGTCATCGCCGACGAGCTGTACCTTATCACCAAGTTCTTTGGTCAGGATCTTCCAGCCTTCCCAGTCTTCCTCATCCAGTCCGTCCTCAATGGAGTAAATAGGATATTTTTCAACGAGGGATTTCCAGTGGGCAACGAGCTCTGCAGAGGTAAATTTTTTGCCGCATTTCGGCAGAATGTACTCGCCCTTCTTCTCACCCTTCCACTCGCTGGAAGCTGCGTCCATGGCAAGAACGAAATCGCGACTAGGTTCATATCCGGCTTTCTTTACAGCATCAAGGATCACTTCGATAGCTTCCTCGTCGCTGCCAAGATCCGGAGCAAATCCACCCTCGTCACCAACGGAGGTTGCGAGTCCCCTGGATTTCAGGAGTGCCTGCAGTGAATGAAAAACTTCAGTACACCAGCGAAGCCCTTCTTTGAAGCTTGGCGCGCCTGCCGGCATGATCATAAATTCCTGTACATCCACGGTATTTGCAGCGTGTGCGCCGCCGTTTAAGATGTTCATCATTGGAACGGGAAGACGGTTTGCATTGACACCACCAAGGAAACGATACAGCGGAAGCTCAAGTGCGTTTGCCGCAGCTCTTGCACTTGCAATGGATACGGCAAGGATGGCATTTGCACCGAGGTTTGATTTGTCTTTTGTACCGTCTGCTTTGAGCATTGCTGCGTCAACCGCATAAATATCAGAAGCATCCACGCCATTTAAAACCTGGGCGATAGTCGTATTTACATTTTCAACAGCTTTGGAAACGCCCTTTCCGCCGAATTTTGCTTTGTCATTGTCACGTAGTTCAAGTGCCTCAAATTCACCGGTGGATGCACCGCTTGGTGCGCATCCTCTGCCGACGGTACCGTCCGCGAGCGTTACTTCTGCTTCTACCGTAGGATTTCCTCTGGAATCAATGATCTCTCTTCCGACTACTTTTTCGATTGCTAAATTTTTCATATAAGAACCCTTTCCCACATCCGCTTCTCTTCTGCTGTTTTCTGACTGGACTTTGGGGGCAGATCAGAAAACAGTTCGCGGGTGTGATTTGCAGTATGTACCAAAGTGATGAAAAAGGTATCACCAGGACTGCCCTTTTTTAACCAAGCTGTGAAGCAGCTACTCGGTTATGAAATATCATAAGGAAGGACCCGCTTGCGGGAGGATCCCTTATGATCCTACAAGTAG
>CAKRPI010000079.1 GCA_934376945.1 uncultured Lachnospiraceae bacterium | reverse complement strand
TCCACGCGCACCATCGCAATCTTAATGATATCTGCCGCCGTTCCCTGAATCGGTGCATTCATAGCCACACGCTCACCGAATGATCGCTGCATGAAATTGGAGGATTTCAGTTCCGGCATCGGCCGGCGCCTGCCAAACATCGTCGTCACATATCCGTCCTTTTTTGCATCCTCTACCGTACGATCCAGAAATTCCTTAATACCGGGATACGTTTTAAAATACTGTGCAATGTACGCTTCTGCTTCCTTTCGCGTAATACTCAGATCCTGGCTCAGACCAAAAGAGCTGATTCCATAAACAATACCAAAATTAACCGCCTTTGCATTCCGGCGCAGCAGCGGAGTCACTTCCTCCGGCGCCACATGGAATACCTGGGATGCCGTGATCGTATGAATATCCTGTGCATCCTGATATGCCCGGATCAGCATTTCATCACCGGAAAGATGTGCCAGTACACGAAGCTCAATCTGCGAATAATCCGCATCAAGAAATACACAGCCCTCCTTTGGTACAAATACCTTTCGAATCATCCGGCCAAGCTCCATACGGATCGGAATATTCTGAAGATTTGGCTCCGTACTGCTCAAACGGCCCGTTGCTGTGATCGTCTGATGGAACCTCCCGTGAATCCTTCCATCCGCCTGAATGTAATTGGCAAGCCCGTCTGCATACGTTGATTTCAGCTTCGTCAGCTGACGGTACTCCAGAATATCCGACACGATCGGATATTCCTGCGCAAGCTTTTCCAAGACATCCGCAGCTGTCGAATAACCTGTCTTCGTCTTTTTTCCATGTGGAAGCTGCAGCTTTTCAAAAAGAATCACACCAAGCTGCTTTGGAGAATTAATATTAAACGTTTCACCGGCTTCCTCATAAATCTTCTGCTCCAGCTCTGCAATCCGCCCGGTCAGCTGCTCTCCGTATGCTTTCAATTCTTCTCTTCGGACACCGATTCCTTCCTGCTCCATATGATGAAGTGTATATACAAGCGGCATCTCAATCTTTTCAAACAGCTCCGACATCTGCATTTTTTCCAGCTGTTCTTTCAGATGCGGCCACACCTCATAAGCAGTCTCCGCCATCCGGCAGACGTACGTCAAAAACTGTTCCTGCTTTTCTTCCTTTGCAGCAGTCAGCGTACTTTTTCCAAGAAGCTCCGTTCTTGACGGAATCACCCGATTCAGATAAGCATTCGATAAATCCTCGCATTCGTAGCTTCCTTTAAGAGGATTCACCAGGTAAGCCGCTATCGATGCATCCCACAGCCTTTTCTGTTTCTGAAGCTGCATTTCATTCAGATACGAAAGCTGTTCCTTTAACTGAATCGTAACGATTTCCTCTGCCTGCACAGCTGTCTCCGACAGCTTTTCTCCCAGATAAGCTTCGGTCAAAAAACCTCCGCATGCAATGAACTGTGCTTTTTTCTCCTGTGTACAAATCGCAGCACCAAGCAGGCTGCCTTCTTCCTGGATCAGCTGCACTGCAATGTATTTTCCTGCCAGAGAATCAAAAAGCTGTTCTGCTTCACCAAAATCGTGAATCACAGAAAATTCTTCCTCTGTTTCTTCCTTCTCTTCTTCTATTTTGAAACGTCCGAGCAGATTTTTGAATTCCAGCCGCCGGCACAGTTCCAGTGCATCTCTTGTATAAAGATTCTCAATTTTTGCCGTTTCTTTTTTGAGCGTAAATGGTACCTGAAGATCGATCGTTGCAAGCGTTTTGCTCATTTGCGCCAGTTCGTAATGTTCACGCAGCGATTCTCTGGCCCTTGTCGGCGTTATTTCATCCACATGCGCATAAGCTTCCTCTATTGATCCATACCGGGTGATAATCTTTGTTGCTGTCTTTTCACCAATGCCGGGAACTCCCGGAATATTATCACTCGCATCTCCCATCAATGCCTTTACATCAATAAATTCCACGGGTGTCACCTGGTAGCGCTCCTGCACCTCTTTTGCATAATAGTCCTCAATTTCCGTTCCCGTTGCCTTCGTCTTTGGAATCCGGATCTGAATCCTGTCTGTTGCAAGCTGCAGAAGGTCTCTGTCTCCTGATACGATCGATACCTCCATCCCCTCCCGCTCCATCTGGCGCGATACGGTTCCAAGAATATCATCCGCCTCATATCCCTCCAGCGACATCACAGGAATCTGCATTGCCGTCAGCATTTCCTTCATCATCGGCACCTGTTCCCGCAATTCTTCCGGCATTGGTTTTCTCGTCCCTTTATATGCCTCATACATCTTATGTCGAAACGTCGGCGCATGAAGATCAAATGCAACTGCCACATATCCGGCCTTTTCTTCCTCCAGTACCTTAAATAAAATATTCAGAAAGCCGTATACCGCATTCGTATGCTTTCCCTCACTGTTTGTCAACACCGGAATCCCATAATAAGCACGATTTAATATGCTGTGCCCGTCAATCAGTACTATCTTTTCTGCCATTTCCTGTCTGCTCCTCTTCTACTTTCTTTCTCTTTTCATCCGTTTTCCGGTGTCTTTTCCCGTTCTGCCTCCACCTGTTCTGCAGCTGCCTTTTTTGTTTTTTTCTTTTTTAATTCAACCTCTCCAAGGCCTGTTTCATATTCTGAATCCACCAATTTCCGGCCATGATAATTCATCTGAAGGATTGCACGTTCGATCAACGTGCTTTGCTGTGCGCCGCGTTTCATTTCATATCCGGTATATACACTGATCGAAAGCAGGAATTCGGCCGTAAATACAAGCGCTCCAAGCAATATACCTGCAATTCGTCTGCGTAAAATGCCTTTCTTCGTCGCACGGATATCCTTTTTCAGCATATTTCGAAAATCGTAGTCCTGGCAATCGCCATAATCCAGCAAATCAAGCGCCTGATATACCGTATAATACGTATCCAATTCATCCATGCAGTCACTGCAGTGTTCCATATGGTACAGAAACTGCTCCAGCTCCCGATCCGGCAATTCCTTCTTTACATAGGCTGTAATCAGCCTGCGTGCTTCATTACAGGTCATAGCGGCGTCCTCCTTCCTATGACGTTTATTGTACTGCCGAAAAGGTTTTGTGGCAAGGCATATTTATAAATAGCGCTTTCTCTTTTTTCCGGAATCTGTTAAAATAAATCTGGCGGAGATTCGCAATCCGCATTTGCTGTTTACCTTATTTTGTTAAGATGGAGAATCTACAATGAAAGAAAAACTTTATACGATACCGCTCAATGATGCGGTCAATGAAAATGACGAATGTCCGTTCTGCTTTATTGAGCGGAAGCTGGAGCAGGACATGATCAATTTTGTACTCGGCAGCTCCTCTTCCTATATGGAAAGCGACATTCGGGAACAGACTGATAAAATCGGTTTTTGCCGGACCCATATGAAAAAAATGTTCGACTTTGGAAATACGCTTGGCAACTCTCTGATTCTGAAGACACATTATCAGAAGCTTCTCAGAGAATTCTCGCAACAGACTGCACATTTCACACCAGGAAAGACATCTCTGATCAATCGAATCAAAAAGCAGCCCAATGAATCAAACTCTATTGCTTCGTGGGCACTGCAAAAGGACTGCTCCTGTTATATCTGCAGCGGCCTTCAGCAGAACTTTGACCGCTATATGGAAACATTTTTCTATATGTATACAAAGGACAGCCAGTTTCAGGAAAAAATCAAGAACGGAAAAGGCTTTTGCCTCCATCATTTCGGATTGCTCTGCGAAAATGCAGACCGTTACCTAAATGACAAACAGAAATCCGAATTTTATCTGGAACTCTTTTCCCTGATGGAGCGCAATCTGGCCAGGCTGGAAGAAGACGTTTCCTGGCTGATTGACAAATTTGATTACCGCAACAAGGATGCCGACTGGAAAAACTCCAAAGATGCATTGCAGCGCGGAATGCAGAAGCTGCGCGGAGGATATCCGGCAGATCCCCCATTCAAGCAAAAATAATACATGCATAAAAAGCAGGCAAAAGTCCGACACGTTTTCTGTTATGTCAGACTTCTGCCTGTTTTTCTTATTTTCTTCTGTATGAAGCGAAAGCAGATTTTCTCATTTTCTTCTGCGCGAAGCTGATTTTCTCGTTCACTTCACCTGCGTTCTTTAATTTTAATTCAGTTCTGTTCCGGATTTTTCTTTGTTCAGGTATGCCATTGCATTATTCATCGTTGTCTGACTGATTGCGCCGAGTGCCTCCTGCGTAAGGAATGCCTGATGAGAGGTTACAATGACATTCGGGAATGACAGAAGACGTGCCGTTGTAGAATGCATCAGAATATCGTCTTCACGATTTTCATATACATTCTGCGTCTCCTCCTCATACACATCAAGTCCGACACCGAAAAACTTACGTTCACGGATGCCTGCGATCAGATCATCTGTCTTTACCAGCCCGCCTCTTGAGGTATTTACCAGAATCACTCCGTCTTTCATCTTGTTAATTGTATCAATATTGATCATATGATGTGTGCTTTCCATCAGCGGGCAATGCAGGGAAATCAGGTCACTCGTTGCCAGAAGCTCATCCAGTTCTACGTACTCCACAAAGTCCAGATCCGGATTATGATACATGTCGTATCCAATTACCTTCATGCCAAATCCATGGCAGATCCGTGCCATAGCTGCTCCGATTTTTCCGGTTCCGACAATACCTGCCGTCTTTCCATAGAAATTCACACCGGTCAGTCCGACCAGACTGAAATTATTTTCACGTACGCGCATGTAAGATTTATGCAGATGACGGTTAACTGCCATTGCAAGTGCCATTGCATGCTCCGCAACTGCCTCCGGAGAATATCCAGGTACGCGCATTACTGTAATGCCATACTTCGTTGCTGCTTCCAGATCGACATTATTGAATCCTGCACAGCGCATTAAAATCAATTTTACTCCACGTTCATGCAGTACCTTGATCGTTTTCTCACTCACGTCCGAGCTGACAAACGCGCAGATTGCTTCACTGTCCTGTACATAAGATGCTGTCTTTGGAGAAAGCTCTGTCTCCCAGTACTCCAGTTCCAGTTCCGGATACTGATCTTTGATTTTATTAAAAGAATCCTTGTCATAGCTTTTTGCTGCAAAAAATGTAATACGCATATGAAGCTCCCTTCCGTAGCCCTGCTACTTTACGCTGTTGTTATCTGATACCATATATTCGGGACGTTTATTTTCCTGCTTTTATACAATTCAGAAACGTCCGCTCCTTGTTTCTGTTAATATTTTAACGATATTGCATTCGTTACGCAATTGGCAGTTCGCCGTTTATTTTTATTAATTTTCTTGTTTTCTATACATATTCCCACACTGATTGCTCGCTTTTATTTATTTCACCGATTTTTCTTTGAAACACCTGGCTTTCTTCACTGTTTTGCACTACAGCAGAAATCATCATAAAAATCAGATTGTTTCATTTCTTTCCTTACGCTATAACGCCCGCTTCTCTATTGATATTTTTTTAACATTAAAAATGAAGAACATTTGTTGTTTATTTGTTTATTTGTTTTCTCAATTTTTCTCTTGCATTCTTTGAAAAAATATGCTAGACTATTCAAGTGTCAGTTTTGTGCCGCTGTGGCGGAATTGGCAGACGCACTTGACTCAAAATCAAGCGGATAACACCGTGCCGGTTCGAGTCCGGCCAGCGGCACTACAAAAAGCTTTGGAGCAAAATGCTCCAAAGCTTTTTTATACTTTCTGTTTATGCTATTCCTTTTCTATTATTCTTCCCGGTCTGTACTCTCAATCTCACCGCAATAACCGGCATCCGCGATCATTTTCATTGTATCATCAATTCCCTGACCGCCTGCTGTCAGATAACCGGATGCAAAAATGGAATCTACCACACGAAACAGCGTACGTTCCATTCCCTTGAAATAAACCTCTCTTCCTGCAGCACAGCGGATATCCGACTGCGGTACCATCAGTCTCGCAAGACAGAGTACCTTCATGCCATATTGTGGTGTCAAACCGGAAATATCACGGTCTGCCAGCCGTGTCCCTTCAATTGGAAGCAGGAAATTAATCGGCACTGACTCCGGACGTATTTCACGGATATCCATCAGCATATCCACGACATCTCCGTGACTTTCTCCCATTCCGATAATCCCACCGCAGCACATTTCAAATCCAACCCGGCGCAGCATCCGGATATTTTCGATTCGCTGGTCATACGTATGTGTAGTGCAGATATTTGGGTAAAAAGAACGGCTGCTGTTTAAATTGTGGTTGATCCGGTTCAGCCCTGCATCTTTTAACATAACAGCCTGTTTTTCTGTCAGAAATCCGATAGAACAGCAGATCTGTGTATCGTTCTTCTTCATCTTACGAATTCTTCCTGCCAGATCTTCAATTTCTGCATCCGTAAACCGAATTCCACTCAGACCAATGCAATGTCTTGCAAGATGCTTTTCATCAACCAGATCATTATCTCCATACAGTTTTTCATCTGAAACTCTGCGGTATTTTTCAATGGCAGCCTGCGACTCACATGACTGCGCACAGTAGGCACAGTTCTGCGAGCAGTTACCGCTTCTTACATTCGTCAAAAGCTGAACGCTTACCTTTTTTCCTTTATATTTTATACGAAGCTTTTCAGCTGCAGCGATCAGTACTTCCTCTGCTTCTTCCGGCAACTCCAGAATCGCCAGTGCCTCCTCCTTTGTCATCACATGGCTCTCATCCCAGTCTTTGAGTAAGCCTAAAATTTCTTTTGCTTCCATTATATTAACTACCTTCTTTCTTTTTTCTATCGTACTTCTCTCCGGCCAGTCTTCCGAAAATGATCCGTCCGTCTTTTCTTTTTACGCTCCGGGCGGCACCATCCTTTCCGGCAGCCATAAAACAAAGTATAAAATGAGAAAGCCGCAATGTCAACCTGTTTTTTATTTAAGTTGACATTGTGGCTTTTCACGCTTCCACCTTATTATTTCTTATATTGCTTTATTTATTTCTTATATTACTTTGTTCGCTGTTTTTATTTTGCTGATACCATGTGATTGATTGCGGTCAGTAGCGCATCGATTGATGCATGGATGATATCGGCATCCACGCCTGCACCCCAGTGCAGATTACCTGATTTATCACGAATTCCAACATACGCAATTGCACGGGAAGAAGAGCTCTGTTCCAATGCATGCTCCTCATACGTAACAAAATCATACTCCAGACGGAAATGCTTCTTCATCGCATTGCTTACTGCATTGAGACGACCGTTTCCGGATGCAACAATGACACTCGTCTTTCCTTCGTACGTTGCCGTTACCTCAGCGATAATTCCATTATGCTGCTTGAAATGTACCTCTTCAATCTTATACGGCTCTGTAATATTCTCAAATTTATCCTTGAAGATCTGGAAAATTTCATCCGGCTGCAGTTCCTTATGCTGTACATCGGAAACGCTCTTTGTTGCGTATCCCATCGCCTCACGCATCTTCTTCGGAAGCTTCAGTCCGTAATGCTGCTCCAGAATATATCCTACGCCGCCTTTTCCGGACTGGCTGTTGATACGGATTACATCTGCATCATAGGAACGTCCGATATCCGTCGGATCGATCGGCAGATACGGTACTGTCCATGTATCACAGTGATTCTCTTCCCGATATTTCATGCCCTTTGCGATCGCATCCTGGTGAGAACCGGAAAATGCTGCAAATACAAGACCGCCTCCGTACGGGCTTCTCTCATCTACCTTCATACCGGTGTACGTCTCATACGATTCGGTTATATATGGCATATCCGTAAAATCAAGCTTTGGATCTACTCCCTGTGCGTACATATTTAAAGCAAGGGTTACGATATCCACGTTTCCGGTACGCTCACCGTTTCCAAACAAAGTACCTTCAATACGATCTGCACCTGCAAGAATTCCCATCTCTGCGTCAGAAATACCACAGCCTCTGTCATTATGCGGGTGAAGAGAAAGAACTACATTTTCGCGGTATTTTAAGTGACTGCTCATATACTCGATCTGGCTCGCATAAACGTGCGGCATCGACATCTGCACCGTACTTGGCAGGTTGATGATCGCCTTGCGATCTGCAGTTGGCTGCCATACATCCAGAACGGC
The DNA here is from genome assembly GCA_934376945.1 of uncultured Lachnospiraceae bacterium. Lineage (GTDB taxonomy): Bacteria > Bacillota > Clostridia > Lachnospirales > Lachnospiraceae > Choladousia. Next base: position 2,585 of record CAKRPI010000079.1, on the reverse strand, counting down.
ATTGCAAACCTCTGCGGCATAATCGATTTCCGTACCGGTAAAGCTTTCCGGACTGTATTCAAACTGATAGGATGCATGCTCCTCATCCGCAAGCTTCTTTAAAAGCGCAGCGCCTTCTACCGCGATCTGCTTGATCTCCTCTTTTGATTTGCGGAATACCTGCTCTCTTTGTGCCAGTGAGGTAGAATTGTAAACGTGCACAATTGCATGCTTTGCACCCTTTAAAGCTTCGAATGTCTTACGAATAATATGCTCCCTCGCCTGGGTCAGCACCTGAATCGTGACATCCTCCGGAATCAGATCCTGTTCGATCAAAGTGCGCAGGAACTGATACTCTGTATCCGAGGCCGCCGGAAATCCAACTTCAATCTCTTTAAATCCGATATCGACCAGAAGCTTAAAAAATTTCACCTTCTGTTCCAGTGACATTGGCACAACCAATGCCTGATTGCCATCACGCAGATCCACGCTACACCAGATCGGTGCATGATCTACATATTCCTTTTCTGCCCACTTCATACAGGAAACCGGTGGCATAAAATACTGTCTCACATATTTCTTCGGATTCATCATAGTTTTGTTCTCCTTTTCGCACGTATTTTTTCCGGCGAACCACTCCGGCCCGCTTTGCTGCATAGCTCTGCACCGGATCACTGCTTTGGTGATGATCCGGAACTCTTCGGAAGCGCAAAAAAACCGCCTCCCGGGATAGATTCCCAAGAGACGGAAGATTACAAGTCTTTCGCGGTACCACTCTTTTTTATGATTTCTCATACACTCTACGGATACGAACAGTAGCTGCTTTATATCCTGCCCGGGTAACGGTCGGGTAATCCGTCTGCATCTACTCCCCTGCTTTCTTCCGGAAGAAACAGATTCCTTTTTGCTGGCTGGCTTTCAAACATCGCCATCAGCGCTCCTGAACCTGACTTTGTTGAAGCAAGATTTCGGACAGCCGCTCAGGGGTGAGTTCTTCTTTGCACTTCTGATGTCTCACACCAACCGACATCTCTCTGAAAAAAGTAGCCCAAGTTTACTATTCCCCATCATTGCATTTTTCTTTTCGCTTTCTTGTAACACTGTAACATTGACGCTTTCATTTGTCAATCTTTTTTTATAATTTTCGATCTGCCATCTTTTTTTGTAATTTTCGATCTGCCAACAATAGAAGGATACCGTTCCGTAACATAGAAGGTCTCTGAGATACTTCTGCAGCCGTACTTTCACAAATAATGCTCAATGAGATTTAACACAATCCGAAGTCCTGCAGGCAACGACGCAAGTTCCACGTATTCTTCCCTTGTATGTGCGCCTCTGCCGCGGTACGTTCCGATACAAACCGAAGGAATTCCAAGCGAAAGCGGAATATTACAGTCTGTAGAGCACGGTACAGGCTCTGGCTTTTTGACCCCTGCGTCCATGACGGCGTTTTCCACGATGGCAAACAGCTCTTTCCTTTTTTGTTCGTCTATTGTACCCTCACACGGCCGCTCTCCGATCTGCTCCACGGTAAGACTACAGTCCTTCGGCAATTCTCTTTCAAGTACTTTCACATGACAATCAAAATTGTCTTTCATTTTCTTCAGATCTTCCCGGCAATCTGAGCGAATTTCGTAAAGCATCTCCGCTCTCTGTGCAATTGTATTCACCGATGTTCCGCCGGAAATCACACCAACATTATACGTTGTGTGGCCGCCATCGGGAACCTGCTGTGCATACAATGTACAGATCAGCTTTGCCAGAATGGCATTTGCACTCGTATTTCCAAAATCTGAAAAAGAATGACCACCCTTTGCCCTTACCGTAACACAATAGCGAAGGGAGCCAACCGCCCTGGCTGTATACGTTTCCATCGTCAGATCCAATGCATAGTAAGCCTTTATGGCTGCCCCGAAATCCCGGCAGATCTGCCTTGCTCCTTTCAGATTCCCAAGTCCCTCTTCTCCGACTCCGAATACGAACAACAGGCCCGAACTCCGTTTCTTTTCCGGCCTCTTTCCTTCTTCAATCGCTGCCGCATACTTCGCAGCCAGAAGGAGTGCACACACATTTGCCGTATCATCCCCGACGCCCGGTGCATAAATCCGTCCATTTTCCTCCCGAACCGAAAGCTCCTCCTCATCCGGAAATACCACGTCCAGATGTGCTGCAAAAACAATAAGCGAGGCGCCCTCTGATACGCCAACCGGGCAGATCACATTGCCTGCTGCATCCTGATATGCCGACAGACTGACATGACGATGCAGCCAGTCCAGACAGAATGCTGCTCTTTTTTCCTCTTTTCCCGTCGGCGCCGGAATATGCGCAAGCTGTTTTAACAGTTCGTATAATTCTTTTTCGTGTGCTTTTGCAAATTGTTCTTTTTTTACTGCATTCATTTCGCTCCCTGCCGGATCATAAGGAATCCCAGCTCACTTATCGGATATCGTACCTATGATAGCAAAGAAAACTGTCCAAGTCAAATGATTCCCAAAAATGCCGAGACCAGTATCTTTCAGGCAACAGAATTGTGACATGCTCCCACCACTTAAATCTCCGATTTTGAAGTGGGGGCTTCCTGTTCAATAGCTCCAGCGAGCCAGGTT
>CAKRPI010000078.1 GCA_934376945.1 uncultured Lachnospiraceae bacterium | reverse complement strand
AACGTGGTTCCAAGATTTCGCCTCCTTTCGCAGTCTATTTGTTCCTGTTCAAAGCCAGGCAAAATTTCGCAAAACAACCGTCAAATGCCTGTGTTTTTTTCATCAGAGCTTTCCGATCAGCGGATTTGCGAATAAGAGAATAAACGCGATCGCCAGACCGTAAAGACCGGTCGTCTCGGCAACGGCCTGTCCAAGAAGCATCGTGGATGTAATGTCACCCTTCGCGCCCGGATTTCTGCCGACTGCAGATGCACCGTGTCCTGCTGCAATACCCTGTCCTACACCAGGTCCGATACCTGCGATAAGTGCAAGACCTGCTCCGATTGCTGAGCAAGCTAATACTAAACCCTTGTCTGTAATACCCATAACTAGAACCCTCCTGTATAATATTTTTCTGAATGATCACCTGAAGTTTATTCTGTCTCCGGAAGTTTATCTGTTACATAAACCATCGTCAGCATACAGAATACGTATGTCTGAATAGCACCTGAGAACACATCAAAATAGATGTGCAGAAATCCCGGCCAGCCGATTGCGAACTTCGCCAGAAGTGTATAAATCAGCGACATCATAACCGTGCCTGACAGTACGTTGCCAAACAGACGCAGTGATAATGAAAACGGCGTCGCAATCTCTCCGATCAGATTGATCGGGAACAAAAACGGAAGCGGCTTGAACAGTCCGGTAAACGCGCCGAATTTGTTATATTTGATATTGTTGTACTGGATAATACCAAATGTCAGCAGACCAAGCGGCAATGTCACGCCATAATCTGCCGTAGGCGGCCGCAATCCAAAAAGTCCTGATATATTACTGAGAAAAATAAAGATGAAAATGCTTCCAATGTAGTTCCGGAACTTCTTTGCATAAGGTCCCATACTGCTTTCCACCATTTTATCGAGCATCTCGACAATCATCTCAACGATATTCTGGAATCCGGTCGGATACTTTTTCGCATGACTGATCGTAATCCGTGCCGCGACTGCAAAGATAACAATCAGCAGCATGACGATTGCAATCGCCACATGCGTTGTTGTGATCCAGAAAGTCTGGCCGAACAGTTCATAACTGAACACGCCATGTATGAAAAAATCTACATCCTGACTTGAAGATGCCAGCAAATTCGCAGCTCCCACGCTTTTTCCTCCTTTCTTCCGTATTCAAATATCTTATCATAACCGCCAAAAGCAGGGCTTTAAACGGTTAAAATCTATAAAATCTGCCTGGCAGATTCTATCACATTATTTTATTGCCTTTTTCCGTATCTTCATATTCTCCTTCATCTGCCTGTCTGTCCTGCTGATCCTTTCCGTGAATGATCCGGTGAATGACCGGCTGCAGAAATGCGCCGAATTTCAGGCAAAGCATACCGCCAAATGCCGCCATCACATATCCAAGTCTGAACCATGTTACAAGACCGGCCACCGCAAGAATCGCCACCGCACGGATCATATATGCTTTCCGCATGTATTTTTCCGCATCCTCCGGCTGCAGATCAAGCGCATAATCGATGGAACGGTACATATGAGCAGCAAGTCCGGCTGCCGTCACAAGACCAATACAAAGTCCTGACGTAAACATTCCGGAGTATCCGGTAAGAATGATACAGCCAGCCTCGATCACCGCACCGGATAAAAGAATTCCGATCATCAATTCCAAAAGTGTATCATTGATCTTTGTCTTCATTCTTATGCCTCCTGTTTTTTCTGTGCGGCATACCCACCTCACTGGCCAAAAGCCAGGTATTTCTTGCTCCTGCCATGATTCCGAGAACCACGAGCACCGCTGTTGAGGACCAGCCAAACGTGTCATCCAGCCAGAGCCCGACGCAGACACACAGGATCAGCGGAGCCAGCATACTGATGCCAAGCTGAGTCACCATAGACAGGGAACGCATGATATCATTTCTTTTTTTTATTGCCAACGCCTCCTTAGCTTATGCCGAAACCTGATTATCGTTCAAAGCCAATACTTTTTCATTTTAACAGAAATCAAAAAAAAAATATACACCCTGTTGCAAAATATTTTGTTTTTTCTGTCCTGGATTTCTTACATTTTCCATCATTTGTCAGCACTGTTCACAATTTTGTATTCTCTTTGTATTTCCAGAATCAATAGCAGTGACACGGGTCCAAGTGCCACCCCGGCCGGTCCATAAAGATACAGACCTGCATAGACAACTACCACCATGACAAACGGATAGATCCCAAGCTTCCCGCCGATCAGCTTCGGTTCCAGAAATTCCCGTGCCACATACGTCACAAGGAACAGGGCACCGTATCCAAATGCCAGCTGATACTGCTTTTGAAACAGCCAATACAGTGCAATCGGGATAAGAAGCGTTCCGGTGCCGATAAAGGGCAGCGCATCTGTCAGCCCGATCACAAGCCCAAGCAGCAGAAAATACGGACTGCCAAGCAGCCACAGCCCGCTCGTACAAAGGACGGTTACGATTCCAATGATGATTCCCTGTGCCTTTAAATACATTCCGCCCTGCTTCCACATTCGGACGATAATCCTGCGGCACCTCCGGTACCACTCGTATTTTTGCAGCTTTTCCTTCATTTCATCGTAATCCTTCATCAAAAGCACCGCCGATACAAAAATTATCAGCAGAAAAATACCTGTATCTGCCAGCTTCTTCAGATAACGGAACGAATAATTGACCATCCCCGGGACCAGATACACCCGAATCTGTGCTGCCGCATGGTCAATCCCCGTATAGATCAGCTCCTCCAGCTCCTCCGACGGCACGCCAAAGCTTTGTCCGGCCATGTCACAGCACTCCTTGATCACACCGCAGAAGCCACTGTAATACAGATCAAAATTTCCCGCAATCCTTCTGACCTGCTCCATCAGCATCTGATACAGCCAATAAAGACCAAGTCCCAGAAGCAAAATTGCCGCCAGCATCAACCCGGCGGCAATCATTTCCTTTTTCAGCCGGAGCCTCCTCTGAAGCCGTTCTGCCAGCGGATCAAGCAGACGCACCAGAACCCATGCAATTAAAAAAGGAATCACATACGGCAGCAGATATTTCAGCACGAAATATACTGCCAGTGTGATTCCCGTCATCTTCAGAATCCTTTTTCCTTCCGTCATCGGTCCGTACCTTCCCTTCTGTCAGCTTCCATCGCTTTCTCTGATTAGTATACTGACTTTGGGAATTTCTATTCTTTTTTCTGCCTTACTTTGATCCCTGCTGTTGAAACAATCCGAAGATCTCCCTCCTTGGCTCTGCCTCAAACTCCATTTTTTTACCGGTGATCGGATGTATAAATTCCAGCCTTGACGCACACAGTGCCGGCTCGCCCCTTCCCGTTCTGCCGGCTGCTGAATCCGGAACATACCTCTGCCAGTCTGAATGATACTTTACATCTCCGTACAAAGGAAGCCCGGCATGTGCCATCTGCACCCGGATCTGATGGTGTCTTCCGGTGTTCAGCCGGATATTTACCAGCACCAGCTCGCCCTGCTGCGCCGCAATCTGAAACAAAAGCCTTGCCTCCTTTGCGTTCTTTTGTCCCTTTTCCGTCACAACAGAGGTGTTTGTCCTTACATCCTTCACGAGATAATCCGTAAGTGCATGCCACTCTTCTTTTTCTTCCGTCTTTGTCTCCGGCCACTTCCGTCCCTTCTCCGTCACACAGCATACTGCCTGATACGTCTTTTTCATTGTGCCGTCTGCAATCTGCTTTGAAAGCCCTGCTGCAGCTTTTTTCGTCTTTGCAAAAACAAGAACTCCCTCCACGGGCTGATCGAGCCGATGGATTACACGAACCGGTTCAAACACCGCACTGCTTCCGGACTTCTTATACGCTTCCGCCTGTTCTGCCAGATGGTTGTTTAAAATACTCACCAGATCCTTTTCACCAAGCCTTGCGCTCTGCACTGCGATTCCGGCTGCCTTGCGGCACACCAGGATATTTTTATCTTCATACAAAATCATCGTTTTCTCCTACAGCTTAAACCGATATCCCACGCCCCATATTGTCTCAATATACTGCGGCTTGGAGGACTGCTTTTCGATTTTTTCACGGATTTTTTTGATATGTACGGTAACCGTTGCAATATCACCGACAGACTCCATATCCCATATTTCGCGGAACAGCTCCTCCTTCGTAAATACGTGATTCGGATTCTGTGCAAGGAAGGTAAGCAGATCAAATTCTTTTGTTGTAAAGGCTCGCTCCTCCCCTTCAACCCATACACGGCGTGCTGTTTTATCGATCTTGATCCCACGCACCTCAATGATATCATTTTCCTGCACATTGCTGTTTACAAGGCGTTCATACCTTGCCAGATGCGCCTTTACCCGCGCCACCAGCTCACTTGGACTGAACGGCTTTGTCATGTAATCATCTGCACCAAGTCCCAGTCCTCGGATTTTATCAATATCATCCTTTTTTGCCGATACCATGATCACCGGCGTATTTTTTCGCAGCCGGATCTGCCGGCAGATTTCAAAACCATCCACACCCGGAAGCATCAGATCCAAAATGATCAGATCAAAATCTTCCTCCAAAGAACGTTTCAATCCCCTCTCTCCGTCATTTTCAATCTCCACCGCAAACCCGGAAAGCTCCAGATAGTCCTTTTCCAGATCGGCAATCGCCACTTCATCTTCCACGATCAAAATTTTACTCACCTGCCGGCACCTCCTGATATTTTCTGATAACAAAACTCATCGTTGTTCCTTCTCCAAGCTTGCTGTTTGCCCAGATTCTTCCTCCATGATCCTCGACAATCTTTTTCACGATAGAAAGCCCGATTCCGCTTCCGCCCTGCGCGGAATTACGCGAGGTATCCGTCCGGTAAAACCGGTCAAAAACCGACACCAGCTCTCTGGTCGGGATTCCTTTTCCGTTGTCTTCAATTTCCACCTGGATAAAATCACCTGCATCCTTTACACGCAGCTCCACTTTTTTCTTCGCCTTATCCATATATTTGACAGAATTTCCGATAATGTTGTTGATAACACGCGTCAGCTGTTCCGCATCTGCAATGATCATGGTCTCCGGATCGATCGTATTCATGTAGGTAAACGCAATCTGGCGTTCTCTTAGATCCAGTCCTACATCATCTGCACAATCATCAAAATATTCCGTCACATTCAGCTGGCTGAAATGATATGGGATGCGGTTCGTGTCAATTTTAGAATAAAACGTAAGCTCATTGATAAGCCGGTCCATATCATTTGCTTTGACGTAAATCGTTCTGATATACCGGTCCATTTTTTCCGGTGTATCAGCTACTCCGTCCATAATGCCTTCCACGTATCCCTTTACTGCCGTGATCGGCGTCTTCAGATCGTGTGAAATATTACTGATCAGCTCCTTGCTCTGCCGGTCAAAGGCTTCCTTTTCCTCAGCCTGATTTTTCAGCCGGATCCGCATCTCATCGAAATCGCGGCACAGTTCACTGATCTCATCCTTTCCTGTTTCGTTCAGTTCAAAATCAAAATCCTCATTTTTGATTCGCTCCGTTGCCTCTGAAAGCTTCTTAAGCGGTGTGTTGATCCCGGTATAAATCCAGATCGTCAAAAGTGCAGCTGTAAAAAACAGGATCACAACGATTGACAGCAGCAGATCCATCAGCAGATGCTTCGTCTGTGTCACGATCTTTTTCGTTGATGAAATAATAAAAACACTGCCCTCGCTTCCGTCTGAAAATTCCACATCCAGCTGCTTTACAAACGCCTTGACATCCTTGCCGATATAAGACCCTCCGTCTGAGGAGCTGCTGAATTCCCGAAATGCCGGAAGCTCCGAAAAAAGCTTTGAGACATTTTCTCCTGACCCATTATAATAAAGCTCATTATCTTTGCGCACAAGCAGATACGCCGGCTGCTCCTCCATTTCAAGGTTCATCTTTTCCAGATACGCTTCATCCAGAAACTGATCCGGATCCTGCTCTGCCTGCATTTTAAGCTTTTCAAATACCTTCTGCGTCGATTTTCCGATCACCTGCATTGTATCCGACAATGTATCCCACGACACCGGCACACCGTAGCTCTGCTCGATTGCCTGCATCTGATATTTCGAAAAACCCAGAAAAGCAATTCCAAACATCAGAAACGGTACAAACAGAATTACAAAAAATGCGATGATCAGTCTTGTCTTTAATTTCATCTCCTATTTCCTTCCGTTTCCATCCTTTTATCTGCGGTAAAGTATAACACACTCCAAACCGCTTTTCCTCTAAACAATCAATATATTTATAAAAATTTTGTAAAACAGGTAAAAACTTTTTTCTATCGTGAAGCTTGCGCTCCACTTTTATGCTCATACCGGGGCGGGTCATTAAGCCATAAAACCACTCCTGTGCAAGCACATCGTGGTTTCAGGCTTTTGACCCTGGCATCATAAAAAAAGGGCAGCATCCTAAGATGTCACCCTCTTTTTTTTCTTATCATTTTTTCTTACCAGCTTTTACAGGTACTTTTTCAGCTCTTCCACCTTATCCAGCTTCTCCCACGGAAGATCCAGATCATGACGGCCAAAATGTCCGTATGCCGCTGTCTGCTTGTAGATCGGACGACGCAGATCCAACATTTTGATGATCCCTGCCGGACGCAGATCAAAGTGCTCACGGATAATCTCTGTCAGCTTCTCATCAGATACCTTTCCGGTACCGAACGTATCTGCCATGATTGAAGTCGGTCTTGCCACACCGATTGCATACGACAGCTGGATTTCACATTTATCAGCCAGGCCTGCTGCAACGATATTCTTTGCCACATAGCGTGCTGCATATGCTGCAGAACGGTCTACCTTGGTGCAGTCTTTTCCGGAGAATGCTCCGCCGCCGTGTCTTCCGTATCCGCCATACGTATCTACAATGATCTTACGTCCGGTCAGACCGCTGTCTCCGTGCGGTCCGCCGATAACAAAACGTCCGGTCGGATTTACGAAAAACTTTGTGTTTTCGTCTACCATATCCTGCGGAAGAATCTCGTCAAACACATACTTCTTAATATCAGCATGGATCTGTTCCTGTGTTACCTCCGGATCATGCTGCGTGGAAAGAACGACTGCGTCCAGTCTTGCCGGTTTTCCGTTTTCATCATACTCTACCGTAACCTGAGTTTTTCCATCCGGACGAAGGTAGGTCAGCGTACCGTCCTTACGTACCTTGGTCAGCTGAAGTGCAAGCTTCTGTGCCAGTGCAATCGGATACGGCATATACTCATCCGTCTCATTTGTTGCATATCCGAACATCATACCCTGATCTCCGGCGCCGATCGCTTCAATTTCCTCATCACTCATCTGATTTTCTTTTGCTTCCAGAGCCTTGTCAACACCCATCGCAATATCGGTAGACTGCTCATCGATCGCAGTGATAACAGCGCAGGTTTCTGCGTCAAAACCGTATTTTCCTCTTGTATATCCAATCTCACGCACCGTATCACGAACAACCTTCTGAATATCAACGTATGCCTTTGTCGTGATCTCTCCCATAACCAGTACAAGGCCGGTCGTTGTTGCAGTCTCGCAGGCTACACGGCTCATCGGATCCTGCTCAAGCAGTGCATCCAGAATCGCATCTGAAATCTGATCACACATTTTGTCCGGATGTCCTTCGGTTACGGATTCGGATGTAAATAATCTCTTGTCCATTTTCATTTTCCTTTCTTTGTCTTGTGGTATGCTTTTTCCCTAATTTTTATGACATGATGCCAGGGTCAAAAGCCCTCAACTATGATTCCTGTGCCATAAAATGTCATAAAAAAATCCGCCCCAAAAAGGCGGACTTAATAATCACTCATCAAATCCCCTTATTGTTCGAGTTTACTCGCTCAGGTTGGCACCTTCCATAAACGGGGTTGCCGTGGCTTCTCAGGTCCTATGTACCTCCACCACTCTGAATAAGAGAAAAGCATCTATTTTTCTGGTTTCCTGAATCCGATTGTTCTGATCGGTCAGTTCTGATATAACCTACAGCGTTTCCGGCTGTTTGTCAAGTAGTTTAACCTGACATTTTTACAAAAACGTCAAATATTCTCAACTTTACTTCAAAGACATAAGCTTTTCTGTGCACTCTTCAGTGTTTCCGGTTCTCTGCTCCCGATACAAACCGATCCACGATATAGCGGTTTGCCTCAAGCTCCTGACTGTCATCCAGCAAAGCAAGCTCGCTTACCCCGTATTTTCGCTCCAATGCATTTGACAGAAGCAGATCACAGACATGCGGATTTTTCGGCAGAAGCGGACCATGAAGATACGTCCCGATCACGTTTTTGTAAAGTACCCCTTCTGCTTTGTCCTTCTCATTATTGCCATAACCGTACAGCACTTTTCCAAGCGGCCGGTTATCACCGATATACGTTCTTCCTCCGTGATTTTCAAAACCCACGATTGGAAGCTCCAGCTTATCGTTTTTTATCACAATATTGGAAATCAGACGCGGACTTCCCTGCTCTGTATAAAGATCCACCAAAGAAAGTCCCTCAATCCGTCCGTCATCCGTATCGTAGTAATGCCCCAGCAGCTGGTAACCGCCGCACACCGCAATCACACTTCCGCCATCCTCCACGTAATCCCGGAAGCTTTTCTTTATCCCCCGCAGCTTTTCGCAGACCAGCATCTGCTCCCGGTCTGAACCGCCGCCGAGCAGCACAATATCAAGCGTGGAAAAATCCACCGGATCATCCAGCTGAAATTCCTGTACCTCTGCCTCAATTCCGCGCCACTCACACCGTTTCTTCATGCACTGAATGTTCCCCCGGTCTCCGTACAGATTCAGCAGATCCGGATACAAATGTCCAATCCTCAGTTTCATGTTGATTCCTCCAGAATTCTTTGTCCTGCCCGCTGCGCCATCCTTCTTCAGAAATCTTCTGACAGGTCATGACCCATACCTCTCAGACAACATTTTCCATGCACTCTCGCGCTGTCACATCTTTGCCAGGATTCCTCTTGTTGAAAACAGCGCCGTATAATTCACCAGCACATACAGCGAACCACAGCCATCCTGCACACGTTTTTTTATCGCAGTTTCAACATCATTTTCCAGCTGACATGGAATATCCACATACTTCATACGCAGCCGCATATCCTGACACCGGATGCCGCTGACCGTGATGGAATGGATGGACGGATCCGCAAACCGGTCAAAATCCACATCCCACAGCCAGGAAATATCCGTGCCGTCCTGCGCATTGTCGTTAATGACAATAATGATGTCCTTCTCTTTGTCATCCTCCATTACTGCTGAAATATTCTGGTTAAATCCTGCCGGATTTTTCGCCAGATTCAGAACCACCTCTGTATTTCCAATCGTAAAGTGCTCCATGCGGCCGTTCTGCGGATTGAATTCCTGCAACACCTTTTCAAACCGGGTAAGAGCAAGTCCTCCCGTGCGCGCCGCACTGTATGCAGCCAGAATATTATAAATATTATAAAAGCCCTGATAATTCACTGCAATCGATGTCACTTCACCGCTTTGCTTCTCCCGGACTTCAAAACGTAATCCGTGTGTCATATCGATCGCTTCCGCGGCAAAATCAGCCTCCGGCCTTGCAAAGCCGCATTGCGGGCAGTGATAGCTGCCCAGCTGGCTGTAATGATAAAAATCATAGGAAAGCCGCTCTCCACATCGTTTACAGAACCGGCCCTCGCGGATCTCTCCGGTCTCCTGCCGTTCAAATACCTGCTCCGGTATACCGTATGTCACGTATGCATTTCCGCTTTCCATTGCAAGATATGCAGAAAGTGCATCGTCTCCGTTCACGATCACCTTCATCTCAGGTGCCATCTTCATCGCACGGTCCAGAAGCTTCATCGTGATATCAATCTCACCGTACCGGTCCAGCTGGTCACGAAACAGATTTGTCAGCACCATATAATCCGGCCTGAAATGCGGAAATACCCGCACCGTGGAAGCCTCGTCAATTTCGATGCTTGCGTAATCCGCATCCAGCTTTCCGTTATTTTTTGCCGCAAGGACGAAAGCCGCCGCCACACCATCCAGCATGTTGGAGCCGGTATGATTGCAGACCAGCTTTTTCCCCTCTGACTCAATCGCAGAGCACAGCAGATTGTTTGTAGTTGTCTTCCCGTTTGTTCCGCAGACCACAAAAATTTTTTCCCGCACCTGCGATGCAAGGTCGTGCAGAATATTCGGATCGATCTTCAGCGCGATTTTTCCCGCCAGTGTCACGCCCTGCTTTCCCGCCATTTTACAGCCGGTACTAACAAGCTTTGCAGTCCATATGGCAAGCAGCCTTCGTACTCTCATGTCTTATTCTTCCTTCTTCAGTTCCTCTTCCAATGATTTCAGCGTATCCTCTTCCGTCTTCTTTGCAGAATCCTTGACCCGCGCAATGCTTGCCACCTTCACATCCTTTTCCGGATCAAGGCTCATCAGCTTCACACCGCTTGTCACACGGCCAAGCACGGAAATATCCTCGCAGGCCATCTGAATGATGATACCCTCCGTGCTGATCATCATAATATCATTATCCGCATGCACAGCCTTGGCTCCGACTACATTTCCTGTCTTTTCCAGGATCTTATAGCACTTAATTCCCTTGCCGCCGCGATTCTGCGCCGTAAACTCAGACATTTCAGTCAGTTTGCCCATGCCGTACTCCGATGCGATCAGCAGATATTCTCCCTGCGTATCCATCTGCATTGCAACAACCTCATCACCGTCTGACAGATTCATTCCGATCACCCCCATCGAAGTACGACCGGTCTTACGCACATCCGTCTCATGGAAACGGATACACTGTCCGTATTTCGTCACAAGCAGGATGTCCTTTTTATTGTTTGTAA
>CAKRPI010000077.1 GCA_934376945.1 uncultured Lachnospiraceae bacterium | reverse complement strand
AGCGGTGACTGTACACACTTCCGTGCGTGTCTTCTGACACTCACACGGTTTTCCATCTGTGATGGAAGTTTTCTGTTATCGGTACAGTGACTTGTCGCCAGTTTCATAACTTGACATTCGCTCCACGGAAAACCTGCAGGATCTGCAGCAACCTCACGCTTCTACGCTATCATGTCACAACGTTTGCATTATACCGAAAAGCTCCTGCGATTGCAAGAGCTTTTCCAATTGTTTTTTGTACTTTTTTAAGTACAATTTTATTTTTCTTCTTCCCACTCGATTAAAAGGCTTTCGTACTCTTTCGGGATCTCCATCAACGTCAGTCCGCAGTTATTCCAAACGCTTCCCGCGTGAACGTTTCCGTTATAAGAACAGCGATATCGTTTTTCCGGAGCAAGTCCTGCTACCGGCACATGCAGCGGCAGCGGATTTCCCTGCGCATCTGTCTTTACAACGCCGCTCACTGCTCTGCTTTGATCCTTCGCAACGAATTCCCACACCATCAGTTCGCCTTCTCCCGGAGCTGTCAGGCGGTAATAATCTCCTTCATGTGTCAGGTCATAACAACGGTCAAACTGTGCCAGCTGCTCTTTTACCATCGCTTTCTCCTCATCCGTCACAAGATTCAGATCCAGTTCATAGCCAAACGTACCCGCCATTGCCACTGTGCCTCTTGTAGCAAACGGTGTCACACGGCCCGTCTGATGATTCGGTACTGCAGATACGTGTGCTCCCATTGTACTGGTCGGGTAAAAGAACGAAGTACCGTATTGAATATCAAGGCGATTAATTGCATCGGTATTATCGCTGCACCAAATCTGCGGTGCATAGTACAGCATGCCTGCATCAAACCGTCCGCCTCCGCCGCTGCATCCTTCCAGTAACAGCTGTGGGAAACGATTCAGCAAACGCTCTGCCAGATCATAAACACCAAGTACAAAACGATGCGGAATCTCACCCATTCGCTCTGCCGGAAGCTTGCTGCTGTAAAAATCGCAGACACTGCGGTTCATATCCCATTTCACATAATCTACAGATGCTTTCTCCAGGACATCGCTGATCTGCTCATACAGATAATCCACCACATCCTTCCGGCTCATATCCAGTACCAGCTGATATCTTGCACGGTTCGGTTCACGCCCCGGTATCTGAAGTGCCCAGTCCGGATGTGCCCGGTACAGATCACTATCCTCCGAGATCATTTCCGGCTCAAACCAAAGACCAAACTTCATACCCATTGCATGGATTTCACTGCTGAGCTCTGCCAGTGTACCCTCCAGCTTCTTCTCATTCACAAACCAGTCGCCCAGTCCGCTGTAATCATCATCCCGTTTTCCAAACCAGCCATCATCCAGTACCAGCATTTCAATTCCAAGCTCGTGTGCCTGGCGCGCAATCTTCAGAATCTTTTCCTTATTAAAATCAAAGTAGGTTGCTTCCCAGTTATTGATCAGTGCCGGACGTTTTGCATGCTTCCACGGTCCACGGCAGATATGCTCGCGAATCAGATCGTGGTACTGATGTGACAACGTAGTAAAGCCATCTGCAGAGAAACTCATGATAACCTGCGGTGCAAAAAATGTTTCGCCGCCATCTAATACAAAACGGAACTGATCCGGCTGGATACCCATCTGTACTCGTGTCTGGTTTCTCTGGTCACGCTGCGCTCTTGCCGTGAAATTTCCACTGTATGCAAGACACAGTCCGTAGCAGTCTCCGCTTGTTTCTGTTGTCTCAGGAGGACAGATAATCACAGACGGATTGTACTGATGGCTCGATGTGCCTCTCCGGCTTCCGATCTCCACCTTCGCGCCCTTTACCGGTACACGCTCCAGATTCCGTTCCATCGCATGACGTCCGTAAAAATAAATCATATCATATTTTCCAAACATAAAGTCCAGATTACAGGACAAAAGCTGATCAAGAACAACCTTCTTCGTTCCACAATTGGAAACACTGACGCTTCGCGTGATCACGTTCTCCTGCTCCATCACTCCGTAATACAGCCTTACCTTAATATCAGAGCTTACTTCGCGCATTGTAATGATCAATGTTTCGCCTTTTTCCTGATCCGTATCATAGACAGCCGGAAGGCCCGGAATCTGGAAGGATCCGTCTTTGATTTCATATCCTTCATAGCGGAAATCTGCCGCACAGCTTCCATCTTCATGATACAGACGGATCATTTCTTCTCTGAAATCGCCAACCCCGCTGGAAGGAAGCTCCTGTGGCAGACAGTCCAGGGAATACGTCCGATCCTTCCCCGCTTCAAACGGATTTCCCGAAAAGCCGACATCACTTTTATAAATCAGATATTCCAGATTTTCTGCTTCAATCTTTTTTCCATAATACAGATGCAGCAGCACACCGTATACATCCACTGCCATCTGGTACGTACTTGATTTCGTTTGCAGCGTAAAGGTACGCTGATCGGAACTGATTTGAATCGCCATAAATTAAACCTCCAACGTTTCTTTCTTTTCTCATCTGAAATGAGTTTGTAATTCACTCACCACTTCTAAAAGCAGGAGTATTCTCGACCGAAATAAAACAGAATCTATTTGCATTGGCCCTGCTTTCTATATTAACATACCGTATCTTCTCCCTGATTACAATACCAAAATCGATTTTCTTGCTTGATTCTCATGTAGTTATCGCGTATACTGATGTTGTTTTTATGTGTTTTATATAAGGAAGAAAGGTTGATTATACAGTATGTGGATAGCAGATAAATGGAAAGATTATGAAGTGATTGATACCTCCTGCGGCGAAAAGCTGGAACGTTGGGGAGATTATCTTCTCGTACGGCCGGATCCTCAGGTAATCTGGGATACCCCAAAAACAGAGCGTGGCTGGAAGCACCCAAACGGACATTACCATCGCAGCAAAAAGGGCGGCGGAGAATGGGAATTCTTTGATCTGCCTGAGCAGTGGAGCATTCATTACCGTGAACTTACCTTTCATTTAAAACCGTTCAGCTTCAAGCACACCGGTCTTTTTCCGGAACAGGCAACGAACTGGGACTGGTTTTCAGAAAAAATCAAATCAGCAGGCAGACCGATCCGTGTGCTGAATCTCTTTGCCTATACAGGCGGCGCGACACTTGCCGCTGCTGCAGCAGGTGCAAAGGTCACCCACGTAGACGCTTCCAAAGGTATGGTAGGCTGGGCAAAGGAGAATGCGGCCGCTTCCGGACTTTCCGATGCACCAATCCGGTGGCTGGTTGACGACTGCACAAAATTCGTAGAGCGTGAAATACGACGCGGTAACCGTTACGATGCAATTATTATGGATCCTCCATCTTATGGTCGCGGGCCAAAGGGCGAGATCTGGAAAATTGAAGAGTCCATTCACCCGTTCATCAAACTTTGCTCCGGACTTTTAAGTGATGAACCGCTCTTTTTCCTTGTCAATTCCTATACGACCGGACTGGCGCCTGCAGTTCTTACCTATATGATCGCCACTGAGCTGAAACGGTTCGGCGGTCATGTGGAATCACAGGAAATCGGCCTTCCGGTAACAAAAAGCGGACTGATCCTGCCATGCGGAGCATCCGGACGGTGGGAAGCATAAAAAATAAAATATCCGCTAAAATATCCAAATAGAAAACAGGGCTTTGCCCCGACAACAAAACGGCCACCGATCATGCCTGAGCGGTGGCCGTTTTGTTTCTCACTGTTCGCTTTTATTACACGCATTGCCGTGCAATCCTCGTTCAAAACTGTGAATATACAAATTTGGGTGCAGTTGAGAGATTGGCTGTCATAAAGTAAAGAAACAGGATCATCATCAATACATAAAAGCCCAGTGTCTGCAATGCAAACTGAAGCTTCGGATGACTGTCAAGCTTCTTTATAAAATTCATAAAGACTTTCATCTACCATTACCCATCCTTTCTTGCCAAGATGCACGCGGTCTTCAAAGAAGTACTTTGTATACTCCTGATCGGAGAAGTCGGCTGTTTTTGCACCGTATTCTTCTGCAATTCCACGGATCTTCTCATAATACTTTTCCCGTGCCTCCTTAGGGAAACCGGTATAATCGTAATAATAACCATTTACCGGAACGATCACCAGCATCGGCTCTATCCCCAGATCCTTACACGTCTGCAAAAAGCATCGAAGGTCATCGAACTCCGGCCCGCTCTGATACCCTTTTTGAGCATCGCTGTTCATTCCTTTTTTCTTTGCAAGATGTGGTTCCAGCCGTTTATACGCATCTTCATCGATATAAAACTGATTCTGATTCTCGCTTTCACCAGCCATTTCCGCTTCCTGCAGCAGCGCAGTCCAATCCGGTTCTTCACCCTGTTCCAAAGCATCTGTCTCTTTTTGTTCTGCCTCCTGCAGCTTTTTCGATCTGCCAAGCAGCATTGTCTCAAACAATTCTTTTTCATTCAGAAATGCCGACCATGTCTCCTCGCGAAGCGTTTCCATCAGATCTGCATCTTTTTTCCACAGGACAGCGTCATACATCGTTACCCGTTTCTGCGTCTTTTCATCCACATTAAGAAGCGTTTGTGTACGATCTGAAATATATTGCTTCACCTCATCACTCAGGTTTTCGTTTGCCATCGCCGCTGCATAATGCGTTTCTGAAAAACGGGATGCATACGCCTGATCAACAACGCCCGTCTTACGGAACCACTGCGGCGAAACAATCAGTGCCGCTTTCTTTACTGTCATTCCCTCTGCGATAGATGCCAGTGTTATCGCATGGCTGAGGCTTTGATAATAACCGGCTCCGATCAGCATAGGATGAAAATCACTGTCCGAAAAAACCTGAGCCGGATGATACGATGTATCAGACCCATGCATAAACTCGGATGATCCAAATATCGGATATCCATTTTCATCGATATTATTAACAAGTGCCGTACGAAGTTTTCCTTTTTCCTCACTTGGCAAAGTTCCAAGCGCCGCACTGTCCAGCTCTACCTGCCGTGAAATATAAAAATGACAGCCCACGACAGTTATCACAAACAGCAGAAGCGCCAGAAAAAAAGCTCTCATTCGTTTCACAGTCTTATCTCCTTGCTTCTACCAGCGCCAGGATCTTTTCCGGTGTATTAATATCTTCTCTTTCCACTTCCGACGGAGAGATCACAACACCGCACTGGTCTTCCAGCTCTACCAGAAACTCTGCAAATCCAAGAGAATCCATCAGGCCTGATTCAAACAACTCCGTCTGCAGATCATCCTTTACTACATCATCCTCACAAATCTCCGCCAGTAAATCCAGTACTTCATTTTCCATAATCATGTACTCCTTTCGCAATCTTCTTTCTGATTGTTTTAATTGTTTTTGATTATTTTAATTGTTTTTGATTATTTTTGATTGTGTTCTTATTGTTTCTTTCTATTATCGATTCTTTTCTATTATTGATCCGCAGATGTCAGATCAATGCCATCAGCTTCCCTGAAAACAGGAAGAACCCAAACATAACAAGCTGCATTGTAATTGCCCAGGACAGAATCTGATACCACGTTTTATTTCTATTCTTCTTGTAAAAAGATGATTTTTTCTGATACGTTTCTGTTGCTGCCAGCAACGCGCCGTGATACAAGCCATACAGAATATACGACGGTGTGATTCCATGCCACAGCCCCATAATTCCCATATCCACAAAAAATCCCGCACATGCCCTTTGCAGGCGGCTTGAGAACCATTTCTTTTTTGAACTGTACATGACAAAACGTGTAAAAATAAAATCACGGAACCAGTGCGACAGTGTAATGTGCCAGCGATCCCAGAATTCACGAATATCACGACTGATAAACGGCTTATTAAAATTGTCCGGTGTCTCAATTCCGAGCACGTAGGAGCTTCCGACCGCCATCAGTGAATAACCTGCAAAATCAAAAAACAGGTACATTCCATACGCATAAGCGTATCCAATCCAGTGATACCAGACGGTTCCGGTTTCCAGATAACCCATAATCTTATAAGCACCGGCTGCAATCACCATTTTGTAGACTGCGCCAAGCAGCAGCTTCCAGATTCCCTTCCCGCACAGCTCCATATACTCTGATCTTGGCAGTACGCGATTCCAATCAGAAAGAAATCTGCGGCTTCGGTCAATCGGCCCGGAACTAAAGCTCGGAAAAAATGCCAGAAACGCCGTAATCTCTACAAACGATACCTCTTTGATGACACCATCATAGATTTCCACAATCATCTGTACGACCCGGAATGTCAGATAGGAAATTCCGACAAAACCGAAAATACTCAGTTGAAACAGTGGCGTCACCTTACACAGTACGAGCGGAACAAGAGAAAGCAATACCGCCGCATGATAAATCCCGGCCTTTCGCCCGTTTTTCGCGCGAATTCTAAAATATCCAAGGATCAGCAGGCATGACCATCCGTAAAACAGAAGCAAATACAAAATTCCAGACGGATTGCCAGCAAACACAAATACCACAAACAGAAGCGATACCAGAAGGCTGTACCATTTCAGTGGTCTTTCCAGTATTCCGATTACCATTGCAATCAGCAGCACCACTATCAGGCAGGTAAAAAACGAAAGTCCCTCGTAGTAACTCATCTTCTGCCTCCTGCTCCGACCGCTTTTTCTTCCAGTTCCGTTTTCAGCCGTTTCCGATCCGCCTTTCCATTATTCGTCATCGGCATCTGTTCCAGGAACGCAAATTTTTTCGGAACCATATATTCCGGTACATAAGCCAGAAGCTCACGTTTCAGCCGCGCAGCCTCCTCACGTTCATTCTCCGGAAGTACTTCCTCCACCACATAAGCGGTCAGACTTTTTACTTTTCCGTCGCGTTCATTCGGAAGTACCACCACATGTTCAATTCCACTCAGACGCCGGATATTGTTTTCAATGTCTTCCAGCTCAATACGGTAACCATGAAGCTTGATCTGCAGGTCAATACGTCCGCAGTAAAACAGCATTCCGTCCTGCAGATATCCCTTATCTCCGGTATGATAGCCTCTAATTCCGTTTTCCGTGAAAAAGGCTTTTCTTGTCAGCTCTTCCTGACAGAAGTAACCGGTACTTACCGTATCTCCCAGAATAATAATCTCGCCCTTTTCTCCATCCTCCAGTCTTGTTCCGTTTTCATCCCGGATTTCGATCACCGTTCCCGGTTTAGCCACACCGACCGGAAGTGGATTTACCGTTTCTGCCAGTTCTCTTGTCACAGTCACGTCCGTAACGGCAACCGTAGACTCTGTCGGACCGTAGGTATTAATCACAACAGCCTTCGGAAAACGCTCCATCAGCTTAAGAGCCGTACGATTTCCCAGCGTCTCGCCACAAAACAGAAATGCCCGCAGCTGCGGCAGCATTTTTTCTCCAAATGCTTTTTCCGACAGACACACCTCCGCAAACGATGGCGTTGAAACCCATACACACGTCTGCGATTCTTCCAGTGCCTCCATCAGCTTTTTATAATCAGACTGCACCGACTTTTCAAGACAGAACAAAGTACCGCCACTTACCAGCGAAGTATACAGATCCATCACGGAAAGATCGAACGAAAACGGTGCCTGATTTAAAAATACAGCCCCTTCCTTTTCCTTCGGCGTATTTCCAAGACCCACCGACCAATCCAGGTAATGTTCAAGACAGTTTGCCGAAATCTGCACTCCCTTCGGTGTACCGGTGCTGCCGGATGTAAAAATAATATACCAGGTATCATTTCCGCTTACCCAGTCTTCCGGAACTGTTTTTTCTGTTTCGAACTCAGCTTTCTTTGCCTTTGCCAGTTTTCGGATCTCGTCCTGCAGCAGGACACGCTTTGTTCCGGCATCCACCTGCATTTCTTCTGTCGTCAGCACCGGTCCATCCGGAAGTGCCTGCAGAATCATCGCTGTTCTCGCATCCGGCACAGAAATATCAATCGGACAGTATCCATGTCCTGATTTCACACAGGCCAGGAAGCACACCAGCATCCACGGATTTTTATGGCCATATACTGCAATCGGCTCTTTCTCATTCCCTGCATTCTCTTTCAGCCACCCTGCAAGTGTATCCGAATAATCCCAGAGTTCCCGGTAGGTCAGTGTTTCCGATCCGCATGCAACCGCAACACGATCCGGCACCTCTTTGGCATATTCACCTATTTTCTGTAAAATATTCAATTTTTCACCTGTTCCTTTCCCCCGTTTTTCCGCTAACTACCATACCACATAGTGCCTGATAGTTCAACTTTATTTCAAAAAGCTTAAGGTTTTTATTCTAAAAAAGGGAATGCAGTGCTTCTGCAATCCCTTTTTGTAAGGCGTTTGGACCTGCTTATACATTTGTTTCTTCTGAATCTGTCACGTCCTGATCTGCCTCATTCTGATCCGGTACTTCCTGATCTGCTGTGTTCTGATCCGCCGTCTCCTGCTCTGATGCGCCCTGCGCACTCTGGCTCTCCGTCCGCACAGCTTCCTCCTGTCCTTTGGAAACAGCCTCTGCTTCCACGACCGGTCCTCCAAGCGAAATCACCGTCGATACCTCTTCTGCAGCAGCCATCCCGACATTTTCATTGTCCGATGCCATACTCTGTGCATTTTCCGATACACGTTCATTGATTCTTCCGGATGTTTCCTTTGGCTGCCCGCCAACACCCTCCACCTCATGAAAGATCTTCATGAACTCTTTTCCTGTAATCGTCTCTTTTTCAATCAGGAAGGCTGCAATCTTATCAAGTGTCTGGCGATGTTCCGTCAGAAGACGTTTTGCTTCTTCGTAGGAAGCCTTCAGGATCTTCATAATTTCCTGATCCACCTCAGCTTCCGTCACATCAGAACAATTCATAACTGATCCATTATCCAGATACTGACTTGCCTGTGACTCAAGGCCGATCAATCCGAATTTCTTTGACATACCATACTGCGTCACCATCGCACGCGCAATATTCGTAGCCTTTTCGATATCATTCGATGCGCCGGTTGTCACCGTATCAAAAACGATTTCCTCTGCTGCACGGCCGCCAAGAAATTCTACCAGCATCGCCCGGAGCTCCTTTTCCGTATTAAGGAATTTTTCCTCTTCCGGAACATTCATAACGTATCCAAGCGCTCCCATCGTACGCGGCACAATCGTAATTTTCTGCACCGGTTCCGAATCCTTCTGCAATGCACTCACCAGTGCATGACCAACCTCATGGTAAGAAACAATCTTCCGCTCTTCCTTACTTAAAATGCGATCCTTCTTTTCCTTACCAACCAGTACGATCTCCACTGCCTCAAACAGATCTGACTGAGACACTGCTTTTCTTCCGTTCTTTACTGCAAGAATTGCTGCCTCGTTAATCATATTGGCGAGATCCGATCCGACTGCTCCTGACGTTGCCAGTGCGATTGCATCGAGATCAACCGTTTCATCCATATTGACATTTTTCGAATGAACTTTAAGGACATCTATACGTCCCTTGAGATCCGGCTTGTCCACGATCACCCGGCGGTCAAAACGTCCCGGACGAAGCAGCGCCTGATCGAGCACCTCCGGCCGGTTTGTCGCTGCCAGTACAAGAAGTCCGCCTGACGTATCAAATCCGTCCATCTCCGCAAGCAGCTGATTCAAGGTCTGCTCACGTTCATCATTGCCTCCGCCGTACCGACTGTCGCGGCTCTTTCCAATTGCATCGATCTCATCGATAAAAATAATACATGGTGCATTTTTCTTTGCTTCCTCAAACAGATCACGAACACGTGATGCACCGACACCAACAAACATTTCTACGAAATCCGAACCGGAAATGGAAAAGAACGGACATTTCGCTTCACCGGCAACTGCCTTTGCAAGTAATGTCTTTCCGGTACCTGGAGGGCCTACCAGCAATGCACCCTTTGGCAGCTTGGCACCAATCGTTGTATATTTTCCCGGATTCTCCAGAAAATCAACAACCTCCTGCAAGGATTCCTTCGCCTCATCCTGACCGGCTACATCCTTAAATGTAATCCCGGTTTCCTTCTGAATATAGACCTTTGCCCGACTTTTTCCGACACCCATAATTCCGCCGCCGCTTCCGCCGCCCATGCGCTTCATCACAAAGCCCATCAGAATCCAGATTCCGACAAGCGGTACTACAAAGTAAATGACAAGATCAAGAATCAGGCTTGTTGTGCCTGTATCAATTTTTTCCTTGAACGTTACTCCTGCTTTATTCAGGCGCTCTACCAGGAATAAATCCCCTGGATTTCCCGTATAATACGTCATAGAGCCCTGTCCTGACAGCGTCCGGAGTTCATCTCCTTTCAATTCGATCTCAATCTTGGAGTTTCCAATCGTTACACTTTTAATATATCCCGCATCCAGCCATTCCAGAAACTTATCATATGAAATTTCCGTCGAAGATGAATTGCGGAACATACCGGAAAACATCGTAATTCCAAGAATTACGACCAGCGCAATTGCCAGAACTGCCATAAATGGCACTTTGTTTCCACCTGGTCCTCTCCCGCCACCGGGACGGTTATCTTTTTGCTGATTATTATCCATGCTCACCCTCCTCATTTGCTCTGCACTCTGCAGGCCTGGCCTTTTGAAACTCTTCCACGCAAGCAGCGTCTCTTTACATTATATAAGGAAACACTTCCTTCTTTTTCTGTCAGATTGCAGTCCATACTATTATAAATATACAGATTCTATAAATCAATACCGGAAATAGAAATGTTTCTAAAATTTCTGTGAAGATATGATTGGATTTGATAGCTGTCTGTTCATTGATCACGAGAATAAAGAAAGGCCGTTCACCCTTTTGTCCCGTGAACGACCACTTCCTTTTGCTGTTCATGCAGTTAGCTACACATCAAAAGTCCTGTGATAAAATGATGCTCTGCTTTCACGACAGCCGTAAAATAAACTGCTCTGAAAAATAGCGGGCACTGCCGACTGCAGCCCCTTCCACATTATATCTG
>CAKRPI010000076.1 GCA_934376945.1 uncultured Lachnospiraceae bacterium | reverse complement strand
CGTTTCCTGGAGCGTGTGGCAGGACTGACCGACATTATGACAGATGCGGCAGATCCGGATATGGAAGTAAAATTCCACAAGGCAATCAAAAAAGTAACGGCAGATATTGAAGCAATGAAATTCAATACTGCAATTGCATGCCTGATGACGCTGATCAATGATATTTATACGGCAGGCACGATCAGTCGTGAGGATCTTATCATCTTCATCAAACTGCTTTGCCCGTTTGCTCCGCATCTTTGCGAGGAGATGTGGGAATCAGTCGGCGGAGAAGGCTTCCTGTCTCTTTCCAAATGGCCGGAGTACGATGAGACAAAGACCGTTGAGTCGAAGGTTGAGATCGGTGTTCAGATCAATGGTAAGCTGAAGACAACGATCGTCATTCCGAATGGCTGCTCAAAGGAGGATGCTCTTGCAATTGCAAATGCAGATAAGAGAATCGCCGCACTGACGGAAGGAAAGAACGTTGTAAAAGAGATCTACGTACCGAATAAGATCGTAAATATTGTTGTAAAGTAAAATAAAAAGAAAGATCAGACGAAAGTAAAATAAGAACCGCCCGATTCCGGCTGTATGGCCGAAACCGGGCGGTTCTTGTGATATGAACGCAGATAAGCATTCCCCCGCGCCCACGGACAGGTCGCGAAGCGACTGCGTTGATGAACTATCATAAGGGGAACCTGCTTACAGTCTGGTGCTATACCATATCTTCGTAGTAGGTTGTCCGGGCTTTTCCATGCTGCTTGCTGTGATAGAGCGCCTGGTCTGCCTGATCCAGAATGCGTTCATAGGAAAAGTTTTTCTGATGTACGAATGTGATTCCGGCACTGAAGGCGATCGGAATGCCGTCAGTAAGGGAGAGAGCCTGTGACAGCTCTTCCATACGCTGATTCAGAACCTGGCGTTTGGAGACATCCTTGATAAAGGCAAGGAATTCATCGCCTCCGAGCCGCCCGATGAGATCGCGCTGGCGGAAGGTAGACTGCAGAACCTCGGTCATACGGAGCAATGCCGCGTCGCCCTGCGGATGGCCGTGCAGATCATTGATCTGTTTAAAATTATCAATGTCGAAAAGAATCAGGGCACCGCAGGCAGGTTTGTCGGAGCGATTCATGAAGGCTTCGACTTTAGACTGGAAGGTACGCCTGTTATAGACCTTTGTGAGAGGATCTGTATTTGCGGCGGATACCTGGGCAAGTTCCCGTTTTTTGTCCGTATCGATATCCTTTAGATAAAGGAGCGCATAGCGATGGCTGGTAAAGTGTTCGCGAAAGACGTGAATGTTCAGCTCTACCCAGTGGAAGTCGTTTCCGATGATGCGCCGGTAGCAGTATTTTCTGACGGAACCGGCACTGTCGTAAATGGACCAGATTTGATCCGGGGAAAAATATCTGCAGCAGGCATCGTGGTATTCCGGTGCGACGATGCGCGGGAGAGAACGGATGACTGCCTGTAAGAAGGTTTCACTCCACTGACGGCATTCTTCTTCATAATGCTCCCACAGCCCGCCGGAATTGATCGGCCATCCGGTTTCAAGGTCAAGTTCCGCATAAGCGATAGTTTCAGAGAGGATTGCCTCGTAGAAATCATTTTTCCGTGCGGATTCCAGCTCAAGAATCTGTTTCTGATCCGTATCGGTCGGAAGGCTCAGCCGTTCGATATTACTTAGAAGACGATGATACCCGCACAGGCAGATGGTGCCGTTGTGATCCTTTGTGCGAAGTCCGAGAAAGCGGACGGTAGAATTTCCAAGCAGCGGATGCTGCCAGGTATATTCAATCTGAACGATCTGGTTGGTTTCATTCATGCCCTGAAGGGCGGAATCAACGTAATGACGTGATTCATCACTGATGCGCGTATACCAGTAGAGGAAGCATTGCTGAGGGGTTAAAGAGGCGGTAAGACCAAGCGTACGCCGCATAATATCATCCGTAAAAAGCTCACATTGCTGCAGGTCGTCATGAACCAGGATTTTCCAGAGGCCGAGCTGTGTGCGGGCAAGCACTTCTGCGGAAGTAAGAGCGGGAAGGTCACCTGCGCAGTCCGTGGAAGTATTTTGGTTCAGGCGGTCTGCAACAAAACAGGCAGCGACAAAAAGCAGGTTGTCATTTGCCGGATGCTCGGAGGGATTGCTGACGCCGATAAAGCCGATGGTCTGTCCGCATCTGGAAATCGGAACAGCGATCAGACCGGTGACATTCTGACAGTGAAGAAGCTCTAGTTCAAGCGGAGAACCGGAGAGAATATCATTTGGCGTTTCAATGATAACGGATTCTCCGAGAGTGAAATAACTGATCCAGCGGTCAATGACACTGGTGGAAAGCGTCTGTGGCAGCTTTCTGGAAAGCACAGCGTGATCGGCATACCAGCTGGCACGGCAGTACCAGTTTGCATTATCGCGGACCGGCGTATAAATATAAGCATGGTCGGCGCCGTAAAACCCGGCAACAGAGGCGAGCAGATTTTGCAGGGCAGTCTCTGTTTCACTTTCTCTTGCAAATATATGTGCGCATGCGCTTAAGTTACTCTCGAAATCAAACTTTTTGCGAAGCGCGGGCTGCAGCGTTTCTTTTTTAGCGGTTCCGATGGAACGGCAGCGTTCTTCCAGCTGCAGGCGATTATAGAATGCATTTGAATCCGAGTTGATATAAAGCTGTTCAAAAATATCGGGCGTACAGGGCGCAGAAAACAGATAGCCCTGCAGGGTATCCGGAAGAAGCTCCTTTAGTACAGTAAGCTCATCCATCGTTTCCACACCTTCACAGCAGATATGGATCTGGGAGCTTCGTGCGAGCTCGATCGTATTGCGCAGCAGGCGGTAATTATAGGTACTGTGCTGAATACCGGTTATGGAACAACGGTCGATCTTGATCTCATCGAGACAGAGATTTTTCAGATAGCCGAGGCTGGAATAACCGGTGCCGAAATCGTCGATTGCAATGCGGATACCGGCGACCTCCCAGCGATAAAAAATACGGTTGTAATATTCGTAATTCTGCAGCTGGACGCTTTCCGTAAGTTCCAGCGTCAGTGCATCACCGGACAGCCCGGATTCGCGAAGGATATCCAGTACCGTGGCAGTGATATGCTCGTCAAGAAGCTGAATATAAGAGAGGTTTACACTGATGCGCAGACAGGGCAGGGAAAGATGCCATTTTCTGCAGGCTTTAAGGGCAGTGCGGAGTACCCACTCGCCGACCGGGACGATCAGGCGGCTCTGCTCAAGCAGAGGAATGAATTCTACCGGACTGATGATACCGCGCGAGGGAGATTGAAAACGCAGAAGTGCTTCCACTCCGCAGATCCGGCAGCTCTGGCACTGCAGCTGAGGCTGATAGCAAAGAAAGAAGCCTTTGAAGTCATGTGAAACGCTGTAGCGCATCTCTGCCAGGAGTTCCAGTGAATTCTGATGTTCCCTGTAATCATCAAAAGAGAAAAAGAACAGACGGTTTTTGCCGTCTTTTTTTGCGTGGTCAAGCGCACTTTCCGCATATTGGTAAAGTGTTTCCCCATCGCAGGAGGATTCTGCGGTATAAAGAACGGAACCGGCAGAAATTGTGCAAAAGGAGACTGCCTGACGGAGCTGTTCATAAATTTTACTGGCGGTGGTCTGATCCTGTCCGCAGAGATTAAGTGCAAACCGGTCTCCGTCGAGGCGGTAGGCAGGATAACGCGGGGCAACGTGTTCCTCGAGAGCGTCCGCGAATTGCTTCAGGATATGATTTCCGTAGGAACGTCCATATTTGATATTGATATCTTTAAAGTTGTCAAGACCGAAGATCAGCAGGCAGCCGCTTTGATGACGGTTTAAGCTGGCGGTAATATCCTCCGTATATTTGCGGCCATTGAAAAGACCGGTCAGAACGTCGGTTTTCTGACCGAGTACAGTATCAGAAACGCGTCCGAGCAGCATCAGCGGCTGACCGGCCTCATCGTTTTGAACGACGCCGCGGCAGCTGATCCAGCAACGGTTGCCCTGACGGTCCAGCAGACGGTACTCCATGTTGTGATCTTGCTGTGTGCCGTCTAACACCCGCTGAAGATCCTCCATAACCGGTTTTGCATCACGCGGGTAAATCGTTTTTACCCAGTCCGCGACCGGAAATCCTTCTTTGCCGGAGCTTGGCAGCTGATATTTTAAATGGATATGATTGGTAAAGTGGACCAGTCCTGTATCTGCTTCCACCAGATACAGATAATCATCGGTGCTTGCACTGATCGCTTCGATCATCTGCAGATATTCCAGGATCTTCTGATGTCTTTCTATGGAAATAGGATTGCTCATGGTGCCCTCCTGTCAGTCTTCGTACATATTTCGGTATTCGGTTGGTGTACAGTGGTTGATCAGTTTGAACATGCGCAGAAAAGCCGACAGGCTGGAAAAGCCGGAAGCCAGTGCGACCTCGATGACGGACAGATCCGGATCGAGGAGCAGCGATTTTGCATATTCAATGCGTTTCTGGTTCAGATATTTATAAAAGGAAGTATCGGCGTACTGCCGGAACAGCCGTGTAAAATGGTATTTGCTGAAGCCGGCAAGAGATGCCATCTGTTCCAGTGTCAGATTCTCTGTAAAATGTTCGTTGATATAATTGCAGATATATAGAAATTTATCCATATATTCTTTTTGCTTGCTGTTTTTTGCGTCAAAGCTGTGCCTGGTAAGTTCGGCCTGGCAGCGCCCGACCAAAACAAGAATTTCAAGAAAGCGGGCATAAATGGCAGATTCCGAATACGGGTCATCACTGAAATATTCATCACGGATTTCCAGCATCAGGTGCAGCACCTGTTCGTGGATCCGGGGAAAGGACTCCGGTGTGATAAGGATTGCCGGTGTAAATTTGGAAGTCAGAAGCTCCAGCTCCCGAATTCCGATCTGGGCCAGAGAAGGCTGAAAGATGATGCGTACGCCGTGTTCCGGAGCAAAGAGCTGGTGTACAGTACCGGGAGCAATGATCAGAATATCGTTCTGACGGATCTGATATTGCCGGTCACTGCAGATTGCACGGTAGGAATTTTCCGTTGGCATGATGATTTCGAACGGAGTGTGCCAGTGCGGCGGATAGTCCTCTGCCTCGTCATTGTTGTAAAGACAGATTTGAGTATCCGGGCGATAGGCAACCGTTTCGTGTATGCCGGATAAATGCTTGATCATTTTGGCTCCCTTCTGAAAATTTCATTACCGTTTCAAGCCAGCTGTGGGCACTCAAACGTTTTCCGTCTGGCGACAGGCAGCGAAGCGGCTTGCAGATATCCGCTTTACACGGTAACAAATTATTACGTCTGAAAAATTGCGATTTCTATTTTTCTAATATACCAAAAAATACAGGGAAATACAAGTTTTAATCCGGCTAAACTTTTCGATAGATAGAAATGAAAAGCAAAATAATAAAAAACATGCACAAAAAATCACTGCAAAAACTATAAAAATATACTTAATGACGACTTAACAAAAAAATCAAAAGCAATTATTTGAAGTCATAACGCAATAATTATAAAGATAAATACAATTTGCTTTGCTATGATGAAACCATCAGATGACGTAAAAAATATATTCAACAAAAAGGGAGGATACGTACTATGAAAATGAAAAAACTCATCTCTGTAGCGCTTACTGCAGCAATGGCAACCAGCCTTTTTGCAGCAGTACCGGTACAGGCAGACGGACCGGAAGAGATCACCTGGATGTTCTGGGATGACCTGGAGGCGACAGAGGATCTGATCTCCAAGGGATACAAGGAGGTCCTTGACCGTTATAATGAGAAGTATGACGGACAGTATCACGTAACAGCGATCACAACGAATCTTGAGGAGTATGACGGAAAGCTCAACGCACTCGTTGCAGCAGGTCAGACACCGGATATGTTTATCTGCAATCCGGGACCGAACATGGATGTTTACGTAAACGCAGGCGTTGCAGCAGATCTGACGGATATCCTGACAAATCAGGAGGCAGACTGGTACTCCACATTTACAGACGGTATCTTTGAGAGAATGACGTATGACGGAAAGATCATGGCAGTTCCGACGAATTTTGCCGCAGCTCTTTGCTTCTACAACACCGAAATTTTTGAAGCTGCAGGAGTAGAAGTTCCGACAACATACACCGAGCTTCTGGATGCTTGCCAGAAGATCAAGGACGCAGGCTATACTCCGATTTCCTGTTCCGCAGGTACGGCATGGTGTCTGTCCATGGTAGCCGGTTATCTGTGTGATCGTCAGGGTGTTGACCTTGCGGCAATCGCAGACCATACTGCAAACTGGACGGATGATACGTGTGTTCAGGCCGGTGAGAAGCTCAAAGAGCTCTCTGCGTACTTCCAGGAGACAGCAGCAGGCGATTCTAATGATCAGGCTACCGCAAACTTCTACAACGGCGAAGCAGCGATCCTGATTCAGGGTTCCTGGGCAATCGCTCAGATCAACGGCAACAATCCGGACTTCGAGACTAAGTGCGGCGTATTCCAGTTCCCGGGCATCGAGGGAGCAAATGATCCGAACCGTATGATCGTTAAGACAGACAACCTGCTGATGAGTGCAACAACGGAGCACCAGGATGCAGTAATCGCTCTGATGAAGATGTTTACAGATGAAGAGGCTCAGAAATATACCGCAGAGGTTGGCGGCAAGATCCCGATCATCAAAGACCTTGAAATTGATTATGACAAAGCTCCGGCACAGCTGAAATATGTACAGGATATCCTTGCAAATGCAACCGGTACCTTTGGATTCTATAATGAGTCCCTTGCATCTGTAGAAGCCGGCGACTGCTTCGACAACGCAATGGTTGATATCTTCCTTGGCAACCAGTCACCGGAAGAAGCATTCCAGACCGTTCAGGATTTCTATGAGGAGAATGTTTGGGAATAAAGTAAAAAGGCTGCTTTAAAGAGCCAATCGGGCAGTTGGGTGCCCGGCGGTTCCTTACGACAGCGGACAGACAGGAAAGCCGCTGCGGGACAAATGCAGGATTCGCATTGTTCCTGCAGCGGTTCTTTTTATGCCATAAGTTACATGCCCTGTCCGGCACGGCTGGTACGATGGGCTTCCGGGAAAAACGGAGCGCTTCTGAAAGCTTAGCCGCAGGATATGCGGTGCAGTGCAGAGAAGAGAAGCTGAATTGCGAATATCGCCTGGCAACAGGAAACGTGATTTGGCGGCAGGTCATACTGCCGGGCGGAGAGGGTATGTAGGAGGCAATTGCTTCCGCAAAAAAAAGGGTTCTGTTTAGACATCATACAAAAAGGAGGCTGTTTATGGACAAGATATTAAAAGACAAAAAAGCCATCTTTATTTTTATCGCACCGGCGCTGATCATGTTTGTGCTGATCCTCGTCATTCCGATTTTTCAGATGGTCTATTATTCGCTGTGTGATTATGCAGCGTTGACACCGCCGGAGTTTATCGGTCTGGCAAATTATAAAAAGCTGTTTTTCAAGGATTCCACGTTTCGGATCGCACTGAAAAACTCGATTTTCTTCATGCTGTTTTCAGCAGTGACACAGCAGGTGATCGGTATTTTGCTGGCGGTCTTCCTGACGAACATTCCAAAGGGGCGCAACGTATTCAAAAATATCTATTACCTTCCGTCTGTGCTTTCCTCTGCTGCGCTCGGTCTTCTGTGGGCATTCATGTTCAACCCGAAGATCGGCATCAACCAGCTGCTGGCGCAGTTTGGAATCAAGGGACCTCTGTGGCTGATGGATTCTAAAGGCTTTATCGTTCTTCCTATGTGGGTTATCGCGTTTGTGGCACTGTGGCAGTATGTCGGACAGAATATGATGCTTTATATGGCACAGATCACCGGTATTTCGAAGGACATCTATGAGGCCTCCTACGTGGACGGTGCATCCAAACCGGCAGCATTCCGTTATATCACACTGCCGCTGATCCGGCCGATGATGGTGACCTCCCTTTCTTTGAACTGCATCGGTTCATTGAAATTTTTCGATCTGGTGTACAACATGACGCAGGGTGGCCCGAACCACCGTACCGAGGTACTTGCAACCGAGCTGTACGCAGAGGGCTTTAATTACTTCAAGTATGGCTATGCCAGTGCAATATCAGTCGTGCTGCTTGTGATGTGCCTGATCGTGACGCTGCTCGTCAAGAAGGTCATCAAAGTAGAGACGTATGAGTCATAGGAGGGCAGAAGATGAAAGAGAGTGCTGTAATGAAAAAAAGAAGAAAAACAGTCAGCCCGGTCATTGTGGTGATCTATGTATTTCTGGTACTTCTGGCTGTTCTGTATCTGGCTCCGCTTCTGTGGATGCTTTCCGTATCCTTAAAAGACAACGCAGGCGTAATGGCAGCGCCGTTTGCACTGCCGGAGGTATTTCACTGGGAAAACTACAGTCAGGCCTGGTCACTTGGTAAGCTTGGCGTGGCACTTGTCAATTCCGCACTGGTCTGCGGTGTGACGCTTCTGATCAGCTTGTTTTTCGGTGCGATGGCGGCGTTTGCCATAGCGAGAATGCGCTGGAAACTGGCAGAGGCAGCTCATACATTTTTCCTGATCGGAATGATGGTGCCGGTGCACTGTATTCTGATTCCCTTGTTTGTGCGGTTTGCAAAGCTTGGACTGACAAACTCAAGATTCGGCCTGATGCTTCCGTATATCACATTTTCACTTCCGATGACGATCTTTCTTCTGACCGGATTTTTTAAATCAATGCCGGGAGAGCTGATCGAGGCTGCAGCGATCGACGGCTGCGGGATTTACCGCATTTTCTTCAGAATCGCGCTGCCGCTGTGCCGGACCGGACTTTTCGTATCAGGCCTTATGACGTTCGTCGGTAACTGGAATGAGCTGCTACTTGCAATGGTATTCATTTCTGATCCTGCAAAGAAAACACTTCCGGTTACGCTGACGTATTTCGTCGGACCGTATGCAACAAATTATGTACAAATGTTTGCGGCGATCATCATTGCAATTGCACCGACGGTTATCGTATACTGTCTGTTCAGCAATCAGATCGTAGAGGGACTTACGACGGGTGCAGTGAAGGGCTGAGAATATTACAGAAAGGCAGATGAAACAAATGAATAGAGAAGAAGCAAGAAAAAAGGCAGAAGCGCTGGTGGCAGATATGACACTGGAAGAGAAGGCAGAACAGCTCAAATACGGTGCTCCGGCCTTAAAGCGGCTTGGCAT
Organism: uncultured Lachnospiraceae bacterium; assembly: GCA_934376945.1. Classification (GTDB taxonomy): domain Bacteria; phylum Bacillota; class Clostridia; order Lachnospirales; family Lachnospiraceae; genus Choladousia. Next base: position 2,126 of record CAKRPI010000076.1, on the reverse strand, counting down.
ACCGGCTTACAACTGGTGGAATGAAGGGCTGCACGGTGTGGCACGTGCCGGACAGGCAACGGTTTTTCCGCAGGCGATTGGCATGGGAGCTACCTTTGATGCAGATCTTGTAAAGGAGATGGCAGATGTTATCGCAACAGAAGGACGTGCAAAGTACAATGCCTATTCCGGGAAGGGGGATCGCGATATTTATAAGGGACTGACCTTCTGGTCACCGAATGTAAATATTTTCCGGGATCCGCGCTGGGGCCGTGGCCATGAAACGTACGGAGAGGATCCGTATCTGACGAGTCGGCTTGGCGTTGCTTTTGTGGAGGGACTGCAGGGCGATGGCGAGACTTTAAAGGCGGCAGCGTGTGCAAAGCATTTTGCGGTGCACTCCGGACCGGAAGCGGTGCGTCATGAGTTTGACGCAGAGGCGACACCGAGGGATATGGAAGAAACGTATCTGCCGGCATTTCAGGCGCTCGTGCAGGAGGCTGATGTGGAAGCAGTCATGGGTGCTTACAACCGCACAAATGGCGAACCGTGCTGCGGAAGTCCGAAGCTGCAGAAAATCCTGCGAGAGGACTGGGGCTTTGAGGGACACTTTGTCTCTGACTGCTGGGCAATCCGGGACTTCCATGAACATCATATGGTGACAAAAAATGCAAGAGAGTCGGCAGCGCTTGCCATCAATAATGGCTGTGATCTTAATTGCGGAAATACGTATCTGCATATTCTGGGAGCGGTGCAGGACGGACTGGTAAGCGAGGAAACGATCACGGAGGCGGCCGTAAGACTGTTTACGACGCGCTTCCTGCTCGGTCTGTTCGACGGAAGTGAATACGATGCGATTCCATATACAGAAGTAGAATTACCGGCACATCTGGCACTTGCGGAAAGGGCAGCGCAGGAGAGCTTTGTTCTCCTGAAAAATAATGGCATTCTTCCGCTTGAAAAGTCAAAAATAAAGACAATCGGCGTGATCGGTCCGAATGCCAACAGCCGCGCTGCACTTGTAGGGAATTATCACGGAACAGCAAGTCGCTATGTCACAATACTGGAAGGATTACAGGATTATCTCGGAGAGGATGTCCGTGTGCTGACAAGCACCGGCTGCGAGCTTTTCCGTGACCGCACCGAGAATCTGGCTTTCCCGGCAGACCGTCTGTCAGAGGCAAAGATTGTGGCGGACAACAGTGATGTGGTTGTACTTTGCGTTGGCCTTGATGAGACACTGGAAGGAGAAGAGGGCGATACGGGTAACAGCTATGCATCCGGTGACAAGATCGATCTTCAGCTTCCGCAGGTACAAAGGGATCTGATGGAAGCCATCAAGGAAACCGGCAAGCCGGTAGTACTGTGTCTGATGGCAGGCAGCGATATCGATCTTTCTTATGCATCAGAGCATTTTGATGCCGTTATTCAGCTGTGGTATCCGGGTGCGCAGGGCGGTATGGCAGCAGCAAAGGTGCTGTTCGGAGAGGTGTCCCCATCCGGCAAGCTTCCGGTCACCTTTTACGAGAGCCTTAACGAGCTTCCGGAATTTACGGATTACCGCATGGCAGGCAGAACGTACCGTTATATGAAAGGAAAGGCACAGTATCCGTTCGGCTATGGATTGACGTACGGGGATGTATGTGTGACGGGGGCGGAGATTGCAGCATGCATGGAGGCAGCGTGCGAATCCGGCAGCAGATCGTTCGAAAAAGACTTTGACCCGCAGGCACTTACGATTCTTGCAGATGTTCACAATGCAGGAATTCATGCGACTGATGAGGTGCTCCAGGTCTACGTCAAAAATCACGACTGTGCTGATGCGGACAAACACCCTGAGCTGTGTGCATTTATGCGAATCCATCTGGATGCAGGTGAGAAAAAACAGATCCGCATTCCGGTAGGCCATCGCGCCCTCACTGTAGTCGGGGAGGACGGAATCCGCCGCGATGATGGAAAATCCTATACCTTCTACGTCGGCTGCAGCCAGCCGGATGCGCGCAGCGAGGAGCTGACCGGAAAGCGGGCGGTGGAGATTGCGTATCGGAGATAGCAGACGCAGAGAAAATTATAATCCGCTTCACCATTCGGCTAAGGCGACAAGGACAATGCGTGGGGGCTGAACGAAGAGCGCATGCAGTTTGAGC
>CAKRPI010000075.1 GCA_934376945.1 uncultured Lachnospiraceae bacterium | reverse complement strand
TTTATCTGCGCTTTGGACGTCTTGCAGTTCCGGTGATCAATGACAATCCGGATTACAAATTTGAGATCGGCAAGGGTGTTACCTTAAGAGAAGGTACCGATGTGACAATTATTGCGACCGGACTTTGCGTAAGCAGTGCACTGGAAGCAGCAGAAATGCTTGAAAAGGATGGTGTTTCTGCAAAGGTGATCAACATTCATACGATCAAACCGCTGGATGAGGAGCTTGTTGTAGCAGCAGCAAAGGCAACGGGCAAGGTTGTAACTGTAGAAGAGCATTCCATTATCGGAGGACTTGGCGGAGCAGTCTGCGAGGTACTTTCTGAGAAAGCACCGACTCCGGTACTGCGTATCGGCGTAAAGGATGTATTTGGAGAGTCCGGTCCGGCAGTTGCACTTCTGCATAAATACCAGCTGGATGGTGAAGGTGTTTACGCACAGATCAAAGAGTGGCTGTAAAAGAAAAGAGAACGGATCATAAGTGATTCGTGTAAGAAATGCCCCAGGCATGCAAGCAGGCATGTTCCGGGGCATTTTTAAGTGTGTGCTTATTTATTTTTATTGATAGACACGTTCAAGAGTAAAAATAAACTCAGTACCGGCACCTTCGGTACTGATTACATTGATATCCTGACCGTGAGCATAGAGAATTTCTTTTACGATGGAAAGGCCGAGACCGATCCCTTTTTTGTCTTTTCCACGAGAGGTGTCTGTCTTATAAAAACGATCCCAGATGCGGGCAAGATTTTCCTTGGAAATGCCGATTCCGAAATCCTTGACAGACACAAAAACGCTCTTTTTGCGAGTCGTTACTGTAATTAGAATTTCTTTTCCGGAAGAACTGAATTTAATTGCGTTGTCAAGCAGGTTGTAGAGGACCTGCTGAATCCTGCTCATGTCAGCGTGAACCAACAGTACTTCCCGATCAGAGGAAATCCGGACTGTCAGATTTTTCTTCTGGCAGGTCCCTTCAAAGGAATCCACCGTATGGTGAATGACCTCCATGATATCAAAATCCGTCATTTCCAGATAGATTGCGTTGTCATCAAAGGTATTGAGCAGAAGCAGACCCTCCGTCAGCTTGTTCAGGCGGTTTGTCTCATCCAGAACGATACCAAGGTAGCGATTCTGCATTTCCGGAGGAATCGTACCGTCAAGGATCGCTTCCAGATATCCTTTGATCGAGGTCAGAGGAGAACGGAAATCGTGCGAAATATTAGAGATAAATTTTCGCTGATATTCGGTGGAATTATCCGCAGCCTCGACAAGATATTTCAGACTGGCATTGAGGCGACCCAGCTCATCGTCCTTATCATAGACGGTATGTGGAGGCCGCGTACCATGGGCTTTCCGGTCTTCCATGTAGCGGACAGCGGCCTTGGAGATCTGGTTCATTGGCCGATACAGTCGAAAATAAAAAATAGCGACCGGAAAGAGTGAGAGAATATAAATAATGACAATCAGAAGGTAGCAGATGTTTTGAAGCGCAATCGACTGGCTGCGCAGGTACTGCAGATATTCCGGGTTATCTGAAATCTGATACAGATAGTGATTCAGAAGGTGTGGAACGAGTCCAAGTGTCAGGAAAAAACTGACCAGAAGAAAGCCAAGATAGGAGAAAAGTACAGTATTCAAAAGCTTATGTTTCATAACGCCTCCTGCAGGTTTTACGATTTCAGTTCGAATTTATAGCCGATTCCCCAGACCGTTGAGATAGCCCAGCTTTCATGATCCTTGATTTTTTCGCGCAACCGCTTGATATGGACGTCAACGGTGCGTGTATCCCCAAGATATTCATATCCCCAGATATGATCGAGCAGCTGCTCTCTTGTAAAAACCTGATTTGGAGAGGAGGCAAGGAAATACAGCAGCTCCAGCTCTTTGGGAGGCATGTCTACGGTGTGATTCTTGTAAAGAACCGAGTAATTTGTAAGATTGATCACGAGATCCGGATATTCAACGTATTTACCGGATGGCTTTGGCGAAACAGCCGGGGACGGATGGTAACGCCGCAGCACAGCCTTGACGCGTGCGACCAGTTCTTTGGAATCGAATGGTTTGATGATATAGTCGTCTGCGCCGAGCTCCAGTCCGAGTACCTTGTCAAAGACCTCGCCTTTGGCGGACAGCATGATGATCGGTACAGAGGACTGCTGACGGATTTCACGGCAGACCTGATAACCGTCAATGCCGGGAAGCATGAGATCAAGAAGGATCAGATTTGGTGAAAAAAGCCGGAACTGGCGCAAGGCTTCCTCTCCGTCATACACGATTTTTGTGTCATAGAATTCCTTGGTAAGATATAAAGAGATCAGTTCGGAAATATTTTCATCGTCATCGACGATCAGAATTTTCTGTCTGGCAGCCATAAAAGCCTCCTTTTAAAAATTATTTGTAACTGTTCAGAGCCAAGCAAAATTTCATAAAACAGGCATAAAATGCTCGCATTCTTAAGGCTGTTTTTGAAATTTTATTTGGCGGATACGCCATACCGACGAAATGCGCAGCATTTTGGAGGTTGGTTCTGAACCATTACAATTATTTGAAGGTAACAATCGTTACACCGGCATCGCCTTCTCCATATTCGCCGAGGCGGTACGTATCCACATGCTTTTGGCGGCGCAGGAACTGATGAACCGCTTTACGCAGCGCGCCGGTGCCTTTGCCATGTACGATGCGCACCGGTGAGAGATGGGCGAGGTAGGCATCATCCAGATATTTATCCAGCTCCACAATTGCCTCATCCGTCGTCAGACCGAGCAGGTTCAGCTCGGAGCTGATCGAAGCAGATTTGGACATTTTGATTTTTCCGGAGCCGGTTCCCTTTGTGGCCGGTGATTTTTTGGATGCGTAAGCCGGAAGCTCATCATCCAGCTTTTCCAGATCGCGCAGATTGACCTGAGAGCGCAGAATGCCCATCTGGACAAAGAGATTTCCTTTTGCATCGGGAAGCGTGCTCACCGTTCCGCGCAGATTCATGCTCAGTACCTTTACACTGTCACCAAGGCGCAGATCCTTGGCAGAAAGTGTTTTTTTCGGTTTGTTGTCTGTTTTCATGGAATTGTCCTTCTGAAGAGAAGACATTTTTTCACGCAGTCTGGTACGCTCTTTTTCCATCTCCTTCGCAGCGCCGGAGGCGTTGCCGAGCTTATTGTATTTACGGATTGATTCGTCGGCATATTCCTTTGCTTCTCGCAGGATTGCCTGTGCCTCCTCACGTGCCTTTCGAAGAATCTCATCGCGGCTGGATTCCAGTCGGTCTTCTTTGCGGGAAAGCCGCTTTTTCAGTTCCTCTGCTTCCTCGCGGTATCGGTTGGTTTCTTCACGCTCGCGTTCGATCTGAACACGGCTCTGCTCCAGATCGGAGATGACATCTTCAAAGCTTTCATCCTCTTTTGAGAGATACGTTTTTGCTTCCTCAATCACATAATCCGGAAGGCCGATCTTTTCGGAAATAGCAAAAGCGTTACTTTTGCCCGGAATACCGATCAGAAGGCGATACGTTGGACGGAGTGTTTCCACACTAAATTCACAGCAGCCGTTTTCCACACCTGGAGTGGAAAGAGCAAAGACCTTCAGTTCACTGTAATGCGTTGTTGCGATTGTGCGGATGTTCTGTCTGTGCAGATTGGAGAGAATAGCCATGGCCAGTGCAGCACCTTCCGTCGGGTCGGTGCCGGCACCGAGCTCGTCGAACAGGACAAGAGAATGCTCGTCTGCCTGTTCCCAGAAAGACACGATATTGGTCATATGTGAAGAAAAGGTACTGAGGCTCTGCTCAATGCTCTGTTCATCGCCAATATCGGCATATACTTCGTTGAAAACGGAAAGCTCCGAATGATCAGATGCCGGAATATGAAGTCCGCTTTGACCGAGCAGGGTAAATAGTCCGACTGTTTTCAGGGAAACCGTTTTACCACCTGTATTCGGACCGGAGATAACAAGCATTGTAAAATCCTCTCCGATACGGATATCAACTGGAACTACTTTTTTCGGATCGATCAGCGGATGACGTCCTTTCTTGATGCGGATGCGTCCATCTTCATTAAAGTCCGGTTCGGAACCGCGATAGAATAAAGAAAGCTGGGCACGCGCAAAAATAAAGTCCAGCTCTGTCAGCAGAAGAATATTGTCATTTAAGGCATCTGTCTGTTCTGCAACGAGAGAGCTTAACGTGGAGAGCACAATTTCAATTTCCTTTTCTTCCTTGATCTCAAGCTCGCGCAGGTCATTGTTCAGCTTGACAACAGACATCGGCTCGATGAAAAGGGTGGAACCGGTGGAGGACTGATCGTGGATCATGCCGGGTACCTGTCCGCGGTATTCTGCCTTTACAGGAAGACAGAAACGTCCGTTTCGCTGTGTGACAACGGCATCCTGCAAATAGGATCTTGCGGAGCCGTTGACCAGGGAGTTCAGCTGTACACGAATGCGGTCATTTGTCTGATGAATCTGACGTCTCACCTGGCGAAGTCCCGGGCTTGCATCATCGGCGATTTCATCTTCCGAAAGAATACAGCGGGAAATTTCGGCTGCAAGCGGCGAAAGCGGCTGCAGACCGGAAAACATTGTTTCAAGGGAATCCTCCGGTGTATTTTCCGCCTCCGGTTTTGCACTTCTGGCCCATGATTTGACACGCAGTGTGGTCTCAAGAAGACGGCAGACACGCAGCAGTTCCTCAATATTTAAAGAGCTGCCGATTTCCAGACGACGCAGAGAGCCGCGGATATCAGTCAGGCCGGAAAAGGAAATGTTTCCTTTTCGCAAAAGGCGGCTGACAGCATCGCTTGTTTCCGTCTGCATCCGTCGGATCGTAGGAAGATCCGAAGACGGTGTGAGTTCGCGGCAGAGCTGTTTGCCAGGCTGTGATGCCGCGTAATCCGTCAGTTTCTGTATGATTTTCGGGTATTCCAATACCTTTAAAGCTTTTTCGTTCATGTATTACCTCATTAATAAGATGATGTTAGATCAAAAGATGTCTTATTGTGCAACTAATGTACATTGTACAGCAAAAAACAGGATTTGAAAACAAAATCTTGGAAAAGAAGCCGGAACGGGAATAGAACAACAGAAATTTACCAATTGTTTCAAAACAGGGTATTGAGATTTAAAAATATATCCAGTATACTGAAGCTAGTCAAGAATGAATTGTTCTAGAGCGTGTCTGGAAAATCATTTCTGCAATCTGCAAGCCCCACTTTGCGGTATATTTTGTCCTCATTCGGTTGACGTAGCCCGTTACGCCGCTCTCATTTGGATAAAATCTCCCACAAACTGGGACTCGCAGTTCACGAAAAGCCTTTTTCAGACACGCTCTGAGCAGTAACTGTAGCTGGAAAGCATCAGAAGGATAGCGTATGTATAACGAAGAAGATATCAAACAGCTGTGTACACAGGATGTAACTTATTTAAGAGCCCAGAAAATACTGGTGGAGGGAAAGGTTTCCAGGGTCCGGACGGAGGAGAGTGAGGACGGAGCGGAAGCCTTTTATATTGAAGCAAATGTAGAAGGAAGCAGAGGAGAAAATTACTACGTATGGATTCGATTTAATGAGGAAGAAGAGCAGATTGAAGATTATGAATGTGAATGTGAGGCGTACCGTAATTATGACGGGATGTGCAAGCATTGCGGAGCAGTAGCACTGAAGTATCTGCATCAGGTACGGGCAAATGAGCGGATGAGCAGTTATCGCAGAAGCGTACAGCAGGCAGCAGTGGTGCGCTCAGATCAGCCAATTCTTGATCTGGTGCGGGAGTATGATATGCGCCGCAGACAAAAAGAGCAGACAGCGGGCGGAAATATCGAGCTGGAAGCGACTCTGCATGAAAACGGCTGGAATTATTATTATGGAAGAAAAAGCTACACCTTAACATTTACGATCGGACCGTCGGATGGGAAAAAGTATGTACTGAAAAATCTGGAGTCGTTCTGTGAAGCAGTGGATGCGGAAAAAGAAGTTGCCTATGGAAAAAAACTGGCGTTTGTCCATTGCAAAAGTATTTTTACACAGCAGGGCTGGGAATACGTGAAACTGATTCGTACGGCGATCGGGATGCGTACGACATACAGTGATACCTTGAACAAAGAGCTTTTGCTGAATACGGTGACGATGGAACGTTTTCTGACATTGAATCTTGGCTGTGAAATTGCTTACTCCGGAAGTGGGTATCGGTATGATACGTTAAAAATCAAAGATAAGAATCCCCCGATCCGGATTTCACTTAAGGAACTGGAAAACGTCTTTCGCCTTGGAATTCCGCCGCTTACGCTATGGAAGGGAAATGAGCATCTGTTTGTGCGTATGGGACAGAGCGTGTATCGCTGCAGTGAAGAGTACCGTTCCAAAATGGAAAAGATTCTGGAGCTTGCAGAAGAAAACAAAGAAGTGGTGTATCGTGTGGCAAAAAATGATATGATGTCCTTTTGCAGTGCAGTGATACCGGGACTTGAGGAGATGGGAAGCCTTGATAAGGGAACACTTTCTCTGGAGGCTTACCGGCCGCCCAAAGCAGAAATTTCTTATTTTCTCGATGAAGAAAACGGAAGGATGACAGCGAAGGCACAGTGCCGCTACGGGGAAAGAGAAATTTTACTTACTGACCGGACTGCGTTTGAAGCAGACGGGGCATTTCGGGATCGGCTTACAGAACGCCGGGCGCTTAGTGTGCTTCGGAGCTATTATCCGAATGAGGAAGCGTCAGAATACTGTTTTGATTCGTCAGATGATGCAAGAATGTATCAGCTGATGGATACAGGGATCCGGCAGCTGGAAGCAGAAGGAAAGGTCTATGCGACAGATCGCGTGCGTGCGCACAAAATCGTGCAGGCACCGAAGGCACAGATCGGAGTCCATGTGAAAAGCACGCTTTTAGAACTGGATATTTCTTCAGAAACGTTTACACAAGAAGAACTTGCAGAGATTCTTGGCGCCTATCAGAAAAAGAAGACGTATTACCGGCTGAAAAGCGGAGAACTGATGAATTTGCAGGATTCCTCATTTTCGTCCCTTGCTGAGCTGTTTGCCGGTTTGGAGCTTTCGGAGAAAAAGCTCCTGGGCGAGCGTATAGAGGTGCCGCTTTACAATATCTGCTATGTGGACAGTGCGCTGAAAAATCAAAGCGGAGAGCTGGACGTGGATCGCAGCGAGCAGTACCGTGCAGTGATACGGGAAATGAAAAATGTGGAGGACAGCGAATACCGGCTGCCGAGGCAGCTTTCAAAAACGCTGCGTGAATATCAAAAAACAGGATATCGCTGGCTTCGAACACTGGAGCATCTGCAGTTTGGAGGCATATTGGCAGATGATATGGGACTTGGAAAAACACTGCAGACAATCGCAGCGCTTCTGGCAGGACATCAGGAGGAAGACAGTACACGGTCTGATCTGATTGTCTGCCCGGCTTCTCTGCTGTATAACTGGAAAAAAGAATTCGAGCGGTTTGCACCGGAGCTTTCGGTTCGTCTCGTGACCGGAACAGCGGCACAGCGCGAAGCGATTTTACAGGAGCAAAAGGAAGCGGGGGCGCAGATACTGATCACCTCTTACGATATGTTGAAACGGGACATCACACTTTACAGGGAGCTGGAATTTGATACAGAGGTGATCGATGAAGCGCAGAATATTAAAAATCAGGGAACGATAGCAGCCAAAGCAGTGAAAAAGATTCATGCTGCGGTACGCTTTGCACTGACTGGTACACCAATCGAGAATCGCCTGGGAGAGCTGTGGAGCATTTTTGATTATCTGATGCCCGGATATCTGGGAAGCTATGAAAAGTTTCGGAAAAACTATGAAAAGCCGATTGTACTGGAAGTAAATGAAGTGGCAGCGCAGCGTCTGAAACGAAAGGTTTCTCCATTTATACTTCGGCGTCTCAAGCAGGATGTTTTAAAAGAGTTGCCGGAAAAGGTGGAGCAGGTGATCTATACAAAGCTGGAAGGAGAGCAGGAGCAGCTTTACCGTGCGCATGTACAGCAGCTTCGGGAGAGTCTGCAGGAAAAAAGTGAAGAGGAAGTACAAAAGGGAAAGCTGCAGATTTTAGCACAGCTGACAAGGCTGCGGCAGATCTGCTGCGCTCCGTCGCTTTTGTACAGTGACTATCAGGAAAAATCATGTAAGATCGATGCATGTATGGAGCTGATCAAAGAGGCGGTGGACGGAAAACATAAGGTGCTTCTCTTCTCACAGTTTACAAGTATTTTTCCGATTCTGAAGAAAAAGCTGGAAGCATATGAAATACCATGCTATGAGCTGACCGGAAGTACTTCAAAAGAGGAGCGGCAGCGCCTGATGGAAGCCTTCAACCAAGATGAGGTTCCGGTTTTTCTGATTTCATTAAAAGCAGGCGGGACCGGGCTTAACCTGACTGCGGCAAGCATCGTGATCCATTTTGATCCATGGTGGAATATCGCTGCGCAGAATCAGGCAACGGATCGTGCACACCGGATCGGACAGAAGAACCAGGTGGTTGTTTTTCGCCTTATTGCAAAGGATACTATAGAAGAAAAAATTCTTCTTCTGCAGGAAAAAAAGCAGGAGCTGGCAGGGCAGATTCTGGAAGGAGAGGCCGTTTCCGCTGCGGCAATGACAAGAGAGGAACTGCTGGAAATTCTGACGGATGAGTAATACATTATCGTTTTATCGCAGCAAAAATCAAAAAAGGCCTGCTGCACCGGAAAACCAAGTTGCGGATATCACAAAAATCTTCTATAATAGCACCTGGCTGTAAAAATCAGTTGAACATAATAAATATCTGTAAATATCTCTGTATTTCATGTATGTGGAGCATAAAAGACAGGACAGACTTATAGCAAAACGATAAAAGACTGCATCCAATCCGGCTCGCAGTATTTCATGGTTTTGCTATAGAAAGATGCAGGATTGTGGGAGTGCGAAGTACGGAACAATCCGTAAGACATCTTTTGACCTTAATATAGAAATAAACAGAAAGGGAAAAGAAAATGAAATATATTGAAGCATTCCGTGAGGGAGACAAAATCAGCGAGGTTTATCTTTGCAAATACAGACAGTCAGCGACTGCAAAAAATGGAAAAATGTATGAAAATGTTGTACTTCAGGATAAAACAGGTACGATCGATGCAAAAATCTGGGATCCGAATTCCTCGGGAATCGGTGAATTTGATGCAATGGATTACGTATTTATCACCGGAGATGTGACAAACTTTCAGGGAACACTGCAGATGAGCATTAAGCGGGCGCGAAAAGCAGATGAGAGCGAGTACGTGGCAGCAGATTATCTTCCGGTCAGTGAGCGCGATCTCGAAGAGATGTACGAAGAGCTGATGAATCTGATGAATCAGGTGGAAAATCAGTACCTGCAGAAGCTGATTTCAATGTACTTTGTTGAAAACGATGCATTTATTGATGCATTTAAGCATCATTCTGCAGCAAAAACCGTGCATCACAGCTTCGTGGGCGGACTTCTGGAGCATACACTCGGCGTTGTAAAGCTGTGCAATTACTATGCAAAAGAGTATCCATATCTGAAAAAAGATCTGCTTCTGACGGCAGCTCTTTTTCATGACGTAGGAAAGCTGAAGGAAATCTCAAACTTCCCGGAAAACGATTATACCGATGACGGACAGCTGCTGGGCCATATTGTGATGGGCTGTGAGCTGGTTGGCTTTGGCTGCCGTCATATTAAAAATTTCCCCAAAAAGCTGATGAGCGAGCTTCAGCACTGTATTCTTGCTCATCATGGCGAGCTGGAATACGGTTCCCCCAAGAGGCCTGCTCTTGCAGAGGCAATGGCACTTAATTATGCGGACAATACCGATGCAAAGCTGGAAACTATGAAGGAAATCTTAAAAGGAGCCGGGGATTCGAAGGACTGGCTTGGATACAACCGGTTGTTTGAATCGAATCTGAGAAGAAGTTCAGATCTGTAAGAGAACCGCAGAGGCGCAATCAGAATATTCAGAAGAAACAGGACAGGGGAAGACAGAATGCAGAAAGACGATCGGATCGAAGTGATAATCGAAGACCTTAGCAGTGAGGGCCTTGGGGTAGGACATTGCGATGGCATGGCATTTTTTATCAAGGATACCGTAATCGGAGATAAAGTAGAAGCCAAAATTATGAAAATGAAGAAGACGTACGGCTATGCCAGAATGACAAGGCTGCTGATGCCGAGCAAAGATCGGGTGGAAGCGCGCTGCGCTGTTGCACGTCAGTGCGGCGGCTGTCAGATCCAGTCCATGAGTTATCCGGCGCAGCTGCAGTTCAAGGAAAACAAGGTACGCAATAATCTGGTACGTATCGGAAAGTTTGAAAACCCGCCAATGGAGCCGATCATCGGTATGCAGGAGCCGTTCCGTTACCGCAACAAGGCACAGTTTCCGATTGGACTTGCAAAGGACGGACGCAGAATTGCTGGATTTTATGCCGGCCGTACACATGCGATTATTGAATGTGAGGACTGTCTGCTCGGTGCAGAGGTAAATCAGGAAATCTTAAAATGCGTATGCTCTCATATGGAACGGTTTGATATCAGTCCATACGATGAGCGGACCGGAAAAGGACTGCTTCGTCACGTGATGACACGGATCGGCCATTCAACCGGAGAAATTATGGTTTGTCTGATCGTAAACGGGACAAAGCTTCCGGGAGAAGAAACACTTGTTGATGCATTGACTGCGGTTTCCGGCATGACCAGCATCACGTTAAATACAAATACAGAAAGAACAAATGTCATCATGGGCCGAAAACAGCGATTGCTCTGGGGAAGACCGTATATTGAAGACACGATAGGAGCTGTTCGTTTTCAGATTTCCCCGCTTTCCTTTTTTCAGGTGAATCCTGTCCAGACAGAAAAACTGTATGGAAAAGCGCTGGAGTATGCCGGCCTGACCGGAGAAGAGACCGTATGGGATCTCTACTGCGGTATCGGTACGATCTCACTTTTCCTCGCACAGCGTGCAAAGAAGGTCTGCGGAGTCGAAATTGTTCCCGCCGCAATTGAGGATGCGAAAAAAAATGCCGCTTTAAATGGTTTCACAAATGCCGAATTTTTTGTTGGAAAGGCAGAGGAAGTCCTTCCGGAAAAATACAGAACTGAGGGAATCACAGCAGATGTAATCGTCGTAGACCCGCCACGCAAGGGCTGTGAAGAGAGCGTCCTTTCCACCATGGTTCAGATGCAGCCCGGTCGTATCGTGTACGTCAGCTGTGACAGTGCAACGCTGGCCAGAGATCTGAAGTATCTGTGTGAGAATGGCTACACGCTGGAGAAATGCTGTCCGGTTGATATGTTTGGAAACTCGGTGCATGTGGAGACGGTTGTTCTTTTGTCCCAACAAAAACCAGATGACACGATAGAGATCGACTTAGACTTGGAC
>CAKRPI010000074.1 GCA_934376945.1 uncultured Lachnospiraceae bacterium | reverse complement strand
CCGTATTCAAGGTAACAGACAGCAAGCCGGTAAGACCGGGCTACCTCTTCCAGGGCTGGGCCGAGAGCGCAGATGCAGCGGAAGTAAAATATGCGGCAGGCGACGAGGTCCGCATCGCCGTAGGTGAGGAAAACCAGAGCAAAACACTGTATGCAGTGTGGAAATCCGCGATGGTGGGTCCGCAGGAAGATACAGAGATCAACGTATACGTAGAGTATATGGACAACAGCCTGGAAAAAGGCTACCGCGTGGATGAGGCAAGCAGGAAAACTGTAACCGTAACATGCCGGAATAAGAGTGAGCACAGCAAGTACACGAGCCATCAGGTAAAATACAATGACGTGGTAAAGGCGGCAGATGTATCCAGTTTTACCGTAGAGGAAGGCTGGGAGATCGTAGGGATCACGAAGAATCCGGGAACAAACCAGAGCGTATTCGGGCTGGACAATACCTTCATGCAGGGAGGCGTGCAGAGTCCGTACAACAGCTTCTACCTGGTAGCAAAGAAAAGCTATACCTACAAGTTGAAATATGACGGAAACGGAAGCGGAGTGACCTCCGTACCGGCAGAGCAGGAGGAGACCACGGCAAATGGAGTAGCCGTATTCAAGGTAACAGACAGCAAGCCGGTAAGACCGGGCTACCTCTTCCAGGGCTGGGCCGAGAGCGCAGATGCAACGGAAGTAAAATATGTGGCAGGCGACGAGGTCCGCATCGCCGTAGGTGAGGAAAACCAGAGCAAAACACTGTATGCAGTGTGGGAGAAAGAAGCTTCCTCCATCACTTTGAATGAGGAAAAGCTGAGCCTTGAGTTCAGCAGTCAGAAAAAGTTGACCGCAAAAGTGGTTAATGTAAAAGAAATGACATGGACCTCCTCCGATAATGCTGTCGCAACTGTAGCAGCAGATGGAACAGTCACCGCAGTCGGACTTGGTACTGCAGTCATAACCTGCGCAGACAAGGCAGATGAAAACGTAAAAGCAACGTGTGAAGTAACGGTAGTGGACAGTACCGTATTGAAAGCAACAGTAAATGCCATTTCTGGTACAAGTACAAAAGTTATCTGGAATAAGATCCCAAGTGCATCAGGATATCAGATTTACCGGATGGAGACAGGAAAAGAGGGTTACAAACTGATAAAAACAGTTTCCAATGTGACAACATGGAGAAATGATGGCCTGACTGCAGGAAAAACATATCGCTATTATGTACAGGCATATCGGATGTCAGCGGGAAAAAAAGTTACCATAAAAAAATCTTCTGTGGTAAGCTGTGTAATGCCCAAAATTGCAGTATCACCTTCGAAGTTGACACTGCAATACGGAAAGGATGCAACTTTGAAGGTTGTAAAAACCGGAGTTACAGCAGTGAAGTGGGTTTCCTCTGATACTAAGATTGCGAAGGTGTCTTCAAATGGAAAAATCACAGCAGTTGGTCTCGGAACAGTTACGATCACTTGTATCAGCCGGGAAAATCAAAGTGTAAAGGCCTCTTGCGTGGTGACAGTAAAAGACAGTACGGTACTTCGCCTTCAGGCATTAGCAGGAAAAACAAGTAATAAGCTTTCCTGGAACAAAATACCGAGTGCCTCTGGATATATGGTATATGGAGCACCGTGTGGAAAAAGTTTTAAGTTGTTAAAGACGATATCCGCGACTGGAACAGGATGGACACAAAGTGGTCTTGCTTCTGGCAAACCATATCGTTATTGTGTAAAGGCATATCGGATTGTAAACGGGAAAAAGGTAGTCCTGAAAACATCCAATGAGGTTCACAGTGTAACAGCAGGCGGAAAATATACAAATGTAAAAAGTATAAGCGTAAATCCAAAGAGTATGACATTGAAAGCAGGAGCGACGAGGAAAATCACCGGAAAAGTGGTGCTGAGCAATTCCAAGGGAATTTTGCTTAAACATACGGCAGAACTGATGTATGCAACAGGCAACAGCAAGGTTGCGACTGTTTCGAAGGACGGTGTAGTCACCGCTGTTGGAAAAGGAAGCTGCAGGATTTATGTACGCGCAGGAAATGGTGTATCAACGACTGTGACGGTAACCGTGAAATAAACAAATAATGTAAACATTCAGAACAATTATAAAAGTATCAGATCCCCCTGGAGATTCTTCCAATCGGAAGTGTTTTCAGGGGATTTTTTTGTACAGATTCGGAAATACTATCAAAAAAAGAACGGAGTGTGGAAAATGGAAAAAGAGCCATTCAGACGTTACATTATTTTTCTGGCAGCATTGATTATCTGTGCAGGAGTGGCCTGGTATTTTTCGAAGGATGCAGAAAATCCACGGGACAATGCAGTGCTGGCAGGGGGCAGAAATCTAATCATTGATCTTGGCACAGCAGGCAGGGGACGAAAGGAAGAGACTGAAAGAATGACGGAAAAGGAAACGTGGGAAGCAACCGAGATTAGGCGAACATCAGATTCATCAGAATCAGCCGCAGTAAAAGCTGAAAGTATCAGGAGTGAAATAAGAGATAAACCAGCAATAGGCGAAAACAAGATAAAATGAAGGAAGGTAAAACGAAGGAGATACAATGAAGGATAGAAATCCGGAACAGGAAAGGAAAAATAAAATGGCGGATACTTTGTATTTAAAAATAGATAAAAATGTGCAGGTGAAAGAGAAGCAAGTTCATCTGAAGGATATCGCGGTGCTAAGCTGTGCTGCAAAGCCGATCGAGAATAAGGTGAAAGCACTGCGTCTTCCGACGGAAATCGTAAAAGGACCGGGGAGATACGTATTTAATATTATCGATGTGATTAAAACGATTGAAAAAGAGTTTCCCTCACTGGAAATCAATAATCTCGGAGAAGCAGACTTTATTATTACAGTGGAAAAACCAAAAAAGTGTCCGGAGCTGTTTGAGTTTGGAAAAACAGCATTTGTCTGCATTCTTTCTTTTTTTGGTGCATCGTTTTCAATTATGGCATTCAATAACGATATCGGTGTAACAACCTTGTTTTCACAGCTGTATGAAACTTTTACAGGTAAGAGATCAAATGGATTCACGATTCTCGAAGTGTCATATTCGATTGGTGTGGGACTTGGTATCTTGATTTTTTTTCACCATTTTGCAAAGAAAAAGGGCAGTACGGATCCGACACCGCTTGAGGTTGAGATGCGTACGTATGAGGATGAGGTCGATACAACAATTATTGAGTCAGGAAACCGAAAAGAAAGACATAACTGAAGTACAAAATTAAAACATGAAACTATAGCAAAATGGTAAAACACAAAAAACAGAATAAATTGGTCACAAAGCAGATTAAAAATTTTCATTTTATAAAGAAAACGGAGAAGTGAAAAAATGGGTGAGGTATTGGCGGCAGTGACAGGGTTTGCCTCTGGTTTCATTGTGGCAGGCGGTGTGGTGGCTCTGATGGTCGGGCTTGGAATTATCACGAGATTCATAGGTATTTCGCATACGGCCGCACATATTTGCGCGAGCGAAAATGCGATTTTGCTTGGAACAATTATCGGTACGATCCTGACGGTATATAAAATAAAAATTCCGCTTGGCAGTTGGATACTGATATTTGCAGGGGGATTTATGGGAATATTTGTTGGCGGCTGGATCATGGCACTGGCCGAGATCGTGAATGTGTTTCCTGTATACTGCAGAAGGCTTGGAATCGCAAAAGGAACAGGCTGGATCGTGATTTTTCTGGCAGCAGGGAAGACTCTTGGGAGCTTATTACATTTTTATATGAGATGGGGAAAAGGATGAGAGAATCGCTGCGTTGAGTGCTGAAAGCTATAAGGCAGCTATAAGACAAAAGAGGATATAGAAAAATACTGCATCGATCCGGATCACATTATTTTATGGTTTTGCTATAGAAGATAGTGTGATAAAATGATGTTAAGGTCAAAGGATGTTAAGGTCAAAGGATGCCTTACGGATTGTTCCGTACTCCGTATTTCCACAATTTTGCCTGGTATTCGCATATCGTGAATGTCCGCTTTACGCTTGCGCTCCACTTTCATGCTCATATCGGGGCGAGTCATTAAGCTATAGGACTATTCCTGTGCAAGCACATCGTGGTTTCAGGCTTTTGACCCTAGCATCATCAGCATAAATGAAGAAGTCGAAAATAGAGCAAACGTGCGTTTGAACGCAGATAAGCGTTCCCACGCTTCAAGTGTGCGGAGCACTAAGCGGATTGTGAATGTCCGTTTTACAGAGAACAGCAAGAAAACAAAAGAAAGTGCTAAGAAAAAGGGACAGAAAAGAAACATATAAAAAATAAAAAACAGAAATGAAAAAGCGTAAATAAAAAAGCGTAAATAAAAAAGCGTAAATAAAAAAGAGGAAGTTACATCATGAAATCAAGCGAAGAACTGCGGCGTCAGCTGCACCAGATCGATCATAAAGGATATAAAGCGTATAAGATTCTGGAAGGAGAATATGAATTTGGAGTGTACCGTCTGTGCATTGATCATGTACAGGGGGATCCGTTTGCAACTCCGTCTCGGGTGCGGATTGTATACAAAAATCAGAAAAACATACCAGAAGAACTGTTTTGTGAAAAATATCGAAAAACAGCGATTGAAGATACACTGCTTCGCAGACTACATCGGAATCTTTACAGTGTCGTAAAAGGACAGAGACGCGGCTCAGGAAAAAGTGGGATGGTTACAGCGTGCCGTACGGGACAGGAGATTCTGGAGCGTACGGCTATGTGCATTACGTCATCTGTAATCGAAGCACGGATTGAAGTTGGATTTCCGGCGTTTGGGCGTACAATAGCAGCGGGAGAGCTGGAAGCACTTTTATTCGAAGTGCTGCCTGAAGTAGCGGAGCGCACTTTTCGTGTAAAACCGCAGCTTTTAGCAGAATTGAAGAAGGCGGTAGAGTTGGCAGATGATCAGAATTTTATCCGACAGGAGCTGACACGGCTTGGGCTGGCAGCTTTTGTCGCTGATGGCTCTGTTCTTCCGAGAGAAAGTGGGATTTCGCAGAAAAAGATGGAGGGAGCAGTTCCATTTGAGAGTCCGCAAAGCCTTGCAGTGACATTGCAGCTGCCGCATGGAGGTGCAAAACGCGGAATGGGAATACGACGTGGAATCACGGTGATAGTGGGCGGTGGATTTCATGGAAAGTCCACGCTGTTAAAGGCATTGGAACGTGGAGTATACGATCATATATCAGGAGACGGAAGAGAATATGTGATTACGGATGAGACAGCGTTTAAGCTTCGGGCAGAGGAAGGACGTAGTATTCATGGAGAAGACATATCGATGTTTATCAATCATCTACCGACAAATGCAGATACGGCAGACTTTACGACAGAGAATGCCAGTGGAAGTACATCGCAGGCAGCAAATACTGTGGAAGCTCTGGCAGCGGGAAGCAGTGTGCTGCTGATCGATGAAGATACCTCTGCAACAAATTTTATGGTACGTGATGATCGTATGGCACAGCTGGTATCAGATGAAAAAGAACCGATTACGCCGTTTATACGGAAAATTCGAAGTCTGTATCAGGATCTTGGAATATCGACAGTTCTGGCGGCAGGCAGCTCAGGAGATTATCTTTCTGTGGCAGATACCGTTTTACAAATGGACTGTTACCGGGTATATGATGTGACCGAAAAGGCACATGCACTTGCACAGGAATTAAAAGAAGAAAAAGCAAAGGCGGTGAAATGGCTACGCAGACCGGCGCAAAAAAAAGAGATCGAAAAAATTCGTGTTCACGGTTGGGATTCTTTAAGTATTGATAAATCCGAGATTGACCTGCGCTATCTGGAGCAGGTGGTTGACGAGAGCCAGACAGCAGCCCTTGGTTATATCCTTCAGTACATACTGACAAAAACAGCAGACGGAAGAAAGACACCGGATCAGTTGGCAGAAGAAATGTCAATGAAACTGAAGAGGGAAGGAATTCTGAGTATCACGCCAAAAAATTATGGAGCCGGACCGGCAGCAATGGTAAGAAAACAGGAAATACTTGCTTGCCTGTGCAGATACCGGCTGATGTAAAAAACAGTTGCTTTTTTGTTAAAATAATGTTATGGTGTAAGTGCTCATATGACTGACGGAAGTGGATAACCACAGGGAGTATGAGTTTTGAGGAAGCCGACCGTCTGGGCACAGAAAATGTGGACAGAAAGAGTCGGCATTTTTTGTGCCAGCAGTTCTGTACAGCAGCAAAATGCAGAGAGGGGCGGAGGCAAATTTATTTGCCGAAGACCATAGCTGCATTTTGGGATGGGCGGAACGCCCATCAGCCACAGACAGGAGCTGTGAAACAGCGGATAGACTGCGAAGCAGGCGAGTCTGTGGCCTGAGTACAGAACGTCCGGAAAAGAGACCTGAGTACAGAACGTCCGGAAAAGTGGCAGCAAAAAGCAGAGAGAGACGGAGGCAAATTTACATCACCACCAGAAAAAGGAGACGGAAAAATGGAAATGATTTCTTTGGAAAAGGAACTGAAAGAGAACAGCTATCCGGGAAGAGGAATTGTCATCGGCAAATCTGCAGATGGTACAAAGGCAGTTGCAGCATACTTTATTATGGGAAGAAGTGAAAACAGCCGTAATCGTATCTTCGTAGAAGATGGAGAGGGAATCCGTACACAGGCATTTGATCCGTCCAAACTGACAGACCCCAGCCTGATCATTTATGCACCGGTTCGTGTACTTGGAAATAAGACGATTGTGACAAACGGTGATCAGACCGATACGATTTATGAGGGAATGGATCGTCAGCTTACCTTTGAGCAGTCTCTGCGCAGTCGTGAATTTGAACCGGATGGCCCGAATTATACACCGCGTATTTCCGGAATCATGCATATTGAGGATGGACGATATAACTATGCAATGTCTATTCTGAAAAGCAACAACGGTAATCCAGATTCCTGCAATCGGTATACCTTTGCATATGAGAACTGTGCAGCCGGAGAGGGACATTTTATCCACACATACAAATGTGATGGAAATCCGTTGCCAAGCTTTGAAGGAGAGCCGAAGCTGGTAGCAATTCCGAATGACATCAATGCGTTTGCAGATCTGCTGTGGAGCAGTCTGAATGAGGATAACAAAGTGTCGTTGTTCGTAAGATATATCAATATTGCAGACGGAACATATGAATCGAAGATTATTAATAAAAATAAATAAAGGTAACTGTTCAGAGCCAACCTCCAAAATGCTACGCATTTCGTCGGTGTGGCGTATCCGTCAAATAAAATTTCAAAAACAGGCTTAAAAATACAAGCATTTTCCGCCTGTTTTATGAAATTTTGCTTGGCTCTGAACAGTTACAAATAAAGATAAATAAAATAAGTAAGATAAGCAAGATAATAAGTAAGATAATAAGCAAGATAATAAGTAAGATAAGCAAGAAACCAGTAATGAAACAGAAAACATAAAACATAAAACATAAAACGATTTCGAAAGGAAGATCGATATGAATGAATTACAGTTGAAATATGGATGTAACCCAAATCAGAAGCCGTCCCGCATTTTTATGGAAGATGGCTCAGATCTGCCAATTCAGGTACTTAGCGGCCGTCCTGGCTACATTAATTTCCTGGATGCTTTCAACGGATGGCAGCTGGTAAAAGAGCTGAAAGAGGCAACAGGACTGCCTGCAGCCACATCTTTTAAGCATGTATCTCCGGCAGGAGCAGCAGTTGGACTTCCGCTTGATGAGACACTTGCAAAGATTTACTGGGTAGATGATCAGGGCGAGCTTTCACCGCTGGCAAGTGCATATGCAAGAGCAAGAGGTGCAGACCGTATGTCTTCCTTTGGCGATTTTATTGCACTCTCTGATATTTGTGACCGCGATACGGCAATGCTGATCAAGCGAGAGGTATCGGACGGAGTGATCGCACCGGGCTACACAGAAGAGGCACTGGAAATTCTGAAACAGAAAAAGAAGGGGAATTATAACGTTATTCAGATTGATGCAAATTATCGACCGGCACCAATCGAGCATAAACAGGTATTTGGCGTGACCTTTGAGCAGGGACGCCAAGAGTTGCCGATCAACGACGAGCTTCTTGCAAACTTTGTGACGGAGAAAAAAGACGTTCCGGCAGATGCGCTGCGTGATATGAAGATCGCACTGATCATTTTGAAATATACACAGTCCAACTCCGTGTGCTATGTAAAGGACGGACAGGCAATCGGAATCGGAGCAGGTCAGCAGTCCCGTGTACACTGCACAAGACTGGCAGGTCAGAAGGCGGATAACTGGTTCCTGCGTCAGAATCCGAAGGTGCTCGCCCTTCCGTTCCGTGATACGATCACGAGAGCAGAGCGTGACAATGCAATCGACGTTTACATTGGAAACGAGTACATGGATGTGCTTGCAGACGGCGCATGGGAGCGAGTGTTCACGGAGAAGCCTGAAGTATTTACAGAGAAAGAGAAACGTGCATGGCTGGATCAGCTGCAGGGTGTGACGCTGGGATCAGATGCGTTCTTCCCGTTCAGTGATAATATCGAGCGTGCACATAAGTCCGGTGTGGAATATATCGCACAGCCGGGTGGATCGGTTCGTGATGAGGATGTTATCGCAACGTGCAATAAGTACGGTATGGCAATGGCATTTACAGGAATTCGTCTGTTCCATCATTAATACTTAAAATACTTCGATATTTTTGCAGTCGGCATGTATGCCATACAGATGATATAATAAGATGCTCAAAAACAGATAACTTTTGAATAACTGCGCGTCGTATTCTCGTTGCTTTAGTGATGAGTTAGACGCGCAAATTTTTTTGTAAAATGGAATAGCACCTTACAATGAAACAGTGTCTTGTAATGAGCAGTATCTTATAAGCAGCGAAGCGGATATTCGCAATCCGTCTGATAAGAGAAAACCGGTGGTGGCCATTAAAGCCATCGCCGGTTTTTTCTTTTATTTTTTGTAACTGTTCAGAGCCAAGCAAAATTTCATAAAACAGGCGGAAAATGCGTAGCATTTTGGAGGTTGGCTCTGAACAGTTACTATTTATTTTCCTCTTGTTTTTTCAGCGCAGCTTCCACAAAACCACGAAACAGTGGATGCGGTCGGTTAGGACGGGATTTCAGTTCCGGATGAGCCTGCGTGGCAATGAAGAACGGATGATCCTTCAATTCAATCATTTCAACAATGCGGCCATCCGGGGAAAGGCCGGAGAGTGTCAGTCCGTTGTCGGTCAGGACACGGCGGAAGTCATTGTTGACCTCATAGCGATGTCTGTGGCGCTCGTGAATTTCCTCAGCCCCATATAATTCATAGGCCTTCGTCGATTTATCCAGAATACACGGATAAGAGCCGAGACGCAGGGTGCCGCCGATATCCTCTATGCCATTCTGATCTGGCAGAAGTGCGATAACAGGGTAAGGAGTCTGCGGATTGAGTTCGATGCTGTGTGCTTCCTCCAGTCCGGCTACATGGCGCGCATATTCGACAATTGCGAGCTGCATACCAAGGCAGAGCCCAAGAAACGGAATGTTATGTGTTCTTGCATATCGAATAGCTTCGATTTTTCCGTCAATACCGCGATCGCCAAAGCCTCCGGGTACAAGGATACCGTCTGCGCCTGCAAGGTATTCATCTGCATTTTCTTCTGTTACATCTTCTGAATTGATCCAGTGGATATTGACAGTAGCATGGCTTGCGATTCCGCCATGCTTCAGTGCCTCAACAACACTGATATAGGCATCATGTAAGGAGATATATTTTCCGACAAGTGCGATATTGACCTCACGGGTCGGTGTACGCAGGGCTTCCACCATAGCTTTCCAGTCATTAAGATCCGGTTCCGGACACGGAAGATTCAGACATTTGCAGGCTACCTCGGCCAGATGTTCACGTTCCATTGCAAGCGGCGCTTCGTAAAGATATTCCACATCGAGATTCTGAAGAACATTACTGCTTGGAACATTGCAGAAAAGGGCAATTTTATCTTTGATTGCCTTATCAAGAGGATGCTCGGAGCGGCATACAATAATATCCGGCCAGATTCCCATACCCTGAAGCTCTTTTACACTGGCCTGGGTCGGTTTTGTTTTCATTTCTCCGGATGCCTTGAGATATGGAATTAGGGTAACGTGGATGAGAATCGCATTTTCATGTCCGACATCGTGCTGGAACTGGCGAATCGCTTCAAGAAACGGCTGACTTTCGATGTCGCCGACAGTACCGCCAACTTCAATGATGGCGATCTGGGTTTCATTGGATGTGTTTGTGTAGTCGCGGTAAAAGCGGCTTTTGATTTCATTTGTGATGTGAGGGATAACCTGTACCGTGCCGCCGCCGTAATCGCCGCGACGTTCTTTTTGAAGGACAGACCAGTAGATCTTTCCGGTAGTAACGTTGGAATTTTTGGTGAGACTTTCATCGATAAAACGTTCGTAATGCCCAAGATCAAGGTCAGTTTCTGCGCCGTCATCGGTGACAAATACCTCGCCGTGCTGGATCGGATTCATAGTTCCAGGGTCGATGTTGATGTACGGATCAAATTTCTGCATGGTTACCTTGTAGCCGCGTGCTTTAAGCAGACGGCCCAGCGATGCTGCGGTGATACCTTTTCCAAGTCCGGAAACGACACCGCCTGTTACGAAGACGTATTTTACTGGCATGGCTTTCCTCCTGTATGATTGTTGTGTGTGTGATAGAAAAGCGGGGATTCATGTCCGCTTTTTTAAAAAACTGTTACATTATACAACCACCGGAAAAGAAAATCCATTCTTTTTTTAAAAAATTTTATTGTATTTATGTATTTATTGTATTTATGTATTTATGTAATACAACTACTATTCGTAATATGACTGCTATCCTTGGCAGCCTTTAAACGGCTGCACGGAATAGCAGCACCTTATATTTTATCAAGAAAATCACGGATATAATACAATCCGGCACCGATAGAAGTGATCTGGTCATCATGTGAACCGGAGAGAATCCGGATATTTTCATCAGAAATGCCACAGTTTTCCTGGGCAAGACGAGCGAGAGTCGCATAATCTTCCTGACAGAAATATGCATTCAGAAATCCGCCAAGCATAAAATCAACATCGAGAATGTTGCGGATATTTGAGATAACACGGGCCAGGCGATGGAGAAAGGTATCCCAGAGCCGGGCTTCACTGGCTTCACCGGAACGAAGCTTTGCAAAGAAAAGCTCCAGGCTTTCTCCGGCTTCTTCCCGGAGTGCATTTGCCGAACAGTAGGCTTCTACGCATCCGTTTTTTCCGCAGTAGCATGGTTTGCCGTCCGGAATGAGACACATATGCTCCAACGTGCCGCTGATCAGGGAATTTCCTTCAAAAACGGTTCCGTTTAAGATCACAGCACCACCGATATTACGGTTCAAAGAGACATAGACGGCATCTTTGATTTCCTTCTGAAACCAGATCTGCGCGGAAGCGGCGGCCT
>CAKRPI010000073.1 GCA_934376945.1 uncultured Lachnospiraceae bacterium | reverse complement strand
TGAAAGCAAAATTCCCGGCTATGTACAACGCATTCTGCTACGGTGCTCCGCCACACGCAGGTATCGCTCCTGGCGTAGACCGTATGGTTATGCTGCTTGCCGGTGAGGACAGCATCCGTGAGATCATTCCGTTCCCGATGAACAAGACGGCACAGGATGTCATGATGGGCGCACCGTCAGCTGTTGATCCGAAACAGCTCTCTGATGTACACATCAAGCTGGATCTCCCGGAAAAGAAAGAAGATTAAAATCAACGCAAAATACTAAGGGCATCGGTTCCACTTTTATAAATGGAATCGATGCCCTTTTCTTTTCAAAGCGAATCTTTGCACCTGCACAGCATCTTACCTGGTCTGTGATTTCCTGCTTTTTTCTCGTATTTCCTTTTGCGTTCGGATATTTTTATTCTGTCTCTGCCAACATACGTTCCAGCTTCGCGCTCGCATCCTCATAACCCTGAAAGTGAATCCCATGGATTCCAAGCTTTTTTGCCCCCTCCACGTTTTCCGCCAGGTCGTCAAGGAAGACGCATTCCTGCGGCCTTAAGCTGTATTTTTCCAGCAGGCAGCGATAGATCCGCTCATCCGGCTTCACGCATTTGACATAGCCGGAAACGACTCTCCCATCCGTGTACGGCAGGAAGGTAAAATGCGGACTGTGGATCTCGAACAGTCCAACAGGGTAGTTTGAGAGCAGATACACGTGATAGCCTCGCCCCTTCAAATCCTTCAGCCAGTCTGCCGCATACGGAAGTGACTTTACAAGCTTCCCCGTTTCTTCTGCGAAGAAGCGTTCAAAATCAGCCAGGTATCGCTGCGGTACGCAGCTGCGCATTGCAGCGATCACCTCTTCCTCCTCCATCACACCGCGATCCAGCTCAATCCAGTACGGACCAAACACCGTTGCATCAAGAATCGCTCTTACCTCTGCTTCCTCCAATCCCATCTCTTCCAGAACTTCCCTGGGGCGAAAGCTCGCCAGTACATTTCCGATATCGAAGATAATATTTTTGATCATATATACTCCTTTTTCCTGTCAGAACATAGTAAAGCGGACATTCGCAATCCGCTTCGCTACTTGCAGGATCATAAGGGATCTAGGCTCGTAAGGAATCCTCCCGTAAACGGATCCCTCCTTACGAGATTCCGCAAGCGGGTCCCCCTTATGATATTTCATGAACGCAGTCGCTTCGCGATCTGCGTTCAACCTGCATTACTTGCAGCAATCTTCACCTTACTCCACAGGTTTGCTATCAGCTTTCTCGTGTTATCGTTATATTCAAATACCTCATCATTCGGGTTTCCCGAACGCGGCACATAGGCATCAATTCCTTCGTACTCTCCGCCCTCGCCGGAAAGTGTATCCATGACCTCCTGATTTGAGGAGGTATAACCCACAAAGCTGGAATTGTCATAGGCTCCCTCATAATCACTGGCGAAATTAATAAATTCATGCGCCAGATCCGGGTTCTTCGCATTTGCCGGAATTACCATGGCATCTGACCACAGATTCGTTCCGCTTTCCGGAAGATAATAGCCCATGTTTTCATTTTCTGACATGACGTACGTTGCGTCTCCGGAATAAATCAGACCAAGCGCCTTACGTCCCTGCGCCATATTGTCAATAATCTCGTCCGTCACAATCTCCGGATCCATTGTCTGTACACAGTCTACCAGCCACTCATACGCTTCCTGCAGTTGTTCCTCATCCTCGGTATTCATGGAATAGCCAAGTGTCTTCAATGCCATCATGAAAGAATCCCGCTCCGAATCGTACAGATAAATCTGACCTTTGTATTTCTGATCCCGGAAAATATCAAAGCCTTCGCGCTCAAGATCCTCCGGATCAACCTTTGTCTTATCATATACAATGCCAACCGTACCCCAGAAATATGGAATTGAATATTCGTTTTTCGGATCGTACGGCAGTCCGACTACATCCTCGCAGAGCTTATCCATACAATCCAGCTTGCTGTGATCCAGCTTCTGTAGATATCCCTCCTGAATAAGCCTCTGGATCATATAATCACTTGGAACCAGAATATCGTAGGATTCGCCGTTTGCAACCTTAATATACATCTGCTCGTTGGAATCAAAGTTTTCCATCACAACCTTCGCTCCGGTCTTTTCCTCGAACTCCCGCAGGATATTTTCACCGGTATACTCACCCCAGTTGTAAACATGCAGCGTCTGCCCCGCATACGGAAGGACAGAATTCTCTTTTCTGAACTGCATCACAAGCACGATTGCCACAACCGCTGCAGCTGCCGCTGCGATCGGTACTATCTGCTTTTTCCGGCTGATCTCTGCTTTCTTTTCCCGTTTTGCCATCACCACCGGTGCCAGATTGATCAGCAGAAGCACCATCGTAATAATCACAACTACGAGCGTTGAGATCGCATTGATACTCGGATTAACACGCTTACTCATCGTATACACCGTGATGCTCAGGTTTTTCACACCGCCGCCCGTTACAAAATAAGAAATAATAAAGTCATCCACGGACATCGTAAACGCAATCAATGCACCGGAAACGATACCCGGCATGATCTGCGGCACAATAACCTTTGTCAGTGCCTGCCATGGCGTTGCGCCAAGATCCATTGCCGCATCCGCAAGGTTCGGATCCAGAGAACGGATCTTAGGCATCACGGAGAGCATAACGTACGGAATGCAGAATGCAATATGCGCCAGCAGCATCGTTACATAACCCTTTTCCACCCGAAACGTAATAAACAGCAGCATAAAACCGATTGCCGTTACAATCTCCGGATTCATCATCGGCAGATTATTAACCTGCTCCATCAGATTCTGAATGATTTTTTTCGATTTTGACAGTCCAATTGCAGAAATTGTACCTGCAAGTGTGGAAACGGCTGTTGCGATCAGCGCTATGCTGAATGTAGTGGACAGAGACTCCATCATCGTGTGCGACTCCATCATATGCTTATACCAGCGCAGTGAAAAGCCGGTAAAGCTGGTCAGTGATTTTCCGGAATTGAAGGAAAAGACGACCATATAGATGATCGGAAGATAAAAAAACACGATCACAAGCGCCATCAGGACTTTTCCAAAGGTTCTGTTTTCTTTCTTCACCGGTCTATTCCTCCTTTCCGCCGTTGTTGCGGATCTCCACCTGGCGTACTGCCATCATCAGCAGCATCATAATTACGGCCATGATCATGGAAATCGCACTTCCGAAATTCCACTCTCCCACAGTAATAAACTGATTTTCAATCAAGTTTCCGATCAGGAAATACTGACCGCCTCCAAGGAGCTTCGGAATAAAGAAGGAGCTGACCGCCGGAAGAAAGACAAGCGTAATTCCGTTGATGACTCCGGGAAGCGACAGTGGAAATGTCACCTTCCAAAACGTCTGACGCAGATTTGCGCCAAGATCTGAGCTTGCCTCCAAAAGCGAATGATCCATCTTGCAAAGTGATGTATTAATCTGTAATACCATAAACGGCAGAAAGTTATACACCATGCCAAGAAGAACTGCGCCTTCCGTATAAAGAAGTTCTCCTTTGCCAAGTCCAACAAGAGAAAGAAGCCTCTGAATCAGTCCTCCCTCGCTGAGAAGACCGATCCATGCGTACGTACGCACCAGCATGTTAATCCACATCGGAATCGTGATCACAAGTACAAGCAGATTCTGCATTTTTTCACTGCTTCTTGAGATAAAATAGGCAATCGGATAACCAAGAAGCAGGCAGATTACTGTCGTTTTCAGCGCAATGAGCAGTGAACGCCACAATACGATCAGGAAATCCGGATCTGTAAAAAACTTGGCGTAGTGCTCCAACGTAAAAGTAAAGGAAATAATGCTGTTTCCCTGTTCCGTGACTGAATAAATCGCAATCAGTGCCATCGGAAGGATCAGCATCATCACGACCCATGCAATATAGGGCACCGCAAGCTGTGAAAATCGTTTCATTTAGTACACCATCCTTGACATAACGTGCAGATCCTCCGGGAAGAAGGTCAGGCCGACCTGCGCTCCCACCTCTGAGTAATCGGTTGTATGAATCTTAAACTCGCGTCCTTCGGTAGAGAATGTGATCTGATAAACGCCTTCTTTGATATTCTCCG
The DNA here is from genome assembly GCA_934376945.1 of uncultured Lachnospiraceae bacterium. Classification (GTDB taxonomy): domain Bacteria; phylum Bacillota; class Clostridia; order Lachnospirales; family Lachnospiraceae; genus Choladousia. The sequence goes on along the minus strand of CAKRPI010000073.1, from coordinate 7,336 downwards.
GCTCAAAATCATAATCTACATAAATGTCCACGCTCTGTTCCTCATTGCTGAGCTTCCAGCCCTGTGCATTTGCCCAGGTCTTCAGATCCGTATCGAGCGCCTGCGACTCCTGAATTTCATCCACCGTCTTTGTAAAGCTGAACGCCATGACACCCTCATTTGCCTTTTCATTCTTTACAAACGGTTGATTGACAACAAAAATCCTGCGTTCGATCATTGTTCCCGCCGCAGTAGAGAAGCGCACCGGATATTCACCCAGCTCAGGTTTGATATCATACTCAATTTTTGCAATCGAAATATAATCATCTGTCTCCGGATTCCATGCCTGCGCATTGGCACGTGCAATAATTTCCTTGTCATCAAGTTCCGCCACATCCTCGATATCCACATAAAAGTTTCCGGCACTCATTTTTTCTTTTCCATCGTCTCCGGTCACATCCTGATTTTTAACCACGCTCATATTGACTGTAACGCTTGTACCGGGAACCGTTTCCACCATGATTTCATAATGAACGCCCTTAAAGAGCACGCTTAATACCTCGCCGGTCATTTTTCCTTCCTCCGGCTTTACAATATCAATATCCTCCGGTCTTATGACAATGTCCACCGGTTCATTTTCCTTAAAACCGAAATCCACACATTCAAAGGTAATATCATCAAAACGCACCCGATAATCTTCCAGCATGACACCCGGAATGATGTTACTCTCTCCGATGAAGTTTGCCACGTAGCGGTTTGCCGGTTCATTGTAAATCTCCTCCGGAGTACCGATCTGCTGAATCTCACCGCCCTTCATGACCACAATCTTATCTGACATCGTCAGCGCCTCTTCCTGATCATGCGTGACAAAAATAAAGGTAATGCCGACTTCCTGCTGAATCCGCTTCAGTTCATACTGCATTTCCTTTCTCAGTTTTAAATCGAGTGCTGCCAGAGGCTCATCCAGCAGCAGTACCTTCGGCTCATTGACAAGCGCACGTGCAATTGCGACTCTTTGCTGCTGGCCTCCGGAAAGCAGCGTCGTATTTTTCTTTTCAAAACCCTCCAGACCAATCAGCTTGAGCATTTTCATGACCTTCTGGTCAATGATATCCTTACTCATCTTTTTGATCTTCAGCCCGAATGCAATATTTTCATAGACATTCAGATGGGGAAAAAGTGCGTACTTCTGAAAAACAGTGTTCAGTTCCCGCTTATATGGCGGTTTTTTGCTGATTTCCTCTCCGTCAAAGATCACCTGGCCTTCGTCTGCATCAAGAAAACCGCCAAGAATCCGAAGCAGTGTTGTTTTTCCGCAGCCGCTCGGTCCGAGCAAGGTCACAAACTCCTTTTCATTGATATCCAGATTGACTCCCTTTAACACAATCTGGCCGTCAAAGCTTTTAACAATATTCCGAAACTCGATCAGCTTCTTTTCTTCCATCTCCCTATTCTCCTTCCATAGCTCTGCACCTTACTTCTTTTTTCCTGCGCTGCTTCCGTGCAGCCATTTCCACAGCACTCCGGTGATGACCTTCATATCAATCGGTTTCGTCACGTAGTCGTTCATACCGCTCTCGACCGCCTCTAATATATCATCCCGGAACACATTTGCCGTCATCGCGATGATCGGCAGTCCCTCTGTATATTTCGTGCCAGCTGCACGGATCTTTCTCGTCGCATCATAACCGTTTAATACCGGCATCTGAATGTCCATAAATACCAGCTCATAATAACAATCCGGCTGACGTTCGATGCATTGGATTGCTTCCTGCCCGTTCGTTGCCACCTCCACCACAAGACCGAGATCCACAAGCAGCTCCAGGGCAATTTCCCGGTTCAGCTCGTTATCCTCCACCAGAAGAATCCTGCCGCCGTCAAAGTGCATTTCCTCTTCCTGTTCGTTCTCTCCCTTCGTCTTTTCCGCAAGCTCCAGCTGCAGCAGTACGGTGAAGGTACTTCCTTTTCCCTGTACACTCTTTACCTCGATGCTGCCGTCCATCATATCAACCACTGCTTTTACGATGGAAAGGCCAAGACCCGTACCCTGCGTCACATTCGTCATGCTGTTGTCCTCGCGGGAAAACGGCTGGAACAGCTGCTTCTGAAACTCCTTCGACATACCTATTCCGTTGTCTCTTATTATGAAGCGATAGCTGCCGTACCCTTCCTTGCGAATGGCCAGCTGCTCCGCCAGAAGTTCGATATGCCCACCGTCCGGCGTATATTTCACAGCATTTGCCGTCAGATTTGTCAGAATCTGGCGCAGCTTCACCGCATCCGCCATCACCTGCTCATGCCAGATGCCGCTGACCACCACATCAAAGCGTTGATGCTTTTTCTCCGCATCCGTACGGCACACCTCTCCGACTGCCTCGACCAGTTCCGGAAGCGACAGAGCCTCTTCTTTCAGCTGCATGCTTCCGCTCTCGATCTTTGCCATATCCAGCACTTCATTGATCAGCCCCAGCAGGTGTTTCGAGGATTTCTCTATTTTCCGCAGGCAGTCTTCTATACGCGAAGTATCATCCAGATGCTTTCTGGCGATCTGCGTCATACCTATAATGCCGTTCATTGGTGTGCGGATATCATGCGACATGCTCGTCAGAAACAGGCTCTTTGCACGGTTCGCCTTCTCTGCCGTATCATACGCTTCCTTCATGGCCTCCTTAAGCTGCTCGCTCCGGCTCCTCGTCTCATGGACATCCTGCAAAATGACAATCATCTGATTCGGAATGACGTTGATCTCATCCGTCTGCACAAACTGAAAACGCACCCAGCGCATGACCTGATCTGTGCAGATGCGCAGCTCCGTCTCATAGCTTCCGCTCTGCTCGGCAAACGATTTTGCAAGCGTTTTCAGCCTCAGTTTGTACCGGACCTCCTCCCAGTCCGCCTCATCTGCCGCCGGTGCCAGGCAGTTCTGCAGAAAATTCTCGTATCTTCCGTCTTCCAGTTCCGCAAACAGTCTGCTCTTTCCGCGATATGTCACTGTATAATCCCCGCTTCGCATATTTACGGAAAGAATCAGCAGGGAATTGCGCGCCAGTGCCCGGATCACGCTGCGGCTTTCCTGACCACTCTCGTGCAGGATGCCAAGCAGCTCCTCCTGTTCATCCGGTTCAACCTGCTTCCAGCGCTCCTGCAGATTTCCTTCTCCTGCTTCCTCTTCCGGTCCCATCATCCCCCTGAAGACCTCATAATACGTTCGAATCCGTCCTGCCTCCAGAAGATACGTCAGATCTTCCTGCAGCTCCGTATCCTCTTCCAGCAGGCAGATCAGCTCCTCACAGTACAGCCCTCCTTTACCCTGGCTGAACTCTTCCAGACACTGTGCGAAACTTTTTGGCGTGCTGTAGCTTCTTCCAATGAAATCCGTCGCCGCATCCAGGCAGTCACTGATCCTCAAAAGCTCGATCAGCATCCGGCTTGGGCTTGCACAGTTGTCAAACTCCTTCGGATAGCCCATTTTTCCATCCCAGGATTTGTGGTGTCCCAGAATCATGTCCCGGTACTTCTGCATGGAAGGGATTTTTTCCAGTACCTTCGTCCCGGCTCTTGGATGCTCATAAATTCGTTTTCTCTCGCGGCCTGTCAGCCGACGCGACTGCTTGTTGATGATCTCCGCGATCTGCAGCTTTCCTATATCAAAAAGCTTTGCAGACTCTTCCATAAAGTTGAAGAATTTTTCCTGCTGCTCCAGCACTTCTATCACACTCGTACATTCCAGTGCACCGACCAGCAGCTCCGGCCGTTTTTTCAAAACAGTATCCAGAATCCGATGTGAAATTTTTTCCACCATAGAGGAATGAATCAGCGTGATCTCATCTCGGTTCATCAGAATATTCGTCAGAACCTGCGAGCCTTCCTCGTCATCCGTCAGAATTTCCAGAAGACCGCACAGAGAACGGTACATCACGTCATTGACAAACGCGGCGTTCCCCGCACGCGGCACATTCCGCAGCACCTGGATGTACTGATTGATACAGTCCCGCCCAAGATTCGGATCTCCCTCATATTCTTTTTCATAATATTTCAGGCTGTAAATGATGTTCGTCAGATGATTCACCGCCACCTGGAACAGACGGCTGTCCGTGAAATCGCCGTCCTCCTCCATCGTATCGTGCTCCACGCTGTAATCGCAGAAGCGCTTGTAATCCTCCACAAACTCCGTGAACGTTATTTTTCCGGAGAAAAACAGATACCGGTGATAATTGCAGTAGATTTCATCCGGCACCTCATATGGGGCGCAGCCCTCATCCAGATAGCTCTGATAATATCTTCCGAGTTCCTTCCCCGCCCGCTCCAGAAGCTCCGGATCGACCGTGTCCCGCTCGCTCGCAATCATGTAGTTTCCGAGCAGATCGTAATTCAGCTCCTCAATAATCTGCTTAAAATCAAACCGCTCTCCGTCAAGCGCCACCACGCGCTCATCCGTATAAAACGCGAGCGCCCGCTCCATCTCCTCCAGAATACCTTTCGGCCCGATCAGCCCGAAATTAAACAACACGACAGGATAATTATAATAAGAATAGAGGATTCTTTTACGCACATCAAAATCCTCAATCTCAAAATACCGGTCACTCAGCTCCTGCAGCCTTCGGTAGCACTGTGCGCTGCGCTTTCCGTCCTCCACGCTTGAATTACGGTTGTAAAAGCTGCCGATCATATTGAGTGTCCAGATGCAGGCATTTAAATTGCCCTTTTTCTCAAAGTACGGCTCCAGCCGCTCCACAACCTCACGCATCGCCAGGTCATCCATATATCCTTCCCGGTCTGCCTGAATGATCTGGTGCAGGAACTCTTCCGCCAGCGCGTCGTTTAAAATGTCTTCGTTCTCTAAAAACGGGCGGACGTACATGTTCAGAAGCGCTTCATTTTCAATATAAAGGCTGCGCATCACCCGCGATTTTTTCTTCAGGTTCTCGATCCACGCCTCCTCATCCTCCGCCTTCAGAAGCCGCGCGATGACCAACTCTTCTTTTTTCAGATTTTTCTTATATCGATCATAAAAATGGATGATATCATTCTTTGTCAGCATCTCTTCTGCCTCCGGCTCCCTGCCCGTTTATTCTCCGCTCTTTCGACATCGCGTCTTTCATTATATCGTTTCTTCCGTCTGCATACAAGTATGATTGCGATTTTTTTACTGACCTGGAGCCAGACAAAAGACTCCCCGTAAAGTCTATTTTACGGGGAGTCAAACCTGTTCTCTTTTTTATTTTTCAATATGCTTATTCGCCGAGAAGAAGCTCTTTGTTTCCTTTGCCACAACCCCGCTCAATGCAAATAATGCAATCATATTCGGAATTGCCATCAGTCCGTTAAAAATATCTGCAATCGTCCATACGGCACTCACCGTCATGTACGGGCCGATAAAGACTGCAAAAATATACAGCCATCTGTAAGTGAGGATCGTCTTCTTATGGCCGTTTGTCAGATACTCCAGACAACGCTCGCTGTAGTAATCCCATCCGAGAATTGTTGTGAATGCAAAAAATACCAGACAGATCATCAGAACAAAGGACGATACCTGCGCCGGAATCGGAAGTCCGTTCTGGAACGCATACGTTGTCACCTGGACTCCTTCCAGTCCGTCTACCTGCCATGCACCTGTTACGACGATGGAAAGTCCGGTCAGCGTACAGATAACAATCGTATCAATAAAAGTACCGGTCATACTTACCAGTCCCTGACGCACCGGTTCCTTGCTCTGTGCTGCAGCCGCTGCGATCGGCGCGCTTCCAAGTCCTGCCTCGTTTGAGAAGATACCGCGCGCAACACCTTTTTGCATGGCAACGATCATACTGCCGACCACACCACCGGTAACTGCCGATGGATTAAATGCGCCCTTTACAACAGTTACAATTGCTGCCGGCACATGTGTGATATTCAGCAGGATCAATGCCACACTGAATACAAAATAGATTACCGCCATAAACGGAACGATGATCTGGCTGACCGTTGCAATACGCTTCAGACCGCCGATCAGAATCGCTCCGACACAGAAAGCCAGAATCAAAGATGCAATTACAACCGCCCAGGAATACGTTCCGAGGAACGGAAGTGTCACACAATTTGTTTTATCCGGATCAAAGAAGTTCTGAACTGCGCTGGAGATACCGTTTACCTGGCTGAAGGTACCGATACCGAACAGACCAACACAGACACCAAAGAAAGCAAAAATCTTCGCCAGCCATTTCCATTTTGTTCCCATACCGCGCTCAATGTAATAGAACGGTCCGCCAAGGCTATGGCCATCCTCTGCTACTACGCGGTATTTCACAGCCAGAAGACCCTCCGCATATTTCGTCGCCATACCAAAAAATGCTGCCACGATCATCCAGAACAGCGCGCCCGGTCCGCCTGCACAGACTGCCGTTGCCACACCAACGATATTGCCGGTTCCGATTGTTGCGCTCAGCGCTGTACAAAGCGCTGCAAAGCTGGAGATTTCACCGTCTCCCTCTTCCTCATTTTTAAACATCCATTTCAGAGCAAGCGGCAGTCTTCGCACCTGAAGAAGCCCGAGACGTGCCGTCAAAAGGATACCACCTGCCAGAATCAGTACCATAAGCGGTACTCCCCATACAAGGTCATCGACCTTTACCAGAAACTGATTCACCATGTTCCACATAACCAAATCTCTCCTCTTTTCATGTTATGATCGCTGTTCAGAGTCAACCAGAAAAACGCAGAGATTTCCCTTCGCTTTACAAATTTTGACCTGTCTCTGATCAGTGATAGGTTGTGCAACATAACAATACGGGAAATAGAAAAGACCGTTCGAAAGAAGACGGAGAACTCCGCTTACATGGAATCTGCAGCAGCATCAGAACGTATTATATGCATTCCTCTTATCAGAATGCTGTACGCTATGCGCTTGCTCAAACCAGAAATGTCATAAAAACCAAGCATCCTCTGTCCTTTTGCCTGAGAGATTCAAGACGCTGCGCGTCATTTGCACCTTCGGCCCCTGTCCAAGACAGGTGTCTCCAGAGAACGATCCATCTGCAGTTTTCGCCCGGATACGGGAACCTGAGAGTTTTACTCCTTCGGCGGGCCTTCGCCTCTTTCCTGCAAACTTCTTCTCGTTTTGCTGTCACTGTGTTATACTATATCGCTTTTTCCACAGTACGTCAACTGTTTTTTCCGCAGATGGTGGACATTTTTCCGTACACTGTGGACGCATGCGGTTTCTTTATGAGTGCGCACAACGATCGAGCAGGGGTAAATAATTATTTTATCTACCGCCTGCCACACCACCTGGAATATCGTTCGGTACTATAGCATTTCTGTAAATTAACACGCATGGATGAAAGGACAGTTGTTGCTGTTGGCGTATTTAACCGAGTCA
>CAKRPI010000072.1 GCA_934376945.1 uncultured Lachnospiraceae bacterium | reverse complement strand
GACATTGTCTCACACCTAACCTCCCTCCAGTTGTAGATTGTGCAGAATACAACTGTCTGGGTATTTTATTGCACTAAATAGTATTATACCAGATTTTTTACTTTCGTCAACACATTTTCTTAAAAATTTTCAACATTTTTAGCAAATGGTTTAGGAAAGCTGCCCAGCCAGCACTTCTTTCGCTTTTTCTAATGCAGCATCAATGCCTTCCGGATTCTTTCCGCCAGCCTGTGCCATATTCGGGCGTCCGCCGCCACCGCCTCCGACAAGAGCTGCAATTCCCTTGATCAGATTGCCGGCATGTGCGCCCTTCTTCATTGCACCGTCCGTTACGGCTGCCATCAGACTAACTTTTCCATCGTTCACAGATGCAATCAGAACAACACCCTCTCCGATTTTTTCCCGCAGCTGATCACCGAGATCACGCAGTCCGTTCATGTCGACGCCTTCTACTTTTGCCGGCAGGAACTTCACGCCACCAACCTCACAAACCTGGCTCATAACATCGCCAAGCGCATCCTTTGCAAGCTTACTCTTCAAGGATTCATTTTCACTCATCACTGCCTTTAACTCATTCTGCAGTGCGGTAATCTTTTCAAGGACGCCTGACGGAACTGTCCTGAGCAGCTTTGCTGCATCCTCCAGTTCTTTTTCGGCTGCCTTATAATATGCAAATACACCGTCTCCTGTTAATGCTTCAATTCGTCTTACACCCGCTGCAACGCCTGCTTCGGAAACGATCTTAAACGTTGCGATCTCAGAGGTATTGGAAACATGAGTACCACCGCAAAGCTCCCTGGAGAAATCTCCCATGCATACCACGCGAACCTCATCGCCATACTTCTCACCAAACAATGCCATTGCGCCGGTCTTCTTTGCATCTTCAATGCTCATGACCTTTGTTTCAACCGGAAGTGCTGCTGCGATCTCTTCATTTACAATCGCCTCAACCTTCTCAATCTCCTCCGGCGTCATTGCCTGGAAATGTGCAAAGTCAAAACGCAGACGATCCGGTGTCACCAAAGAACCCTTCTGCTCTACATGCGAACCAAGCACACTCTTCAGCGCCTTCTGAAGCAGATGTGTTGCGCTATGGTTTTTACAGATGTTCTTGCGATAAACCTCGTCTACCTTCAGAGTCACTTTATCGCCGACCTTCATCATACCCTCTGCCAGATATCCTACGTGGCCGATTTTTCCGCCAAGCAGATGGATGGTATCCTCTACCACAAAACGGCCTGTCTCACATACGATCTCGCCCTTATCTCCGTTCTGACCGCCCATTGTTGCATAGAACGAAGTCTTATTTACGATAACAGTACCACATACTCCCTCTGTCAATGCCTCTGTCAGCTCAGCTTCCGTTGTCAGTACCGTAATCTCAGACTCGCAGGTCAGTGTGTCATAGCCGATAAATTCTGATGTCACGGCTGCCGGAATCTGATCGTATACGGTTGCGTCTGCCCCCATATAATTTGTCACGGCTCTTGCACTGCGGGCTTTCTGACGCTGCTCTTCCATACATGCCTTGAAGCCTTCATCATCGATCTCATAGCCTTTCTCTTCCAGGATTTCTCTCGTCAGATCGAGCGGGAATCCATACGTATCATACAGCATGAACGCACTCTCACCGCTAAGAATCTTTTCACCCTTTTCTGCAAGCTCAGCTTCCATTCCTGTCAGAATGCTAAGACCCTGATCAATCGTTTTATTAAATTTTTCTTCTTCCTGCGCCAGAACCTTCACAATAAAGTCACGCTTTTCTTCCAGCTCCGGATATCCGTCCTTTGATCCCTCGATCACTGTCTCGCTCAGCTTTGAAAGGAATGCGCCTTCGATTCCGAGCAGTCTTCCATGACGTGCCGCACGGCGGATCAGACGGCGAAGTACGTAGCCACGTCCCTCATTTGTCGGCATGATACCATCAGAAATCATAAATGTCGCAGAACGGATATGATCTACAATCAGACGAATGGAAATGTCTTTATTCTCATCTGCCTTATATGTGGTCTTTGCAAACTCGCATACCTTGTCACGCAGCGCCTGCATCGTATCCACATCAAAAATAGAGTCTACTTCCTGTACAATAACCGCCAGACGTTCCAGTCCCATTCCCGTATCAATGTTTTTCTGCTTCAGCAGTTCGTAATGACCCTCTCCGTCATTTTCAAACTGGGTAAATACATTGTTCCATACTTCCATGTAGCGGTCACAGTCGCAGCCAACCGTACAGCCCGGCTTTCCGCAGCCATACTTTTCTCCGCGGTCATAATAGATTTCTGAACATGGTCCGCACGGTCCTGCACCATGCTCCCAGAAATTATCCTCTTTACCGAATCGGAAAATGCGATCTGACGCAACGCCAATCTCATCATGCCAGATATTCCATGCCTCGTCATCCTCCAGATAAACCGACGGATACAGACGATTCGGATCCAGGCCTACCACTTCCGTTAAAAATTCCCAGGACCAGTGGATTGCTTCACGCTTGAAGTAATCACCGAAAGAGAAGTTGCCGAGCATCTCAAAGAACGTACCGTGCCGTGCCGTTTTTCCGACATTTTCAATATCACCGGTACGGATACACTTCTGACACGTCGCCACACGGCGCTTCGGCGGAATCTCCGCTCCCGTAAAGTACGGCTTCAGCGGTGCCATACCTGCATTGATCAGCAACAGGCTGTTATCGTTGTGCGGTACCAGCGAAAAGCTGTTCATTACCAGATGATCCTTACTTTTAAAGAAGTCAAGGAACATTTTTCTCAACTCATTAACTCCATATTTTTCCACAATAATTCCTCCACATTCAGTTACTCTTTTGTTCGGACGCTGTTTTTGCATCCTTCCTGTCACGCAGTCTCTTTCCACAGAAAATCGCTGCCACCGAGACCCCTGCCAGCAGAACCAGTTCTATCAGTTCCTTTGAAAATTCGATAAAAAATGCCGCCATCCCGTCATCCCTTTCTTGTCTTTGTATCATTTTGTTTCCAAAGATTATGCAAATCGATTATTTTCTGCATGATAATGGCAGACTATGCCAGTCTGTTCATCATCATAGCACAGCCATCCCTGCATTTCAAGCCGTTTGTAAATTATTTCTCCTTACAGCCAGCTGCATCATTCCTACAGACTTGTATCGCTGACATCCACCACATCTTTTTGAAGATTTTCTCCGTCTGCAGCTGCAGTTGCCAGCTGATCGCACCGTTCATTCTCCGGATGGCCTGCGTGCCCCTTTACCCAGATATAACGAATACTGTGTGGCTGTGCTGCCTTAAGCAGACGCTTCCAAAGATCCGTATTTTTGACCGGCTCGTTTTTTCCTCTCTTCCAGCCCTTACGGATCCAGCCCTCGATCCAGTGCTGATTAAACGCATTGATCAGATACTGTGAGTCCGAATACAGCTCCACCTCACACGGGCGCGTAAGTGCTTCCAGACCAATGATCGCCGCCATTAATTCCATACGGTTGTTAGTCGTCTTTTCGTATCCCTGCGAATACGTACGTTCATGCAGCACGCCTTTTCCATCCACATACTGCAGAATCGTCCCATAACCGCCCGGACCGTCCGGATTACCGCGTGCCGAGCCATCTGTAAAAATCTTTACCAGCATTCCCTATTCCTTTCCGTCCGTCTCTTTCTCCTTTGCCGCATCGGCCTGATCTTCATCCAAAAACTGCTGCAGCCGCCCGGCAATTCCCTTCTGCTGCTTTTTTTCCCGTCCGCTCGTACTCACGCCGACTACAAGATTGTCCTGCAACGCAAGCCCCGGAAAATAAAAATCGCACCGTCCCCTGTCCTGACAGACATTCACCGGTATTCCAAGACACTTGCAGGCTGCATAAATATCCTGATTTACTTTATGGTCATTCGTTGCTGCAATGACGAGGGATGCATCATACAGGTCCTCCCTGTCATATGCTTTTCGAAGAATCGTTAACTTTCCCGCCTCCTCCAGTTCTTTTAATTCGCGGTTCACTTCCGGTGCAATCACGTACAGATGATTGGTAAATTCAATCATTGAACGAATCCGCCGTTTTGCAATTGTTCCTGCTCCTGCCACTACTACCTTTTTATCCGTAAGGTCCACAAACATTGGAAAATACGGTTTTTTACTGTCTTTCATGTAACTGCCTCACTTATCTTGCTTCTTTCACATTCTCTATTGTACCATACGGTTTATCAAATTAAAACATAAAATTAATATCGACATTTTTTTATACTTATACTATAATGTTAATAATTATTGTTTGCAGTCAGATGTAACCGAATCAGTCCCAAACAATATTCGGACGGCACTGTCGTCAATATCTTACAGCAGAGGTGTAAAAAAATGTCTATGAATTTCGTCAAAAAACTCCCGATTCCGGCAGAAGTCAAGAAAATGTATCCTCTTTCTGACAAGGTAATTCAGATCAAGAAAGAAAGGGATGCTCAGATCCGTGATGTTTTTACCGGCGTTTCTGATAAATTTCTTTTAATCATCGGCCCTTGTTCCGCAGACAATGAAGCTTCCGTACTTGATTATATTCACCGCCTTGCTTCTATTCAGGATAAAATCGGTGACCGTATTATCCTGATCCCGCGTATTTATACGAACAAGCCGCGTACCACCGGCGAAGGCTACAAAGGTCTTGTCCATCAGCCGGACCCTGAAAAAAAGCCGGATGTATTTGCCGGTATCGTAGCAATGCGAAAGCTGCACGCAACTGCAATCGAGGAAACCGGTCTGACTTCTGCAGACGAAATGCTCTATCCGGAAAACTACCGTTATGTGGATGATCTCCTCTCCTACGTTGCGATTGGTGCACGTTCTGTAGAAGACCAGCATCATCGCATGACTGTCAGCGGCATGGATGTTCCGGCCGGAATGAAAAATCCGACCAGCGGAGATCTCAGTGTCATGTTTAATTCCATCAAAGCTGCCCAGAGCAAACATACCTTCATCTACCGTGGCTGGGAGGTTTACACCGATGGTAATGATCTCGCTCACGTTGTTCTGCGTGGTGCCACCAATAAGCATGGTCAGTCTATTCCGAACTATCATTACGAGGATCTGATGCTGATGAATCAGCTTTATCAGGAAAGAGATCTGAAAAATCCGGCTGCAATCATCGATACCAACCATTCTAACTCCGGCAAAAAATATATTGAACAGATCCGTATTGCCAAAGAAGTCCTGCACAGCATGAACTACTGTCCGGATCTGAAAAAGCTGGTAAAAGGCTTCATGATTGAAAGCTATATTGAAGATGGTGCGCAGAAGATCGGTACCGGAAATCACGTATACGGAAAATCCATCACGGATCCATGTCTTGGATGGGAAAAATCCGAGCAGCTGATTTATGACATTTACAATGCACTGAAATAAGTATTTTATCGTTTTGCTATATACTCACCACAAAATACTCCCGATATCTTAAACGGTATTCCGCTTGAGATGCCGGGAGCATTTTTCTCTTATCATTATCGCCCTAGTGTACTGCATCACTCACATTTGACCTAATGGCTTGTCTGAATTTCCATCTGCTGCGTTATCGTCAATCGACGATGCCACCGCATCGCCTCATTCCTCCGCCTTGCAGATTGAAAATTCATCCTGCGCCATTATACTGAAAGTGAATGATACGGTACACTAGATTCGCTATCGCCTTGGATTCATTATCGTCTTGGATGTGCTTCTTTATAAACTCTTCGCACCTGTTCAAAATTCAGGTTACGATAAATCTGTGTCGTTGCAATATCCGAATGTCCCAGCATCTGCTGAACACTCTTCAGATCTGCTCCATTTTGCACCAGATGCGCAGCAAACGAATGGCGCAGAGTATGTGGTGTAATATCCGTCGTGATCCCTGCCCGCGAAGCATACTGCTTAATCAGTTTCCAGAAGCCCTGACGACTCATCCCGGAACCGGAACAATTCACAAAAAGGAATTCGCTCCCTTCTTCTCTGAGCAAACACATACGCCCACGCTGCAAATAATGGTCAAGTGCTGTTTTTGCATTATCTCCAAAAGGAATAACCCGCTCTTTTTCCCCGTCGCGGCATATCACATAATTCAAAATCAGATTTACATCCGAAAGCTTTACTGTAATCAGTTCAGACACACGCATACCGGTTGCGTACAAAAGCTCCAGCATTGCCTTGTCACGAAGCTCTTTCGGACTTGACCCGGACGGCTGCTCCAGAAGACGAACCGTTTCTTCCATACTCAGCACTTCCGGAAGCTTTTTCTCAATATGCGGGGCTTTAATCGATTCTGCAGGATCTTCTTTAATCTGAGCGCTTCTGCAGGCATAATGAAAAAAGGCCTTCATGGAAGCCACATTTCTTGAAACTGTCGCAGTTGATAAGCCCTGCTTTTCCAGATAGAGCACATATGAATTCAGATTTGTTGCAGTCACATTTTCTACATCCTCAATCCCGTGCTCTTCAAAATAACTCTCCATTTTTTTCAGATCACGCTGATACGAACTGACCGTGCTCTTTGATGCATTTTTCGTCTCTCTTAAATAGTCTATAAACAAAGGCAGCTCAAATCCCATACCTGTTTCCTCAGCTTTCCCAGAATCCCTATACACGCTTCGACTTCCTTCGGACACTTTCTGACATATTTCGTCTTTTATACTGTCGAACCCCATAAGTAAATGTATTATACGCAATTTATTATGTAAAATCAACGGTAAAAATGACGTAAAATTGCCGAAAAATACAGCATTTTCAAGGCTTTACAAGATTTCGTCCGATTTATTTTTCGCAGCACCAGATATGGTATTTATATCAGATTTTTCATAAAAATTTTTATACTCCAAAGACCCACAAAGGTTTCTGCCACACATCCGGATATACAGTACAGAACCATCGTAATCCAGGTCATCCGCTCTTTTCTTCTCGGATATGGAAGCACTATATTGCCCGTATAAGTTTCTCCCGGAAGATAATGCGCAAGAAAAATCTGCAGCTCTTTTTTCCATTGCAGCACATAGAAAATCCACTGCGGAACCATACAGCAAAAAAACAGCCCAACGCCCTGTATTCCCTGACGCAGCGCAAAAAGCGCAAGCAGCATGCCGCCCGAGCACCCAAGCCACATTGAAAAAAGCAGATGAAGCCAGAGACCGGCCGGCGTATAGCAGCTCATCCACAAAAACAGCAGCAGCCGCAGCCGGCAGACCAGCAGATATCCCAGTATTGACCACAGATCCGGACTCATCTCCTGCAGTTTTTTTCTGCCATAAAAGCCAAAAGCCCCTGCATAAGTTCCTTCACACATTCGAAACAGCTCCGGAAACATGATTCCCACAACAGCTCCAAACACCAGCATCGCAAGCAATCCTGTATAGATTCCCCTTTGCGTTTTAATTTTCATACAGGTCTCCACACATTTTTTACAGTGTATGAACCGGCACAGAATATTTATGTGGGTAATAATATCATTCCTTTGTCAAATATCCTTTCAGCCCTTCATAAATCTCTTTTTCCGATGGCGGACACCCCTTAATACAGCACTCAAATCCTGCTGTGCACAGACCGACTCCAAGCTTTCCGTATTTTCCCCGATATCCCTGTCCGATGCATATTTTTTCCTGCAGCTGTTCCAGCAGCCCCTCTTCTTTCAGCCGGTCAAGCGCCGGAATAAGACCTCCGTAGCAGGCGCTGCAGGACTCAACCTCTTCAACTGCATCGCGTACTGACACCACCTTTTTTGCATATGGGATTTCCTCATCCCAGATCTCATTTTCAGGCAAAAAGCGCAGACACACGTGTTCGCATTCTTTTTTCATTGCTTCCGCCGCCGGTTCTGATCGCCTCTCACATACCGCTACCTGTACTTTAGTCAAATCTGCGCTTCCCGCTCCCAGCTCCTCAGCCAATCCGATATAAGGCACTTCATTGCAGTCATAGTGAAGCAGATTGCAGACATACGCATCCAGCAGCACCGGATCAGCTGCCGCCATAATACAATTCTTCACCACCGGGTTACCGCCGTCTTCAAAATCCAGATCACCACAGATATGATCTGCCACTATAAAATCCTGATGAATTCCAACTGCCAGGTGTGCAATCGGCCGGTGAAGTCCAAGTGCATGAAAACGGCGTTTTTCCGTATTCGGAAGCAGCCCCTTCATGTTTTTCAATGCACAGGTAATCTTCGTCTGACAATGTCCTTTTACTACCGGTACATTGATCAGAAAGTCAAATTCCTTTACACAAGCTGCAAGACGCAGCTTCAGACCCTTACAGTCCTTCTCAAACGATGCTTCCTTCTGCGCATCAAGAAGCCGGACACCGTACGTTTTGGCCAGACTGAGATACCCGCACATCTCCATCGCCTCCGATGTACGGTCACCAACCCACGAGCCTTCCGCAATGGTAATATTTCTGCAGCCATGCTCCTGCAAATATTCAATGATTCCGGCTACAACTTCCGGATGTGTCGTTGCCCCAAGAAAAGCAGGCGTCGGAGCTACAAGATTCGGCTTAATTCCGATTCTGCAATTTTTATCCGGAATCCTTTCAATCAGCTTTGCAGCCGTAAGCAGCTGCTTTGTCATCTTTTTATAATCTTCGCCATATATTTTAATGATCTGATTCTGTTCCAAAATTAGGTCCTCCTGTGCATTTCCCTTCTGCCTGATATTATATTATAGTGATGCCAGGGTCAAAAGCCTGAAACCACGATGTGCTTGCACAGGAGTGGTTTTAAAGCTTACTGACTCGCCCCGCTTTGTTCTTCTTGCAATTCCTGTTATTGTAACATTACGATCCCCTAAAGTAAAGCGGACATCCACCGCTTAATGTTCCGCACACTTGAAGCGGGGGAATGCTTATCTGCGCTCAAAAACATCCCAACGAAAAATGCCGTGATCCGTACATTTCTGCACGTTCACGGCACTCTCTATTTTGGGACATAGGATACCGGATTCACCGGCTATCTTTTTTAACTCAGTTCAAGCCTATTTGTAGTTTACGATCTGGCCGAACTCTTCCTTCAGGGAAGCGCCGCCTACCAGGCCGCCATCGATGTCAGCCTGTGCAAACAGGTCCGGAGCGGTCTTTGCGTTTACAGATCCGCCGTACTGGATACGGATCTCTGCTGCTGTTGCATCATCATAAATTTCAGCGATGCATGCACGGATGCCTGCGCATACTTCCTGAGCCTGCTCTGTTGTAGCGGTCTTGCCGGTTCCGATTGCCCAGATCGGCTCGTAAGCGATTACTGCAGTCTTTGCCTGATCTGCTGTCACGTTCTGGAAACCAACCTTAACCTGCTGACGGATCCAATCCATTGTGATTCCCTGTTCTCTCTGCTCCAGAGTCTCACCACAGCACATGATCGGTGTGATGCCGTGCTCAAATGCTTTCAGCATTTTCTTGTTTACAGTCTCGCTTGTTTCTGCAAAATACTGTCTTCTCTCAGAATGTCCGAGAACCACGTACTTCACGCCAACTTCCTCGAGCATAGCCGGAGCGATTTCGCCTGTGAATGCACCCTTCTCCTCGAAGTACATATTCTCAGCGCCAACCTTAATGTTGGTGTCCTTTGCAGCTTCAATTACCGGAATGATATCGATTGCCGGTACACAGAATACTACGTCTACTTCTTCATTCTTTACAAGCGGCTTCAGAGTCTCTACCAGCTTTACAGCCTGACTCGGAGTCATGTTCATTTTCCAGTTGCCTGCGATAATTTTCTTTCTTGCCATTTTCGTATCCTCTTTTTCTCAGATTTCAGATCCTTTCGGATCTGTCCTGGTGTCTGTTGTCTGATCTGCGGCAGTCAAAGCCAAATACCGGATTTCGCTTCAATTCCTGCTCATGGCAGGGCAGCCGCAGCTATTTTCCCTTCAGATACTGACGGAGCTGCTGCACATATTCCTCCATCCGGATCCGATCGACCGTGATCTGCGTATTGGAAAAAAGTGCATACTTCACAGTATTGAGATAACTCTCCAGCTCGTCCAGTACCTCATTTGCTTTCTGAATTTTATAAGAGAAAGCTTCTTCCTTATTTGTCATCTGCTGCTACAACGCCCGGAAGCTCTTTGCCCTCAAGGAATTCAAGGGAAGCTCCGCCGCCAGTGGAGATGTGGCTCATCTTATCACCAAATCCAAGCTGGTTAACTGCTGCTGCAGAATCTCCGCCGCCGATAATTGTGGTAGCATCTGTCTCTGCCAGAGCCTTTGCTACTGCAATTGTTCCCTTTGCAAGGATCGGGTTTTCGAATACGCCCATCGGTCCGTTCCATACAACGGTTTTTGCTGTTTTTACAGCATCTGCATACAGTGCAGCTGTCTCAGTTCCGATATCAAGACCCATCATATCAGCCGGAATTGCCTCAGACTTCACTACAGAAACCTCAATTTCTGCATCGATCGGTGACGGGAATGCTTTTGCAATTGTAGTATCTACCGGAAGAAGAAGCTTCTTGCCAAGCTTTTCTGCCTTCTCGATCATCTCTTTGCAGTAATCAAGCTTTGTATCATCAACAAGAGAAGTACCTACTTCCAGTCCCTTTGCTTTCAGGAAGGTGTATGCCATACCACCGCCGATGATCAGAGTATCGCATTTCTCAAGCAGGTTGGAGATAACATTCAGCTTGTCTGCTACCTTTGCTCCTCCGAGAATTGCAACAAACGGTCTTACCGGATTGTTTACTGCATTGCCAAGGAAATCGATCTCCTTCTGCATCAGATATCCAACTACATTCTCGCCGCCCTTTGCAGTGATAAATTTTGTTACGCCTGCAACAGATGCATGTGCTCTATGAGAGGAACCGAAAGCATCGCATACATAGATATCTGCCAGCTCTGCCAGCTCTTTGCTGAACTCTTCGCCATTCTTTGTCTCTTCAGCGCCACGGAAACGAGTATTCTGAAGAAGAACAACATCTCCGTCTTTCATTGCCTCAACTGCCTTTGTAGCAGCCTCGCCGGTTACATGATAATCAGAAACGAAGGTTACTTCTTTTCCAAGCTTCTCAGAAAGACGTTTTGCAACCGGAGCAAGGGACTCACCCTCATTCGGGCCATTCTTTACTTTTCCAAGATGAGAGCAGAGAATTACTTTTCCGCCATCTGCGATCAGTTTTTTGATCGTCGGAAGTGCTGCAACGATACGTGTCTCGTCTGTGATCACGCCATCTTTCAGCGGTACGTTAAAATCGCATCTTACAAGGACGCGTTTTCCTTTTGCATTAATGTCATCAACTGTTTTCTTGTTGAGCATTGATATTTCCTCCTTATGCATATCAATTGTCAGACCGATCTTACGGCCTCGTCTGATGTCTTGCCGATATCAGGACTTCCCCCTGATAAAAAAAGAAGAGATCCGGTCCAACCAGACCGGACCTCTTTTCAGGTCTTACTTACAAACTGATTATGCAAGCTCTGCGAAGTACTTAATTGTACGAACCATCTGGCTTACGTAAGAGTTCTCGTTGTCATACCATGAAACAACCTGTACCTGAGAAGTACCGT
>CAKRPI010000071.1 GCA_934376945.1 uncultured Lachnospiraceae bacterium | reverse complement strand
GTATTGACTCCGATAAACTCCACTCCTGCAATTGTATCTTCAACCATTCGATTTACAGCATTATTTCCGGCTCCGCCAACTCCGATCACAATAATCTTTGCAGCGGATTCCGTCTCATTTGACATAATCTCTAACACTGTGTTTCCTCCTTTTTGTAGCAGGTATCTCTCCCGTCTGCCTCAGACGTCAGGCCTGCACTGTTTTCTTTTTATCCAGTTCCTTTTATAATCAGACGGCCTGCCGGCTCTGTCTCACCTCTGTCTGGAGCAGAATCTACGGCATAATCGCATACTTCCCCCACTATTTACCGTACTAACTCTTATAATATAGTTATTCTTAAAATTAATCAAGTCCCATTTTCAAAAATTATCGCAAAAATTTCAGCTGCAATCCCTTAATTTGACAGTTCTCCGGTCTTTCCGTCAAACACGTTCATGTAAGCATCCACTACATCTCCGTTTTCGTTCACACTGCAACCGGATACCGGATTTCCGTTTGAATCCACAACCGTTCCATTCTCCACATGCACGTTATAAACAAGGGTTCCCGAAGAATCGAATACCATCGCAATCACCACAGAGGAGCTGCTGTTATCTTCCTGCGAATCATCATCCGTCAGGCTGTCGTCCGTGCCGGCTGCACCATCCGTATTGCTGCCATCTTCACCGCCATCATCCAAAACATCTGAAGCACCGTCTGCGGCATCGGTCTCCTCCGTCAACAGTTCACTTTCTGTTTCCGTCTCATCAGATGGGGTAAACGTCGTCAGGTCACTCTTCCCGGTAAAGCTCTCCAGATGAAGGGTTCCGTGCTCATCGCCCATTTTATTCAGAATCGCACTTAAGTTCGCAATTTTTTCCTCCAGATATTCATCCTGTCCAAGAAGTGCTTCTACTCCTCCGATGCTTACCGTAATATCTCCGTTATCAGCAAACTGAATCTCCTTTGCCTTCAATTCCTGGTATTTCAAAAGCTGTGTAATACTTAGAATTGTACGAAGCTGTGCACTGCTCTGAATCGGAAGCTTCTGATACAAAACAGGATCTTCCACATCCACTCCTGTAATAACCGGATACTCGGAAGACTTTTTGTCTGAAAGCTCCAGCACGATTCCTGATTCATCAAAATACACATAATCGCCTTTGTCCAGATAAGCGACCGGCTCTTTTTCCACTACCTGCACCTCAATCTCCATCGGTGACTTCATGGATACCTTCAAAGATTTGAGAAACGGCAGTGTATCCGGAACTCCTCCGCTGTGATATTTCCACTGAAGATACAGCGTATTTTTGTGCAGGACATTGTTGATCAGTCCTTCCCTGACCTCGTCTTCCGTGTGGCGTGTAGTTCCATATACGGTAACTGTTTTTGCCTGAAACAAGAAGATGGCTGCCAGCACTGCCAGAAGCAATAACAGCAGCACAATCCCCCTGATCAGACGCTTTTTCCTTCGTGTTCTTCTATTCATCTACTCTCTCCGTTTCTCATCTTCCATATTTTCTGCAGACCGGATATCAGATCTGCGTTCCTTCTCCTGCTCCACCCATGCCTGTGCTCCAAGCAGCCTGAAATCCCGCGCAATATCTTCATAACCGCGTTCCACATATTCCAGTCCCGTCACCGTGGTAATTCCACTTGCCTGCAGCGCTGCAATCGCAAGTGCTGCTCCGCCCCGCAGATCCGAAGCCTTCACCCGGCTTCCATGCAGTCTGTCGCAGCCGGTTATTCCGGCACAGTTTCCGTTTACTGTAATCTGTGCCCCCATCCGTATAAGCTCCTCTGCCGTTTTGAAACGATTTTCAAACAGATTTTCCTTCAATACGCTGCTGCCATCCGCTCCTGCAAGCACTGCCATCAGCGGCGACTGCAGATCTGTCGGAAAACCAGGATACGGCGCAGTTTCAACGAAACCAGCCGCACATGCACGCCGCCGCATGATAAATGTCAGGCTCTGATCTTTCGTCTGTATTTCGCCGCCCATTTTCTTAAGCAGGAGCAAAAGCGCATCCAGTCCATTGGGAAAATTCAGGATGGTTATCGCTCCACGGGACGCGGCAGTTGCCAGAAGATACGTTCCTGTCACAATACGATCCGCCTGCATCCGATAACAAATCGGCTTTAGTACCGCTCCGCCTCTGATTCGGATCGTATCTGCCTCTCTTTTAATATCTGCTCCGCGCAGGCTCAAAAATTCACACAGTTGATCAACCTCCGGTTCTCTCGCTGCATGCTCCACAATCGTTTCGCCAGGCAGTGTTACCGCTGCCAGAATAATATTTTCTGTCGCGCCAACGCTTGGAAAACGCAGCTGGATTGCTGCTCCGTGCATTCGTTTTCCGTCTGCCCGCAAAACCCCGGCATTCTTTTCCCCTTGCTCCCGGCCCGGCTGCCTGTATTCTTCAATTATGGCTCCCAGCTCTCTTAATGCTTCCAAATGAAGATCAATCGGCCTTTCTCCGATTGCACATCCTCCCGGCCAGGGCAGCACAGCTTTTTTTATTTTACCAAGAAGTGCGCCTAAAAACAAGACAGAAGAACGAATTCTTGATGCCTGCTCTTTTTCGATCACAAAGCCGTCTGCCAAAGAGGCATCTACACATACGAATTCTTCCTTTCTACATATGATGCAGCCCAATTTTTCCATAATCTGCAGCGTATCTTTTACATCTCCGATCACCGGACAGTTTTCAATCACAACAGGGCCTTCGCCAAGCAGCGAAGCAGCCAGAATCGGCAGCACAGCATTTTTAGAGCCCTGAATATGGATTTTTCCAGAAAGTGGTTTACCTCCCTTAATTTTCAGACTTTTCAAGCTCAGCCCCCGGATTTTATGTTTTTCGGCTATCTCACCTCAAAACTTTACCCTATAGGATATTCTATGCACACCATCGCCTCCTGTTGCCGGAATTTTCTATACTTTTTCACCAAAACGGCTTACAGAAAGTGCCATTCCAAGTTCTGCCAGCAAAAAGACCACCGATGTTCCCCCATAGCTGACAAAGGGAAGCGTAATCCCAGTATTCGGAATCGTATTTGTCACGACTGCAATATTGAGCACTGCCTGAATCGCGATATGCCCCAGTATTCCGGATGCAATCAACGCGCCAAACAGATCTTCCGCATGAGTTGCGATCACCATAAGACGCCACAAAAGTAATACAAACATTCCCATCACAAGCCACGCGCCGATCAGTCCCTGCTCCTCACAGATCACAGAAAAAATCATATCATTCTGTGCTTCCGGAACAAACCCCAACTTTTGCAGACCATTTCCAAGCCCCCGCCCGAACAGTCCTCCCGAACCGATCGCATAAAGTCCCTGCATCGTCTGATATCCTTTTTCATAAGCCTCCGGATGCCTCCAGATTGCAAGCCGTTCCAGGCGGTATGATTCCATACTCAGAAAAATTCCAAGAAATCCGCTTCCGGAAAGTATGATCCAGATAAATGGCAGATATCTTCGATTCGATACAAAAATCATAAGTACTGCAATTCCAAGAATGATCACAGCGGTACTCAGGTTATTCGTTCCTACAAGCCCGACAATTGGAAGCACCAGAAGAATCACCACAGCTCCGGACCATTTGCTTTTCCTTTTCTGAAGGCGGCACACAAACGTTGCCAGTAAAAGAATCACGGCAGGCTTTGCAAATTCGGACGGCTGAAACGAAAGTGGTCCGATTGAAAGCCATCTTTTTGAACCATTATACGTATCTCCGAACAGAAGTACCGCACCGGAAAGCAGCAGTGATAAAAGATAACCCGGAACAGCCAGCCCTTGGAGGCAGTGGTAATCAATCCGGCTTACTGCATACAGGATAAGTATTCCAAGCATCATCGCCCAAAATTGTTTTTTAAAATAATAGGCAGTGTCGCCACGAAAACGAACCTGCCCATTATATGCGCTCGCACTGTAAAGAACCACAAGACCAAATCCTGCCAGAAGCAAAATTAAAATGAGGAGAATCCCATCCATCTTACCGGTTCTCTGCTGCAAAAGCAATCACTTCCATTTATAAATTGTTTACCAGTTCTTTGAACATTCGTCCGCGCACCTCATAGTTCGGGAACATTCCCCAGCTTGCGCAGGCAGGAGACAGGAGCACGGCATCACCGCTCTGTGCATGATCTGCGCAAAACCGCACTGCCTCCTCAAGGCTCTCTGCAAACACGATGTTGTGAAAGCCAAGACTTCTTGCTGTCATGGCAATTTTTTCTTTTGTCTGTCCGATCAGTACCAGATACTTCACTTTCCCGTCAAATGCCTGAATCCATTCTTCATAGGAGGAACCCTTATCGTATCCTCCGCCGATCAGCAGCGTCGGCCGATCCATTGCCTGAATACCTTTGATTGCAGCATCCGGATTCGTACCCTTGGAATCGTTGTAATAAACTACCCCGTTTTTCTCTGTAACATACTCTATGCGGTGCTCCACTGCCTTAAATGACTTTACTACCTTGCGGATCACATCAACCGGCACACCATACGCCAATGCCATCGCAGACGCTGCCATCACATTTTCATGATTATGACGTCCCGGAAGGTTCAGCTCATCCGTCCTGCAAAGCTCTGTCACTTCTGCCCCGTCGCTAAAGCAGATACTCTTTCCATCCAGATACATTCCTTTTTCCAGTTTATGCAGGCTGCTGAAATAAATAACCTTCGTCTTTAAAGTCTCACCAAACTTTCGAAGAAGCTCATCCTCATAATTCAGCACACACGTATCTTCCATCGTCTGATTTTTCGTGATCAGTTCCTTGACGCGGATATACTCCTCCATCGTATGATGGCGGTTCAGATGATCTGGTGTGATATTTAAGATCGCACTTACCTTCGGTGCAAATTTTTCGATCGTTTCCAGCTGAAAGCTGCTGATCTCTGCAACCGTCACCGCCTGCTCCGTCATCTCAGGCGCCGCCTCTGTGTAAGGATTCCCGATATTGCCGACTATGTATACTTCCTTTTTCCATGCCTGCATGATCGCACCAAGCAGACTTGTCGTCGTCGTTTTTCCATTTGTACCGGTCACTGCAAGTACATCGCCGTTTCCGCATTCATAGGCAAGTTCCACTTCGCCCCAGATACGGATGTTTTTTTCTTTCATCTGAAGGACTTCCGGAAGATCACACGGTACTCCCGGACTCATCACAACCAGATCAAGCGAATTCATAACTGACTCCGGAAGCACGCCAAGCACAATCTCAAGCTTTGCATCTGCAGAAAACTGATTTTTCAGCTCTTCCACATCTATTTCTTCATTTCCGTCATACAGGACGACACAGGCTCCTTTTCGAAGAAGGAGCTTTGCCGCTCCGATTCCACTTTTTCCTGTTCCGAACACCAGAACCTTCTTACCGTCAAATTCCATAAAAAACTCCTCTTTTCTATGATGTAATTCCCACATTTCAGCCGATGCCGACAAGGGCGATCACGCAAAGAAATGCTGTCACAACTGTAAATACCGTTACCACTCGCGTTTCTGACCATCCGCAGAGTTCAAAATGATGATGGATGGGCGCCATCTTAAAGAAACGCTTTCCTCCTGTCTTTTTGAAATAGGTCACCTGGATCATGACAGACAGAATCTCCACCCAGTAGATAAGACCGACAATCAGGATAAATACAGGCATCTTCATTGCATATGCCGCACCGGCCACAAAACCGCCAAGTGCAAGCGAACCTGTATCTCCCATAAATACCTTGGCCGGATACACGTTAAACAGAAGAAAGCCGAGCAGCGCACCCGTTACGGCGGCAGTCAGCGGCTCAATTCCGCTTTTCAGCGTGATGGAGGCTACTGTGAAAAATACAGCAACCATCGTTGTAACTCCCGTCGCAAGCCCGTCCAGTCCATCTGTAAAGTTTACACCGTTTACCGTTCCGATGATTGCCGGAAACGCAATGACTGCAGATGCAATTTTAACTGCCTGGCCGCTTAAAATCTTTCCGCCCGAAAACGGAATCAGAATTTCAAGACACGATGGATCTACGATCCACAGATACGCAACAAATACCGCCGTCACAATGATCTGTCCCAGCATTTTCTGCTTCGGATAAAGTCCGTCTGAACGCCGCAGCACCACCTTCAGATAATCATCAAGAAAACCAATAATGCCAAATCCAAGGATTAAAAACAGTACCGGAACAATCTTCGGATATCTTCCAATGAAAAATAATGATGTTACCGTCAGGCTGATCAGAATGATCAGGCCCCCCATAGTCGGCGTTCCGGCTTTTTTCAGATGTGATTTTACTCCTTCCTCACGTTCTGTCTGCCCAACCTTCAGCTTCTGCAAAAACGGAATAACAAACGGACTGAGTGCCACGCTGATTGCAAATGCCAGAAACAGCGGGATCAACACGCTCTTATCAATCATTTTCTTACACCTCTTCATCTCTTTTCTTATTTTGTATCTTCTTAATTCTATAACGTTTTGGAAAGGATGTACAGTAAAATATCAGAATTTTGTTAAAAAGTCATCTCAATATATGGAAGAATATTGGAAAAAATCTCCTTTACCACAGGTGCCGCTATTGTTCCGCCATAATATACCCCCTGCGGCCTGTTGATAATGCAAAGCGCAAGCACCTCCGGATCATCTGCCGGTGCAAAACCGATAAAGGAAGAAATATACTGATTCGCACTGCGCGGCAGTGTTTCTGATGTTGCCGTTTTTCCGCCGATCCGATAACCTTCTATATATGCGTTTTTTCCGCCGCCTCCATCCACGACCTGTTCAAGCAGATACCTCATCGTCTCCGATGTCTCCTCTGACAGAATCCGTTTTCCCTCCGGATACGTATATACATTTCGAAGTGTCCCGTTCCTTTCTCCGGCCTCCAGTGCCAGATGCGGCGTGATCCGTATTCCTCCGTTAATAATTGAACTCACAGTGACAGCCAGCTGCAATGGTGTAATCTGAAATGACTGGCCAAATGAAATCGTAGCCAGTTCTACCTGCCCGACCTTCTCTTGCCGGTGCATGATTGTGCCAGCCTCTCCCGGCAGATCGATCCCGGTTTTTTCATTCAGTCCAAACTGGCGAAAATACGAAAAATACCGGTTCACACCAAGCCTCAGCCCTATCTCGATAAATACCGGATTGCATGAGTTCTGTATTGCCTGCACAAAATTTTCTGTTCCATGACCGCCAACTTTATGACAGCGAATCCTCCTGTCCTCCACAATTTTAAATCCGGGACAGGAAAACGTATCCTCCAGTGCAACCACTCCTTCCTCCAGCCCGGCAGCTGCTGTAATAATTTTAAATGTTGAGCCCGGTTCATACGTATCATTCAGGCAGCCGTTTCTCCACATTCGGTTGCACGCTTCCTGAAGTGCATCCGCATCATTTTTCTTTGCTTCTTCCAGAAAAATCCCCTGTAATTTATACGGATCATTCAGATCAAATTCCGGAACATTTGTCATCGCGTAAATCTCACCGTTCTTCGGATTCATTATAATGATCGACACGCTCTGCGCCTGCTTCTGATCCATCACTTTATAGGCTGCCTGTTCTGCATATTTCTGTATATTGACATCCAGACTGATCTTCAGATCCATTCCTGCTTTTGGTTCCAAGCGACTTTCACCGGTATTTTCCAATTCTATCCCCCTCGCATCTGTCAGCGTCAGAATCTGTCCGGGAATTCCCTCCAAAACTGAATCATACGCGACTTCCAGACCTATAATTCCCTGATTATCTCCACCGGTAAAGCCCAGCACCTTTGATGCCGTACTTCCAAACGGATAATATCTTCTGTAATCTTCATCCACCTTTACTCCGGAAAGCCCATATCCCCTGATTCTGTCCCCGACTTCTTTTTCCACATTTTTTTTAATCTGTTCAATTGAGCTGATTTTTTCCACCCGTTTTCGTACGGTTGCTTCTTCCAAATCCAGCTCTTGTGCCAGTACCTGAATTACCCGTTCCGGCTCTTTGATCTGGCTGTGAATCACGGAAACCGTACAGACTGTGCGATTATCCGCCAGTACAATGCCATTGCGGTCCAGAATCCTTCCCCTTTGTGCTTTGATCGTACGTTCCCGCTCATGCAGCGCCTTCGCAAGCGATGTATAATATTCTGAATCCTTCACCATCAGCTTTGCCAGACGAATCCCAAGAAGCACAAGCAGCAGTGTCATCCCGCAAAAAACCACTACAATCTTCCTTCGATGAAATGATTTTGCACGCTCCACCTCTGATCTCCTCGTCCCGATCTTACTATAGTATATGTAGCTTTTTCTTATTTTAGAGCGTGTGTCAAACGGAGATTCACAATCCGCTTTGCTGCTTACAGAATCATAAAGAATCCCTGTTCATAAAGAAATCTTCCTTGTGATATTTCATAACCGGACAGAAAAAAGCATCATGGAGCGCTGCCCCATGATGCCTGTCTGTTTTTGTTTGACTCATAATTATTTACTGCGTATTTCCCGATGAGCTGTCATCTCCCAGTGCGGTGCCATCCCACACCGTCGAATTATCTGCCGCATCGTCGGACGAGGTTGGCGGTACCGCCATATCCGGATTATCTGCCTTTGATTCCGAATCAAGAATTGATGCCGCACCTTCAATCGTAAAGACGTCGTTTCCCACTGCATCAATTACATGATTTTCTTCATTGATGTATGCTCCTTCGATTACATTACCGTCTCCATCGACAATTTTGCCATCCTGGATCCGCGCATCTGTATGATAATTTCCGTTCGAATCAATCGCATCAAATATCTGTACCGCGTTTTCACCAAGATCCTCCCTTATCAGACCAAGTGATGCCAGAAGTTCATCCGTTACCGCTTCTGTCGGATAAATCTTCATATAAGGAAGTACCTCTGTCGCAATTTTGCGGAACACTTCCTGCGCATACGTACTGTGTGCCTGATCCGATACGTTCGGTTCATCAACAACAACGTAAATAACGACCTGCGGATCATCAATCGGTACTGCGCCAATGAAGGAAACCAGATATTTTCCGGCCGCACGTGTTCCTGTCGTATAATCAATCTTCTCCGCCGTACCGGTCTTTCCACCGATCCGATAACCGGGAACCTGTGCTTTTTTACCGGTACCTTCTTCTACTGTCGTTTCCAGATAACCGCGAAGCAGCTCGGAAACACCGGCAGAAACTGTCTGTTTTAACAAAAGTCCGGAGTTGCTTCTGATCACCTTTCCGTTCTCATCAAGCACCCGCTCCATTACATGCGGCTGATAGTAATTGCCTCCGTTTACTACGGAACAAAAAGCCGCAATTTCCTGGATCATCGTACATGTAAAGCCCTGTCCGAATGTACACGTTGCAAGCTCTACCTCGTTCATTCGTTCCTGTGTGTACACAGAGCCGCCCGCCTCGTTTGGAAGATCGATCCCGGTCAGATAGCCGAAATTAAACATGGACTGATATTCGATGTATTTTGAAACTCCCATTGCCGCTCCGATCTGCATCAAACCATCATTGCAGGAATTCTTCAATACATCGCCAAGCGTCTCCTCTCCGTGAGCTCCCGGCCAGACATCACATCGAATATAAGTATCCGTTACCTGCTCTCCGCCATCACAGTAAAAACTGCTGTTTTCTGTGATCGCACCGCACTCCAGCGCTGCCGCGATCGTCATCGGTTTAAAGGTCGAACCCGGTTCAATACCATCTGTGACACAGTAATTTTTCCAAAGTGTGTTGAGCGCTTCCACATATTCCTCATCGCTCATGGATTTCTGTTCTGACTTTGTATACCAGTCATCCAGATTCTGCGGATCGTTCAGATTATAGCTGTGGTTTGTTGCCATCGCAAGAATCGCCCCGCTGTTTGGATCCATTGCAATGACACCGATATCCTTCGCTCCATGTTTTGCTGTTCCATTGTCTTCGTCTGTACCGTATTCTTCATCAAATTCCCGAATATATTTTTCCACAACCTGCTGGATATTAAGATCAAGTGTTGTCTTGATCGTATAGCCATTCTGCGGTACAATCGTTTTTTTCTGGTATTCCTGATTTTCATTAAGATATCCGAAAACTCTTCCGTTTGTTCCTTTCAGCAGACTGTCATAATAAGACTCTATTCCACTGATTCCGTCTCCGATACTGTTGGAAAATCCCACTACGGTACTTGCCACACTGTCAAGCGGATACTTGCGGACAAAGACCTCTTCAAAGTAGATTCCCTGCACATTCTGAAGCTCCTGGCGTTCTTCCTTTGTAAGATTACGTTCCTCGTCTACTGACACATACTCCTCATATGCATCCTTTTGATCCTGAGTGATATTTTTCAGCACTACCTGATACTGACTGTCCTTTGTCTTTTCTCCTGTGATCCGGTCCTTCATTTCACTTTTGTCCAGATCAAACACTTCATTCAATGCCCTGACGGTTGGTTCCAGATAATCTTCGTCCTGATTGACAGCACTGCAGTCGAGTACTACATTATACTGCTTTTCACTGTATGCAATCACCCGTCCGTTCGTATCCTGAATTTCTCCACGGCGGCTCGCGAGTGTTCTGCTGTCATAATTTGCCTGTGACAGCACCTGCTTTGCATACTTTTTTCCGCTGTGTACATTGATATACGCAATACGCAGCAGCAAAATAACCAGGAATAATAAGATAAATGCAAATATAGCCAGAAGCTTTATTTGCATTGTCTTTGTAAATCTCCGTTGTTTTTTTGTACGTTTTGTTTTATTTGTATTTGCCAACTATCCACCTACTCTTCGGGTACGTCTGAATACTGTCTGACATAATCACTGTCCTGCAGTTCATATTCCACAATCTGGCTTCCGGTCGCATATGTCATCCCATACTCGTTCATCGCAATATCCTTGATCTGTTCCATATCAACGCCTGCCATGATCCGATTGTAATTGGAATCATTTTCCAGCTTTGCTTCGTCCAGCTGTGTTTCAAGAGCAGTTACCTGCTTCTGAAGTCTTGTCCCTTTCGCCTGCAGCTGCAGATAATTCACACAGGTAAAGACCGTCACCACTGCCGCTGCCGTTAGAAACAACACATAGCCTATACTCATCTGCAAAGCACGTTCCCTGTTCTGCTTCGTCTCTGTACTAACCGGCAAAGCAGGACGCTTCTGCTCTTTTCCAGGAACCGGATCCAGTCTGCGTACTGCGGTCCCGTCTACGTACGCATGCATCCTTCCGTACTCTTCTTCTTGGTACCGGCCGTGCATTGCACCGCCTCTTTTTTTTGTTCCTGCCATTTTCCGCTCTCCCGCTTCCTACTGTATTTCACGTTCGAAAACACGAAGTTTCGAACTTTTTGCTCTGCTGTTTTCGTCTAACTCTTCCTGTGAAGGTATCACAGGTTTGCGTGTGATCACTTTTCCTTTTGATTTCTTTCCGCATACACATACAGGAAATTCTTTTGGACAGGTACATGGATGCTCACATTCTCGAAACTTGTTCTTTACGATGCGATCCTCCAGAGAATGAAATGTAATCACGCAAATCCGACCTCCGTCATTCAAGAGATCGATCATATCTCCCAGCGAATTCTCCAACACTTCCAATTCCCTGTTTACCTCTATTCGAATTGCCTGAAATGTCCTTTTGGCCGGGTGTCCTCCAACTGCCCGCACTTTTGCAGGTATTGCCGCTTTTATAACATGAATTAACTCCC
>CAKRPI010000070.1 GCA_934376945.1 uncultured Lachnospiraceae bacterium | reverse complement strand
TTATGTAATAGGAAATTACTCCGTAATGTTCCTATTACATAAAAACGCTCCGCGAGGATGCGACCAGATGCATGAGGAATATGTCTGCTGAAGCAGACTGCATCTGGCGCGCAAAGCGTAGCAAGTCCCTCAAAGATTGAGGGATTCAGGGAGTTTGAAGCGGACTTGTCCGCTTTGTTCTGATTAAGGAGGAAAAAACATGAACAGAATTGATCCGCAGCTATGGAAAAAAGAAATGCCGGAGTTTTGCAAACAGACAGAGGCGTTTTACGCCGGAGAGCTGAAGCAGTCGGAATACAAAGGCTTTTCCGGACTGTACGGAAGCTATGCGCAGCGCGGAGGCAAATCAAGCATGCTTCGGCTTCGTATGACGGCCGGCCGTGTGACAAAGGAAAAGCTTGCGTTTGTGGCAGAGATGATTCGGAAGTATCACGTAAAGCGTGTGCATTTTACTACGTGTGAGACGATTCAGCTGCACGATCTGGACTGCAGGGCAGTCTGTGAGATCATGGAAGCAGCGCTGGATGCCGGTATCGTTACAATGGGAGGAGGCGGAGACTTTCCGCGTAATGTGATGTGCCCGCCGCTTACCGGGCTTAATTCGGAATCATATTTTAATGTAATGCCGTATGCAGAGGCAGCAGGCGAATACCTGATGAATTTTATCCGGGCGGAAAAGATGCCGAGAAAGCTGAAGGTTTGCTTTTCTGATTCACCGAAAAATGTAACGCATGCAACATACCGTGATCTTGGCTTTGCAGCACGGGAGGATGGCACTTTTGATGTCTACAGTGCAGGAGGCCTTGGAAATCATCCGTGTTTTGGAGTAAAGGTGGCAGAGGGCGTGGAGCCTTGCCGTATCCTATATTACATAAAAGCCATGTGGCTGACATTTCGTGCATACGGCTGCTATGAAAACCGCGGAAAGGCGCGGACACGGTATATGCAGGAATTTCTTGGTGGTGCACAGCAGTACGCGCTGGCTTATCAGGAAAAATTAAAAGAAGTATTTGCATCCGGAGAGGATCTTACGCTTCCTATTGATCTGCCTGCGTTTACAAAGACAGGGGATGGAAGCGGTATTTCCGGCAGACGCGTGATAGCGCAGAAGCAGGCAGGACTTTATACGGTCGTATGGCATCCAATCGGCGGTCAGCCGGATCCGGAGCAGCTTTGCAGGCTTTCTGATGCGATAGCACCGATGGAGGGAGTCGAGCTGCACCTTGCACCGGATGAGACGGCCTATATTGTAAATTTGACCGGAGAAGAGGCACGCAGGGTCCTGGAGGTGACAGAAAAAGGAGCAGAAACCGTATTTGAGACTTCGGTTGCCTGTATTGGCGCAAGTGTGTGCCAGGTAGGGCTGCGGGATTCTCAGGCACTTTTGGCCGCCTGCGTGGAGGCAGTGAGAAAAGCGGAAATTCCGGATGGTGCGCTTCCGCAGATTCACATTTCCGGCTGCCCATCTTCGTGCGGTACGCATCAGACAGGGGCAATCGGACTGCGTGGTGCATCAAAGAAAGCACAGGGGGCAATGCAGAGTGCGTTTGTACTGTACGTAAACGGAAAAGAAGAGCAGGGGAAAGAGTGCATGGGACGTGAACTAGGTACGATTTTGGAGTCCCGGATCCCGGAATTTCTCGTAGCACTTGGAAAAAAAGCAGCAGAGAGTCATCTGGACTTTGAGACGTGGAATGAAAAGAATCCGGAGGCACTGGCGCTTTTGGCAGCTCCGTATCTGCAGGAGGAATAAGGTAAAATGCGCAGAGAAATAGATTGACAGAGTTTGGTATTCTGGTGTAAGATAAATGGTACCGCGTAAGCGCGGTACTTCTGCGGTCATGGCGGAATTGGCAGACGCGCTGGTTTTAGGTGCCAGTGGGCAACCGTGTGGGTTCGAGTCCCACTGACCGCATACAGGAAGTACGACAGTATTGGTGATACAGACTGCCGTGCTTCTTTTTTTGTTTCACAGTCTTTTTTGTATTGATTTTGTTTGTCCGGGAATCCGTAGTTGACATAGTCATAGCAGAATGGTAGGATAATTGAGAAAAAAAGTCGATAAACCATTTATGAAAAAATGAGAAGAAAGACTGGAGAGAGAAACATGACGCTTGATGAATTGGCAATAGGAAAAACGGCTGTGATCGAAGCAGTGAACGGAGAGGGCGCACTGCGCTGCAGGCTGCTCGATATGGGGCTGATTCCGGGGACGAAGGTAATGATCCGCAAGGTGGCACCGATGGGAGATCCGATCGAGCTCCATATCAGAGGATATGAGCTTACCGTTCGGGTCGATGACGCAAAAAAAATTGAAATAGGATCTGTAAGCGAGGAGGCGGCGAAATGATTTTTGCATTAGTTGGAAATCAGAACTGCGGCAAGACAACGCTGTTCAATCAGCTGACCGGCTCGAATCAGCACGTCGGAAATTTTCCGGGCGTGACGGTGGATCAGAAAATGGGAGAGCTGAAGTCAGAAAAGGGCTGCATGGTTGTGGATCTTCCCGGCATTTACTCGATTCGCCCGTATACGAGTGAGGAGATCGTTACCAGGGACTTTATTCTGAATCAGAAGCCGGATGGAATCATCAATATCGTAGATGCGACCAATATCGAGCGAAATCTGTATCTGACGCTTCAGCTGATGGAAATGCGTGTTCCGATGGTGCTGGCGCTCAATATGATGGATGAAGTACGCAATAACGGCGGAACGATCGATATTCCGAAGATGTCGGAGGCGCTTGGCATCCCGGTTATTCCGATCAGTGCCGCAAAAAACGAAGGTATTTCCGAGCTTACGCATGCGATCATTGAGACAGCGCGAAAAAAGGAAACGCCGAAGGTATACGATTTCTGTGATCCGGGTCCTGTACATCGTTGTATTCACGCGGTATCGCATCTGATCGAGGATCATGCGGAGAACGCCGGAATTTCTGCCCGCTTTGCAGCAACCAAGCTGATTGAGGGCGATGAGGATATTACAGATCGGCTGAAGCTCAATCAGAATGAGCTGGAAATGATGGAACACAGTATTATTGAGATGGAACACGAACGGGGACTGGACCGGAACGCGGCTCTTGCGGATATGCGCTACAACTTTATCGAAAAGGTCTGTGCGCAGTCCGTTGTAAAATGCCATGAAAGCAAAGAGCATCTGCGAAGCGTAAAGATCGATGCGGTACTGACGGATAAATATCTGGCGATTCCACTGTTTCTGGCGATTATGCTGACGGTATTCTGGCTGACCTTTGATGTGATCGGAGGACGGCTGAGCGATCTGATGGAAATCGGAATCGGTGCAGTCACAAATGTGGTAGCCTCTGCGCTTGAAAGCTACGGGATCAACCCGGTTGTAAAAAGCCTGGTGATCGACGGAGTATTTGCAGGAGTCGGAAGTGTGCTGAGCTTTCTTCCGATTATTGTGGTACTGTTTTTCTTCCTTTCGATTCTGGAGGACACAGGTTATATGGCGCGCGTTGCGTTTGTTATGGACAAGCTTTTGCGCAAGATCGGCCTTTCCGGACGCAGCTTTGTGCCGATGCTGATCGGATTTGGCTGTTCTGTGCCTGCGATTATGGCAACACGGACACTTTCCTCGGAAAGAGACCGGAAAATGACCATTTTTCTGGTGCCATTTATCAGCTGTTCGGCCAAGATTCCGATTTATACCGTATTTACTGCGGCATTTTTTCCGAAGTATCAGGCGCTGGTCATGATCGGTCTGTATGTGCTTGGAATCGCAATCGGAATCCTCTGTGCGCTGATTCTGGAAAAGACAGCATTCCGTGGAAATCCGGTACCGTTTGTTATGGAGCTTCCGAACTACCGTTTTCCGTCTGCAAAGAGTGTGGGCATGCTGATGTGGGAAAAGGCAAAGGACTTTATCCAAAAGGCATTTACGATTATTTTTGCGGCAACGGTGATTATCTGGTTCCTGCAGAGCTTTGATACGCGGCTGAATGTTGTAACAGACAGTGCGGACAGCCTGCTTGCGCTGATCGGAAGATGGGTGGCTGTGATCTTTGAGCCGCTTGGCTTTGCAGACTGGCGCGTTTCGACAGCCTTGATTACCGGCTTTACTGCAAAGGAAGCGGTTGTCAGCACGATGAGCGTACTGCTTGGCACGACAAGCAATCATCTTCAGGAAGCACTTGGAACCGTCTTTACGCCGGTGACCGCTGCGAGCGCACTCGTTTTCATGCTGCTTTATACGCCGTGCGTTGCAGCGATAGCAGCGGCAAGACGGGAGCTTGGCTCAAGAAAGGGCGCACTTGCCGTTGTGCTTTTGCAGTGCGCGGTTGCATGGGTGGCAGGCTTTCTGGTATACCAAGGTCTGCGGTTGTTGTTATAAAAACTGCGGGAAGAGAAAGCGGATTGTACGTATCTAATACGTCGCTATTGAAAGAACTATACCACTGCTGCGTTGGTTTCCATCAATCGCCGTAGCTGGATAAATGGGGGATGAGAAAATGAAACCGCTGGATTATGTGATCCTCGCTGTGATTGCGGTATGGTTTGTGCTTGCGGTGCGCAGCATTGTGAAAAGAAAGGGAAGCTGCTGTGGCTGCCGGAACTGCGCGGCAGAGCACCCAAAGCAGCAGACTGACAAAAAGAATAAAGAGTCCCGGGACTGCTGTGCATGCTGCGCACAGGCCGGGAAAGAGAAGAACTGCCGCTGTCATTAGACGGGCGGTTCTTCCTTTTTATAGCCTAAATTTTATAACCTAAATTTTCATAGTCGAATCAGAAGAAGTGTGTTATAATAGCAATTGTGTATAAATATACAAAAATATGCATGGAAAATCAAAAGGAACAAAAGGTACAGACAGAAGAAGGAGAGGAGCATTATGGCAATCGAAGCAGTCAGGGAGTATTTAAAGCAGTGGGGGGTACAGGATCGCATCGTGGAATTTGACATTTCAAGCGCTACCGTAGAGCTGGCAGCGCATGCAGTCGGATGTGAACCGGCACGGATCGCGAAAACACTTTCCTTTCTTGTCGGAGATCATCCGGTTCTGATTGTCGCTGCCGGTGACAGAAGGGTGGATAATCATAAATATAAGGAGTTTTTTCATACGAAAGCGAAAATGCTGACACCGGAGCAGGCAGTGGAGCTGGTCGGACACGCTGTCGGAGGTGTGTGCCCGTTTGCAGTGAAGCCGGGAGTGGAAGTATATCTGGACGAATCGCTGAAACAGTTCGAGACCGTTTTTCCGGCTGCAGGCAGCAGCAACAGCGCGATCGAAGTAACACCGGAGGAAATGGAGCGGTTTTCGGGCAGTACAAGCTGGGTGGACGTATGCAAAGCGTAGAAGAGAAACTTGCTCTGGGGCTTGCCTGTATTCAGAAAATATAGTAGAATACAGAAAAGTAAAGAAAGGGGGCACGACTGTATGGAGTTTGATATGCAGGCCGTTGCCTGGCTGGTGCTGCTGGTTGTCATGCTGGCGGCAGAGGCGGTGACGCTTGGGCTTACCACGATCTGGTTTGCCGCCGGAGCACTGATTGCGTTTCTTTTTGCACTTGCGGGCGCGGATCTTATCATTCAGATCGCTGTATTTTGTGTCGTATCGGCGATCCTGCTGATTTCCATGCGGCCGGTCGCGGCAAAATGGCTGAATAAAGACCGGATTCGTACGAATGCGGAAAGCCTGATCGGAAAAACGGCGGTGGTAACAGAGGAGATCAACAATCTGGGCGGAACTGGACAAGTGCAGGTGCAGGGCCAGCACTGGATGGCGCGCACGTCATCTGATGAGGTGCACATCCCGAAGGATGCCCGCGTAGTAATTGAAAAAATCAGCGGAGTAAAGCTGATCGTGAGGGAGGAAAAAGAATGGACGGAATAATTTTGATTGTGGTTCTGGCAGTGCTTGCGCTTCTGATTCTTGCTTCCTGTGTGAAGATCGTACCACAGGCTCAGGCATTTATCGTAGAACGTCTTGGTGGATATCAGGCTACCTGGGATGTGGGAATGCACTTTAAGACTCCGTTTATTGACCGCGTGGCAAAACGGGTCAACTTAAAAGAGCAGGTCGTTGATTTCGATCCGCAGCCGGTAATTACGAAGGATAACGTTACGATGCAGATCGATACCGTTGTATTTTTTCAGATCACAGACCCGAAGCTGTTTACGTACGGCGTGGAAAATCCGATTATGGCAATCGAAAACCTGACTGCAACAACGCTGCGTAACATCATCGGAGATATGGAGCTGGATCAGACACTGACCTCCCGTGAGACGATCAATACCAGGATGCGTGCATCACTGGATGTGGCAACAGATCCGTGGGGAATCAAGGTCAATCGCGTGGAGCTGAAAAACATTCTTCCTCCGGCACAGATCGTGGATGCCATGGAAAAGCAGATGAAGGCAGAGCGTGAGAGACGAGAGGCAATCCTGAAGGCAGAGGGAGAGAAGAAGTCTCTGATCCTTGTTGCAGAAGGAAAGAAGCAGTCTGCGATTCTTGACGCAGAGGCAGAAAAGCAGGCGGCGATCCTGAAGGCAGAGGCAGAAAAGGAAAAAATGATTCGCGAGGCAGAAGGTGAAGCGGAGGCGATCCGAAAGGTGCAGACAGCAAATGCAGAGAGTATCCGTCTGATCCGCGAAGCAGGTGCTGACCAGGCTGTGCTGGCACTGAAGAGCTTTGAGGCAATGACAAAGGTAGCAGATGGAAAAGCAACAAAGATCATCATCCCATCGGATATGCAAAATCTTTCCGGCATCGTGAAGGCAGTCACGGAGGTTGCGAAGGACTGATACAGACGGCTAAAGAAGCAGGCAAAGGAGAGGAGTATATTATGAATTTAAAAGGAAGAAGTTTTCTGACACTGAAAGATTATACACCGGAAGAGATCACCTATCTTCTTGATCTTGCTGCGAAATATAAGGCAGATAAAAAAGCGGGTATTCAGGAACCGGTGCGCACCGGAAAAAATATCGCACTGATTTTTGAAAAGACCAGTACAAGAACGAGATGCTCCTTTGAAGTGGCTGCGCATGATCTGGGCATGCAGGCAACCTACCTTGATCCGACCGGGTCGCAGATCGGCAAAAAGGAGAGCATCCGCGATACGGCACGCGTGCTTGGACGGATGTATGACGGCATCGAATACCGTGGGTTTGGCCAGGAAATCGTGGAAGAGCTTGCAAAATATGCAGGTGTTCCTGTGTGGAACGGTCTGACGAACGAATACCATCCGACGCAGATGCTTGCGGATATGCTCACGATACGGGAAAAGCTCGGAACGCTTGCCGGAAAGAAGCTGACGTATTTCGGAGATGCGCGCTATAACATGGGAAATTCCCTGATGATCGCCTGCGCAAAGCTTGGTCTTCATTTTACAGCCTGCACAAATCACGAATATTTTCCATCTCCTGAGCTTGTGGCCCAGTGTGAAGAGTATGCAAAAGAAAGCGGCGGTTCTGTGACACTGACAGAAGATATGGCAGAGGGCGCCGGGAATGCCGATGTGATTTATACGGATGTCTGGGTTTCCATGGGTGAGCCGGATGAGGTATGGGCAGAGCGGATCCGCGTGCTGCTTCCGTATCAGGTGAATGCAAAGGCAATGAGCTATGCGAAGAAGGATGCCATTTTCATGCATTGTCTTCCGGCCTTCCATGATCTGAACACCAAGATCGGAAAACAGATTTATGAAAAATTCGGATTGGATGCAATGGAAGTAACGGATGAAGTATTTGAATCAGAGCAGTCTGTCGTGTTCGACGAGGCAGAGAACCGCATGCATACGATCAAGGCAGTGATAGCGGCAACGATGGGACTGGATCATGAAGAAAATAAATGAGAAGGATCTTTGCATTCTTTGGATTTTCTGTGCCGCAACAGCGGCTATCATAGATATTTTGTGTGTACTTTTTCTGCTGAATGTGGTACAGAATCACTGGTTTCTTAATTTTATACAGGTGCTTGCGATCCTGCTCCATCTTTCCCTGCTTTTGCTTGGACTGATAAAGAAAAAATGGGTGTTCAGTATCGGAAGCGCAGTGTTGCTGCTGGCATATACAGGAAGTCTGATTTACTATAATTTATGATCCTACAAGTAGCGAAGCGGATAGCGAATGTCCGCTTTAATGGTTACGGAACAGTTACAGGCAGTCGGACAGATTTTCGGATCTGTTCTGCTGCCTGATACCGTTTCAGAAAAGCAAAACAGAACAGATAAAAAGACTGAAACAAGAGAGGACAAGATAAAATGAAAAGCAGAATACTTTCTGCACTGCGTCAGGCAGACGGATACGTATCGGGGCAGGAGCTTTGTGATGAATTTGCGGTTTCGCGCACAGCCGTCTGGAAAGTGATCAATCAGCTGAAGGAAGAAGGATACGGAATTGAATCCGTACCGCGCAGGGGATACCGTCTGGTGTCACATCCGGATTCCATTACCGCAGAGGAAATCGGAAGCCGCATGAACAGGCAGGAGCTTTCTGACTGGAAGATCGTCTATTATGACACCATTGATTCGACAAATAATGAGGCAAAACGGTTTGCGGAAAACGGCGAGAAGGAAAAAGCACTTTTTGTAGCGGAGCAGCAAAGCGGGGGAAAAGGCAGGAGAGGACGAACCTGGGTGACTCCGCGCGGCAGTGCGATCGCTATGAGCCTTCTGCTCCCGCAGCCGCAGATCGCGCCGGAGCATGCATCGATGGTGACGCTTGTGATGGGACTTGCAGTGACAAAAGCCTGCAGGGAGGCATGCAAGGTAGATGCCAGGATCAAATGGCCAAACGATGTCGTCTGCGGCGGAAGAAAACTGAGCGGTACTCTGACTGAGATGAGCAGCGAGGTGGATTATATTAATTATCTCGTGATCGGAACCGGTATCAATGCAAATATCACCGAATTTCCGGAAGAACTGTCGCAGACGGCGACTTCTCTGAAGCTGCTGACCGGGCAGGAAACAGACCGTGCGGGACTGATTGCATGCTGCATGGAGCATTTTTCAGAATTGTATAAAAAATTTCTTCAGACACAGGATCTGTCACTTCTGGTAGAGGAGTACAATGAACTGCTCGCCGGAAAGGGCAGCGGTGTGCGTGTGCTGGAGCCCGGACATGAGTACTGCGGAATTTCCCACGGAATCAATGCGCAGGGCGAATTGCTGGTAGAAAAGGAAGATGGTATGATCACAGAGGTATATGCCGGCGAGGTATCGGTGCGTGGAATTTATGGCTATGTTTAAAAGAGACCGACAAAGCAAGAAGCTTTCCCGGCAGATGATTGCGGATGGCCGCTTTATATGAGAAAGACAGAAGGAGAAGACGAATGGACAACGAGAATAAAACGACCGTGCTTTGCGGTGCAAATTCCTATGAGGAAAAATACTATCTGAACCCGAAATTTGGCAATCTGCCAAAGCAGATCAAGGACGAGCTGCAGATCATGTGCGTTATGTATGTAAATGATGTCGGCGGGATTTTTCTGGTCGAATATGACGAAGAAGGATCTTTACATTTCCGCACCGAAGCAATCGAAAATGATACGACGTATGATGAAATCGGCGGAGTGCTGAAGATCAAGGAGCTGCAGCGCACAAAGGAAGAACTGCTGCGTTCTCTGGAGTTATATTATAAAGTACTGATGGCAAACGGACTGAAATGACAGAAATGCCGGATAGAAGAACGGTAAAAGACTCGCTGGTCTGGCAGAGAAAATCTGTCCGACTGATGACAGAAGTGCCGGATAGAAGAACGGCAAAAGACTCCGCAGGCAGGAAGACAATCACATAATAAGGGAAACAGAACAACAACATGAAGATAGGAAATGTAACACTGAAAAATCAAATAGTGCTGGCTCCGATGGCGGGAGTGACAGACCTGCCGTTCCGCATACTGTGCAAGGAGCAGGGGGCAGGTCTGGTCTGTACAGAAATGGTCAGCGCAAAGGCAATTGCGTACCATAATCGAAATACAATCCCGCTTCTGGAGGTTTTGGAAGAGGAACGGCCGGTATCACTGCAGCTGTTCGGATCGGATTCGGATATTATCAGCGAGATGGCGGCATACATTGAAGAACGGCCATTTGATATTCTGGATCTGAATATGGGCTGTCCGGTTCCAAAGGTGGCCGGAAACGGCGAAGGCTCAGCTCTGATGAAGCGGCCGGATCTGGTAGATGCAATCATTCGGAAAACAGTTGAGAGGATCTCAAAGCCGGTCACCGTGAAGATCCGAAGCGGATTTACCGCAGATACCGTAAATGCAGTGGAGATTGCAAAAATTGCGGAAAACGCAGGCGCATCCGCAGTAGCAGTGCACGGCAGAACGCGCGAACAGTATTATACCGGAAAAGCGGACTGGGAAGTAATCCGTCAGGTAAAAGAAGCAGTAAACATACCGGTGATCGGAAATGGAGACGTTGATTCCCCGGAGAGTGCGAAGCGCATGCTGGACGAGACCGGCTGCGACGGCGTGATGGTCGGACGTGCCGTGCGCGGCAACCCATGGCTGTTCCGGGAGATTACAGCGTACCTGGAGGGCAGACCGGTTCCCAAACGGCCATCGAAGGAAGAGGTATTTGAAATGATGCTGCGTCATACAAAAATGCAGCTGGAATTTAAAGGTGAATATACCGGTATGCGCGAAATGCGCAAGCACATCGCATGGTACACCGCCGGATTTCCGAATTCCGCAAAGCTTCGTGATGCAGTCAATGCAGTGGAAACGTATGAGGAACTCGAAGCACTTTTGCGGAAGTCTTTTGGGCTGGGATGAAAAGTCTTGGCAAGCGGATCACGGCAGAGTGAAAGAATATCTGAATGGAATGGACTGGAACGGTCTTGCAGATAAAAAGAGACAAAAAATCAGAAAGAAAAGGATGCAAAAATGAAAACAGAACTTACAGAACGTTACGAATTTCGAGATATCAAAACAGAAGAAACACAGGAAGTAATCGAGATCGAGCAGATCTGCTTTCCGCCAAACGAAGCGTGCTCACCGAAGGCAATGACTGAACGGATTGGAAAAGCACCGGAGCTTTTCCTTGTGGCATACGACCGCGAAAACGGAAAAATCGCAGGCTTTTTAAACGGTGTTGCCACCAATGAGCCCCTGTTCCGGGACGAATTCTTCACCGATATCACCCTTCACGATGCAAATGGCAAGAATGTCATGCTGCTTGGACTGGATGTGCGCCCGGAATACCGTCGCCAGGGTCTTGCACGCGAGATCGTATGCCAGTATCTGAAACGCGAGAAGGAAAGAGGGCGTGCTCAGCTGGTGCTGACCTGCCTCGATGAGAAAGTAGAAATGTATAAGAGATTCGGATTTAAAGACCTTGGCTCTGCAAATTCAACCTGGGGCGGAGAAGCCTGGCATGAAATGACGCACGAGGTTTGAGTAAGAGAAGGGCGATGCGAAGTTAATAAAATGAGAGAAGCAGTGACTCGTGGAGATATTTGCCTGACGGATGAGTACAATTTTACATATAAGGTTGCTGAGATTGTATATACTGAGCGGGAAGATGAGAGTTTTTTTTATGAAATAAGACCCAATTATAGCGTAATCAGCCTGCTTAGTGCAAATGATTTTCAGGGAATCCAGGGGTTGGACCGGGATCTTAAAAAAGAATTGTATATCAGAGAGAATATAACGCCGGTTTTTATCAGCGAAAGAGCTCCGGGAAAGAATCGGGAGGACTTATGGGAACTGTTGAAACAATGTGATATGCAGTATCTGAATCAGCTGGAATGGCTGATCAGGACGGATACCAGGTATTCCGGTGATAAGCTTTTTGTGCAAAGG
>CAKRPI010000069.1 GCA_934376945.1 uncultured Lachnospiraceae bacterium | reverse complement strand
TGGAGCTTGGCGAGCCGGATGCATCCGGAAGAAGACGTCCGGTAGAAGTTCCGGGATCCGAGTTTGACCTTGATGTTGATACCGTCATCATGTCCCTTGGTACTTCACCGAACCCGCTGATTTCTTCAACGACTATCGGTCTTGATACGAACCGCAGAAAATGCATCGTAGCAGACGAGACCACCGGTCAGACCTCCAAGAATGGTGTGTTTGCCGGCGGAGATGCCGTAACAGGTGCCGCTACCGTTATCCTTGCAATGGGTGCCGGAAAAGCAGCTGCGAAAGGAATCGATGAATTCCTGAAATCAAAAAATTAATAATAAGAAGAAGCCGGATGGCAGTTTCTCCGCCATCCGGCTTTTATATTATTATAAAAATTATAAAGCATTACAAAGCGAACATGCACAGTTTGCTAAGGAGTTTTCATGAAAATCACTTTAATCACAGTAGGAAAAATCAAAGAAAAATTTTTTCGAGATGCCATTGCGGAATACAGCAAACGACTTTCCCGTTACTGCAGTCTTGAAATTCTCGAGCTTCCTGATGAAAAAACACCGGACGGAGCCGGTGAAGCGCTGGAAATGCAGATTAAAGAAAAAGAAGGGCAGCGGATTCTTCAGAGCATCCGCGAAGATGCTTATGTCATCGCGCTTGTTATTCAGGGAAAACAGCGTTCTTCCGAAGCGCTTGCCGCACACCTGGAACAGCTTACCGTTCAGGGAAAAAGTCACATCTGTTTTGTGATCGGCGGTTCCCTTGGACTGTCGGAAGCTGTTCAGAAAAGAGCAGATGAGCATCTGAGTTTTTCCCCGATGACATTTCCCCATCAGCTGATGCGGGTCATCCTGCTCGAGCAGATTTACCGTTGTTTCCGCATTATCAAAGGGGAACCTTATCACAAATGACCCACATTTATGATTTGATTCTACCTCTTAATACTTTCATAAACAGTTACGGCAAACAGTCACACCGCCATCTGGCAGAAAGGAGATTCAGCTATGACCGCATTGTTTACCGAACAAACCTATACAAGGGCAATGCATGAAATTGTAGAGCCTTATTTAAATGCGCACGGCGCTTCCTTTTTCCTCGCCCGTGAGGCAGACCGCACAATTCACGTACTGCTTTACCGCACAGAAAAAGAAGCCAAAGGAACAATTCTCGTTTCACATGGATTCACGGAAAATATCGAAAAATACAAAGAATTTATTTATTATCTGCTGCAAAGAGGCTATCATGTCTGCTTCCCGGAGCACTGCGGTCACGGACACAGCTATCGGCTGACAGATGATCCATCCCTTGTGCATGTTGACTCCTGGCAGCGTTACGTTTCGGATCTTCTTTTTACGGCAAGACGTATAAAGCATGCCGTTCCTCTTCCTCTTTATCTTTACGGTCATTCCATGGGCGGCGGAATTGCAGCTGCAGCCATATCAGCAGATCCGGCGCTGTTTACAAAAGCAATCCTTTCTTCTCCGATGATTCGTCCATTGACCATGCCGGTGCCATATCGGACTGCGAAACGAATTGCTGCTCACTTTTGCCGCAACGGACGCTCTGACCGGTATGTAGCTGGTCAGAAGCCGTACGGAAAACCGGAATCGTTCGAAAAAAGCTGCGGTACTTCCAGATCAAGGTTTGATCTCTATCAGGAAAAAAGAAAAAAGGATCCCTTGTTCCAGCTCTCTGCACCTTCTTACGGCTGGCTGCACGCTGCAGCAGAACTGAATCGTTATCTGCAGCATCGCGGATACCTTCAGATTCAGATACCGGTTCTTCTGTTTCAGGCACAGGATGAACGGCTTGTGTCAAAAAAAGAAC
Source organism: uncultured Lachnospiraceae bacterium (assembly GCA_934376945.1). Taxonomy (GTDB): domain Bacteria; phylum Bacillota; class Clostridia; order Lachnospirales; family Lachnospiraceae; genus Choladousia. The sequence goes on along the minus strand of CAKRPI010000069.1, from coordinate 10,077 downwards.
AGGAACGGTTCATCCGAAAGCTGAAGCGGAGAGGCCTCAATGCAGCTCTTATCCGTGTACCAGGCACAAAACATGAAATTCTAAATAGTAATACACTTGTACTGCACACTTATCTGAAGCATCTCATCTCTTTCTTTTCCTGAACCGCTCAGGCAGCTATCTGCGTCTTTCATAGCCTGAGCAAGCAGGAATAGTACTGATTCACTGCTCATATACTGAATAATAAAACAGTGGAGCAGACATATGGCAAAAAAACAGCGTTCTGATTCCGGCCACATATTTCAGGCTCTCCAGCTTCCGGAAGATCTTGAAAAAGGAAACGTATTTGTCTCTCTTCACGGACAGAATTATGTGCGAGTGGAAAATTTTCGTGGTATTTCCTGTTATTCCTGTGCAGAAATCCGACTTCTGACACGAAAGGGAGTTCTTTCTGTTCTGGGAAGAAATCTTGAAATTGAATCCTACACAAAAGATGAAATCGAGATTTCCGGCCACATCAAAAGTCTGTTTTTTCCAGAATAATATGCTCCCTTGGAACCGGAGGCTGATATGGAAGCTCATTTTCTGGATTTTGCAAAGGGTTACATACAAATCCGGATTTCCGGTGAAGCGTGCAGCCGTTTTTTTAATCTCTGCGCCTATCACCGGATACGTCTCTGGAATCTCACTTTGTCCGGTAAATCTTATGAAGCGTGCCTTCTGAAAAAAGACTTTTTTGCCCTTCGTCCTATTCTGCGGAAAAGTCATGTCCGACTGCGGATTGTCAGACGCTGCGGCTTGCCTTTTCTGCTTTCCTTTTTCCGACGCCGGAAGCTGTTCCTTCCCGGGATTTTTGCTTCTCTTTTTCTTTTATTCTGGCTTTCTTCTCACATCTGGAATATCCGAATTGACGGAAATATTACGCTGACCGATGATGTTCTGTTTGAATATCTGAGTCGTGAAGGCGTATTTCACGGAATGAAAAAGAGTAATATCGACTGTAAAAATCTTGCAGACAGTCTGCGGGAGGAATTTCCCTCACTTTCATGGACTTCGGTAGAACTCACCGGTACACGGCTCAACATTCATGTCCATGAGGGACGTTTCTCAAAAAATGCCCCCTTACTTTCGACCGAAAATGACGGAACGGTGTCTCCTGAAAGTGTTTCCGGACTTGCCGCATCCAAAAGCGGTACGGTCATCTCAATCTACGTGCGCAGTGGCCTGCCGCTTGTCTCTGCCGGAGAATCCGTAAAAGAGGGGCAGCTTCTTGTCACAGGTATCCTTCCGGTATACGACGACAACGGTGAAATCAGTCATTACCGCTATACTGCGGCCGATGCTGACATTCGAATCCGTTACGAGCTTCCGTACTCCGACCAGCAAGCGCGAATCCTTCAGAAAAAAGTGTACACAGGCCGGATCTGGAAGCGCACTTCCATGGAAATACTGGAACATCCGTTTTCTCTTTTTTCTGCGTTCCCATCCGGGATATGCTGTGACATCACTGCGGAAATACACCAGCTGCATCTGCTTGAAAATTTTTATCTGCCCATCTTCCTAAAAACATATACCGTAAAAGAATACGAATATCAACAGATATCTCTCACAAATGAACAGCTTTTGTCTCTTTTGCAGGTAAATTTACAGTTATTTATGAAAAATTTAGAGGAAAAAGGGGTTCAAATATTTGAAAATAATGTTAAAATAGAATGGACTGAAAAATCCGCAGTTGCATCGGGAACACTGACAGCAGAAGAAACTGCCGTCAGACGAATCGCAGAATCGGATGTTAAGGAGGAATTACCGCAAGATGAGTATGATTGAAATGACTCTGACCATCCCGGCAGAGCGCCAGAAAGAACTTTTCGGTCAATTTGACCAGTACGTCAAGAAAATCGAACGTGCACTTCAGGTTACCGTACTGAGCCGAGACGGGGAGATTCGGATTCTGGGCAGTCCGACAAATGCACTGCGCGCGAAAAAAATCTTTGAAAGCCTTGACGCTCTGGCTGTCCGCGGAACACCAATCACTGAGCAGAATGTGGATTATACAATTTCCCTGTCTTATGAAGAAAAGCAGGATGCAGTCGTGGATATCGACGGAGACTGTATCTGTCACACAATAAACGGAAAACCGATCAAGCCGAAAACATTGGGGCAGAAAGCATACGTGGATGCTATCCGCAAAAAAATGATCGTCTTCGGTGCCGGTCCTGCCGGTACCGGAAAAACATACCTGGCAATGGCGATGGCAATTACCGCATTTAAAAATGAAGAAGTCAGCAGGATCATTCTGACACGTCCCGCCATTGAGGCAGGAGAGAAGCTGGGATTTCTTCCGGGAGATCTGCAAAGCAAAGTCGATCCTTACCTGCGTCCGCTTTACGATGCACTGTATCAGATCATGGGACCCGACAGCTTTCTCAAAAATATGGAAAAAGGACTGATCGAGGTTGCACCGCTTGCCTATATGCGTGGGCGTACGCTTGATAATGCCTTTATTATTCTTGATGAAGCACAAAATACTACTCCGGCACAGATGAAGATGTTCCTGACCCGAATCGGTTTCGGATCCAAGGTTGTTGTGACCGGTGATCAGACTCAGAAGGATCTTCCGGGAAGTATGCCGTCCGGCCTTGATATAGCAATGAAGGTTCTTGGAAAAGTAGATGAAATTTCCTTCTGCCAGTTAACAAGCAAAGATGTTGTGCGCCATCCGCTGGTACAGAAAATTGTTACTGCTTATGAAGATTATGAAAAAAAAGAAAACGCCAAGGAGAAACGTACTGCAAAATACAGACGTACTTCTCCTGAACAGCATGGCGCATAAGGAGGAATCGTATGACCATTGATTTTGAAAATGAAAGCAGTCTGGATCTCGGTCTTGATCTGTATCAGATCGCACAGGATGTCGTTTCCTGTGCCCTTGATTATATGGACTGCCCTTACGAAGCACAGGTCAGTATTCTGATCACAGGCGATGAAGAGATCCATCGCATCAATCTTGAGCAACGTGATATCGACCGGCCTACCGATGTTCTCTCATTTCCGATGGTCGCTTATGAGAAACCGGGAGATTTTTCAATTCTTGAAGAAGATGGAGAGGACTGCTTTGATCCCGATTCCGGAGAGCTTCTGCTTGGTGATATTGTAATCTCTGCAGACAAGGTAGCCGCACAGGCCGAAGAATACGGACATTCCCGTAAAAGAGAGTATGCATTTCTGATCGCACACAGTATGCTGCATCTTATGGGCTATGATCATATGACCAAAGACGAGGCCGATGAAATGGAACGTCTGCAGGAAGAAATTCTGCAGCAGCTTAATATCAGCAGACAATAAAAAGGAGAACAGCCTATGAAAAAGAAAAACTGGAAACGACTCACAGCTGTAACTGCAGCAGCTGTCATGCTTGGCACACTGTTTGCCGGAACATATTCCGTATCTGCAGAAGAAAACGGTATGGTTCGCAGCTTTCTAACGGGTAAGCTCGTTCCTGAATCGATCGGACGCAAAAAAGCAATTTCTGTTATGCTCAACAACATTCAGGATGCACTTCCGCAGTCCGGTATCACCAATGCAGAAGTTGTCTATGAAGCGCCGGTAGAAGGCGGTATCACAAGGCTGATGGGCATTTTTGAAGATTACCAGGATGTGGAACGAATCGGAAGCGTCCGCAGCTGCAGAAATTATTACGTTTATTTTGCACGTGAATTTAATACGTATTATCTTCATTTTGGGCAGGCTGTCTATGCACTTGATCTTCTGAACCTTCCTTCCACTTTGAATTTAAGCGGACTGGATGCTGTCGGTGACACGGTTTACTATCGTTCTGATGATTTTCCTGCTCCGCACAACGTATTTACCGATTACGACCGTATTCAGGCAGGAATTGATTATATGAATTATCCAACAGAATACTCGGATGAATATCTTGGCACAAACGGCCATTATCAGTTTGCAGCTGATGGGGAACGTGTTACCCTGGATGAAGGAGAGGATGCTGTCGTTGCGGCTCCCGGTTATGAATACAACCACCCTTACTTTGTCTACGACGAAGAAAGCGGAAAATACACCCGTTATCAGTACGGAGATTTACAGACGGATTACCTGACCGGCAACTCTCTGAAATATGATAACATCATTTTCCAATATTGCCCGTGGGAAAAATTTGATGATAACGGTTATCTCAATATCGACGTGCTTTCAGGCGGTACAGGTAAATTTATCACAAACGGAAAAGCGATTGATGTTACGTGGAAAAAAGATACAATTAATACAGAAGAACCTTATGCCAATGAAAATTTCGGTGTTACCCATTACTATGACAGCAACGGAAATGAAATAACCCTGAATCAGGGCAAGACGTGGGTATGCATCATTCTGGATTCCTACAGTGACAAAGCAGCTGTTTATCCGGACACCGCATCTTATACCGGCTGAATACAAGAGGTCAAACGTGAACGAGAAAGAGAAAAAGAAAGACAGTAAAAATTACCTGGTTCAGGGATCCATTCTGGCAGCTGCATCTATCATTGCAAAGCTGATCGGAATGATTTATCGTTTCCCCCTGACAAATATCCTCGGAAACGAAGGAAACAGTTATTATTCCACCGCAAACGAAATTTATAACATTGTGCTTATGATTTCCAGCTTCGGACTGCCGCTTGCAGTCTCGAAGCTGGTTTCTGAACGTCTTCATAAAGGAGAGTATAAAAATGCACACAAGGTATTTCTGTGTGCCATGCGGTTTGCCGTTATTTCCGGCGGTGCACTGGCGCTGCTTACATACATCTTTGCCGGCATAATCACAAAGTATTTTCTTTCTTATGAGCTTGCCGTCTATGGTCTGCGGGTGCTTGCCCCGGCCATTTTTATCTTTGCGATCGTCGGTACATTTCGCGGCTACTTCCAGGGCTATTCCAATATGGTGCCCACTGCAGTCTCACAAGTCATAGAACAAATTGTCAATGCAATTGTCACCGTCGTCTGCGCAGGAATCATGTACAACTACGGCATGTCGCTTGCCGCCAAGAACGGGAATGACTCACTTGGACCTGCCTGGGGTGCAGCCGGAGGTACATTTGGTACAGTTGCCAGCATCACAGTCGCAATGCTCTTTATGATGTTCGTCTATACCATGCAGAAACCAGCGATCCGCAGACAGATGCGTCACGATCACAGTGGTAAAAACGAATCCTCAAAGATCATCTACCGGTCCATGATGCTCACGATTGTACCGATTGTTCTGAGCACGCTCATCTACAACATCAGCAACGTGGCCGATCAGGGCATCTTTAATAAAGTTCTGCGCAGCCAGGGCTATACTGAATCACAGTACGGTACAATCTGGGGGATTTATTCCGGCCAGTTCCGTGTTCTGATGAATGTTCCGCTGTCGCTGGCTTCCTGTCTTGCACCTTCGGTTGTTCCGAGCCTGACCGCGGCAATGGCAAATCACAATAAACGCGAAGCAAAGCAGAAGATTCGTACCTCCATTCGTTTTACCATGATCATCACGATTCCTTGTGCTGCAGGAATGGCGGCGCTTGCACAGCCGATCCTCACCATGCTTTACCCAAACCTTGAAAATGGAAGAGCGCTTGCAGCAGGTATCATGCAGGCCGGTGCTCTGATGATTATTCTTTATGCACTTTCCACACTGACGACCGGCATTCTGCAGGGACTTGGAAAACTGCAGACTCCGCTTATCAACAACAGCATTGCACTTGTTCTGCATTTTATTCTGCTTTATGTTCTGCTGACAGTATTTAACCTGAATATCTATGCAGTTGTCTATGCAAATATTTTCTTTGCATTTATCGTCTGCATTTTAAATGCAGTCGCGATCAGCCGCTTTCTCGGCTACCGACAGGAATGGTACAAAACCTTTCTTGTTCCAGTCATTGTCTCGATCATTATGGGCGCGGCGGCATACATCATCTACAGTGTCTTTCATATGTTTGCCGGAAATACCATTTCCACAATGATGGGAATTCTTGCCGGCATATGTGTATACGGAATCGGTATGATTTCTTTCCATGGCATTACGGAAGCGGAACTTGTTATGTTTCCAAAAGGTCATGTACTCATCCGCCTTCTGCACAAAGCAGGACTGCTGCGTTAAACTGACAAAATGCACCATATTTTGAACGCAGTCGCTTCGCGACCTGTTTTACGACTGACTCTGAGTAGCAATATTAATCATACAAAAAGGAGAGATTCAAAATGGATTTCAGAGAAAAGCTGAAAGGCAAGCAGCGTATTGTCATAAAAATCGGCAGTTCCTCCATTACTCATGAACAGACAGGCGCACTGAATCTGACCAAGCTTGAAGTACTTGTACGCGAGCTGTGCGATCTGAAAAACACAGGAAAAGATGTGATTCTCGTCTCCTCCGGAGCAATTGCCGTTGGCAGACAGGCGGTCGGCTTTCATCATCGTCCGTCCAATGTGGCAGAAAAACAGGCATGCGCTGCGATTGGGCAAGCACAGCTGATGATGACATATCAGAAGCTGTTCAGTGAATATGGACACCGCGCCGCTCAGATTCTTATGACCAAAAATACCATGACCGACAATCTGAGTCGTATGAATGCCTCCAACACCTTTGATGAACTTATGAAGATCGGTGCAATTCCAATCGTCAATGAAAATGACACTGTTTCCACCTATGAAATCGAATTCGGTGACAATGATACGCTTTCCGCTATCGTAGCTGCTCTGACACATGCAGATCTGCTGATTCTTCTGTCTGATATTGATGGACTGTACACGGATGATCCGCACAAAAATCCGCAAGCACATTTCATTGATCTCGTAGAAAAAGTTGACGAACATTATATGAAAATGGCGAAGGGCAGCAGCAGTAATGTCGGTACCGGAGGAATGGCCACAAAGCTTTCCGCCGCACGGATTGCAACAGCCTCCGGAGCTGATATGATCATTGCAAACGGGGATGACTTTCATGTCATTCACCGGCTTTTACAGGGAAAGCCGATCGGTACCCTCTTTGCAGGACGCTATGACGAAAATTTTTATCTTGCAGATATTCTTGAAGAGTAACCAGCCAATATCTGACCAACAAAAAAGGAGTGGCAACACAGTATGGATTCAAACAAATTAGCACGCATCAACGAACTTGCACGTAAATCAAAAGCAGAAGGACTGACTGAACCGGAGCGAAGAGAACAGGCCATGCTCCGCAGTGAATACCTCGAAGCAATTCGCGGCAACCTCAAAAGTCAGCTTGATCATATCGATATTGTAAACAAAGACGGCAGCATTGAAAATCTTGGAGAAAAATACGAGGCACGCTATGGAAAAAAAGGAAATTAGACGTTTTGTATTTGCCAGAAGAAAAAGTCTGTCACAGGAAGAAATTGCTGAAAAAAGCAGCGTGATCTGCAAAAAAATCATTGCGCTTCCTGAATTTCAAAAAGCAGACTGTATTTATACTTACATGGATTATAACGGCGAGGTCTGCATGCAGGAACTGATCAGGAGCGCGTGGCAGCTTGGAAAAAAAGTCGCAGCTCCAAAAGTCAGCGGTGAGACGATGGACTATTTTTATATCACCTCTTACGATGACCTCCATCCGGGCTATTTTCAGATTCCAGAGCCAGACGCCGTAACCCCCGCTGATGACGAGAATGCCCTTTTAATCGTACCAGGCGTTGGATTCGATGCGTCCCGCAACCGCTGTGGATATGGAAAAGGCTTTTACGACCGATATCTCAGTGCTCATCCGCACCATACGACCGTTGCTGCTGCATTTGATTTTCAAATAGTAGAGGAAGTGCCATCTGCACCGCATGATATCCGTCCACAATATCTTTTTACAGAAGAACGGACTTTTGCAGATCCGGATACTTTGCTTACCCGCATCGGAGCAGATGCAAAAAATGCAGAAGTTTCCCTGCGCCGTATTTCTACCAATACCAAAAATGAAACCCTGCTTCGGGCAGCCGCGTATTTGGAAGAATACTATGAACAACTGATCGCAGCCAACGAAAAAGATCTTGCTGCAGCAAAAAAGAATGGAATGCCGGATGGACTGCAGGACCGCCTGGCATTAAACAAAGACCGCATTTACGGAATGTCCGAGGGCCTGCGTCAGATTGCAGCACTTGATGATCCGATCGGTGAAATCGAAGAGATGAAAAAACGTCCGAACGGACTGATGATCGGTCAGAAACGGGTACCGCTTGGTGTCGTTGGAATCATCTATGAATCAAGACCGAATGTCACGGCAGACGCTTTTGGTCTGTGCTTCAAAACAGGCAACGCCGCAATCTTAAAAGGCGGAAGCGATGCCATTCATTCCAACCAGGCAATTGTATCCATTCTGCGCAAAGCACTGCATGACTGCGGCGTCTGCGAAAATGCTGTTTCGCTGATAGAATCCACAGACCGTGAGACAACGACACGCTTCATGCAGCTGCGTGAATACGTTGACGTACTGATTCCGCGCGGAAGTGCACGGCTGATTCAGGCTGTTGTGAAAAACAGTACCATCCCGGTCATCGAAACCGGTACCGGAAACTGTCATATTTATGTAGATGAAAGCGCCAATCTCGACATGGCAGTGCAGATCATAAACAATGCAAAAACACAGCGGATTGGTGTCTGCAATGCCTGTGAATCTATCGTTGTACATGAAAAAATAGAGAAGCCGCTGCTTGCCGCACTGAAAAAAAAGCTGGATGAGCATCATGTGGAATTGCGATGCGATTCTTCCGCTCTTGATGCGCTTGGCGGAATATCCGATCACATTTTGGCCGCTTCTGAAAAAGACTGGGGAACAGAATATCTTGATTACATTCTTTCCGTCAAAACAGTTCGTTCCCTTGATGAAGCCATCTTGCACATTAACCGTTATAACACCGGCCATTCCGAAGCAATCATCACAGAAAATTACAGCAATGCACTCCGTTTTCTTGATGAAATTGATGCTGCAGCCGTTTACGTCAATGCCTCCACCCGTTTTACAGATGGTTTTGAATTCGGCTTTGGTGCTGAAATCGGAATCAGCACACAGAAGCTGCATGCACGCGGACCAATGGGACTGAAAGCACTGACGACTGTAAAATATATTATCTTTGGAAACGGCCAGGTACGGCCGTAACCCCCAGAAAGGATATTCAATGACAAATGAAATAAACTTTGACGAGATCGACCTGACACTCGATGCACCGGCACAGGAACCACTGCGCCAGTACTACTTCATGAAAAAGGCACGCGTCCTGCTTGCCAAAAAAGAGGCAGAGCTTGGCCGGAAACTTCAGGCCTGCATCAAAACCTTCGGGTGTCAGATGAATGCCCGTGATTCTGAAAAGCTGCGCGGAATTCTTGAGCTGATCGGTTATGAACTTACAGAAAACGAAGAAGCGGATTTTGTACTCTACAACACCTGTACCGTCCGCGAAAATGCAAATCTGAAGGTATATGGACGACTTGGCTATCTGAACGGTCTGAAAAAAAAGAATCCGCACATGCTGATCAGTCTGTGCGGCTGTATGATGCAGGAGCCGGAGGTTATTGAAAAGCTGAAAAAAAGCTATCGTTTCGTTGACCTCGTCTTCGGTACTCACAACATTTATAAATTCGCCGAACTTCTGACCACCGCAATGGAATCTGACCGCACGGTATTTGATATCTGGAAAGATACCGACAAAATCGTCGAGGATCTTCCGGCAGAGCGCACCTATTCCTTCAAATCAGGCGTCAATATCATGTTCGGCTGCAACAACTTTTGCAGCTACTGTATTGTTCCTTACGTCCGCGGTCGTGAGAGAAGCCGAAAACCGGAGGATATCTTAAAAGAAATCCGGACACTTGTCGCAGACGGCGTAAAAGAAATTATGCTTCTTGGTCAAAACGTCAACTCCTATGGAAAAAATCTGGAGCATCCTATGACCTTCGCACAGCTGCTCACAGAAGTGGAAAAAATCGATGGGCTGGAACGCATCCGTTTCATGACTTCACATCCGAAGGATCTCTCTGATGAACTGATCCACGTAATGAAGCACTCCAAAAAAATCTGCCGTCACCTGCATCTGCCGCTTCAGTCCGGAAGTACCGAGATTCTGCGCC
>CAKRPI010000068.1 GCA_934376945.1 uncultured Lachnospiraceae bacterium | reverse complement strand
TGCCTGATGATCGTAAGGCCGTGGATCACAGTGATGTCGGCAGACTGGCTGATCTGTTTTTACCTGATTCTGCTTGGCGTTGACAGCATTGTGCTGGCAGTGAGGAATTGACTCGGGGTATTGGGGGGAGATGCGAAAGTTGATAGGACTGGGAGTAGACAGCCACTATGCGACAACAATCGCCTATGACCGAAAAGGATACTGGTTTAATGCCGGAAACAAAGCGGTAAACTGGGGGTTAAGTAAAGAAAGACTGATAAACTGGGGATTCTATGATTTAACCACAGCCTATCAGTCCATGCACATCAACTATTGAAACCGCCGTGTACCGAACGGTACACACGGTGGCGTGAGAGGACGGCGGTTAGTCACCGCCTCCTACTCGATTGGTGTATTGTTGTAAAGCGGACATTCGCAATGCGCTTCGCTACTTGTAGGATCATAAGGAATCCAGGCTCGTAAGGAATCTGGGCTCGTAAGGAATCCAGGCTCGTAAGGAATCTGGGCTCGTAAGGAATCTGGGCTCGTAAGGAATCTGGGCTCGTAAGGAATCCTCCCGTAAACGGATCCCTCCTTACGAGATTCCGCAAGTGGGTTCCCCCTTATGATATTTCATGAACGCAGTCGCTTCGCTTATCTGCGTTCAAAATAATATACCACTCACTTGTCCGTAAATCCGATTGCGAATATCCGCCTGACTTAGATGCGCACTGTCATAGCCAGTGTCAGTCTCTTACAATCGCACTGTCATAGCCGGTGTCAGTCTCTTACAATTGCACTGTCATAGCCTGTATCAGTTTCTTACAATCGCACTGTCATAGCCAGTGTCAGTTCCTTACAATCGCACAGAACCGTCCATTGCTTGCCGCGATGAAATCTTCCGGAGCAAGCTCCATCTGATGCCCGATTTTTCCGGCGCTTACGATCATTTTTGGCAGGGACTGTGCGGATTCATGCACGAAAACAGGATACTGTTTTTTCATACCGATGGCGGTACAGCCGCCGCGCACATAGCCGGTGATTGCGGTGATGTCCTTTACGTGGATCATCGCCAGCGATTTGACACCTGCTTCGTGGGCGGCTTTTTTCAGATCCAGCTCATCGTCGATCGGAAGCACGAAGACGTAATACTCACCCGACGGGCTTACCGTGACGAGTGTTTTAAACATGATTTCATGCGCAAAACCGAGTTGATCCGCGGTGTGCTGTGCATCGGTAAATTCATCACATTCGTAAGAATACGTATGATAAGAAATTTTCATGCGGTCCAGAATCCGCATTGCGTTTGTTTTCAGTTCTTTATTTTTTGCCATGAGAAAACCTCCATATGATGCTGTTACACTAGAGCGTGTCTGAAAAAGGCTTTTTTAGTCACGCTCGAATTCGTTTGTCTGCAAAGCCGATTGCACAGGGCGAAAAGCCTCAGCGCAGTCCGGCATCTAAAGCGAACCGGAAGCAGCGGCTTTGATTTCAGTAACACAGTATACAACCGGGCAGAGGATTTGTACAGAGGAGATTGGAAAATGTGGCGTGCATGAGCAAGTAGCGAAGTGGATTGCGAATGTCCGCTTTACCGCAGATAAGCATTCCCTCGCTTCAAGTGCGCGGAGCACTAAGCGATGGGATGGGATGCTTATGACGGAGTCTGAACTTTGGGAAGCGGATGCTCATATATTATTTATAATAGAAGAAGTCAAAAAATCCGAGGGAAATATCCGCTGGACCTCTTCTGCAAAGAGTAAGAAATTATTAAGAAAGGAATGTGATACTTATGGGGTATAATAATGAAATGTCATGCAGAAGCGCAAATATGAACCTGGAGGAGATCGACCGGGAAAGGGAAATGAGCGGCTGGAATCAGTACGAAGGAGAAGAGGAACCACTAGGCAAGAGCAGCGGCCGGAATCAGTACGAGGAAGAGGAGGAGCCGCAGGGCGAAATGATGTGGCATATCAGGGAGCAGGAGTCAAGGGAGCGTGATCTGCGCCGTCTGCAGACGATGTACCCAGAAACGGCCAGGGTTCTGCTGCCATATATTGAGGAAGTATGTGATGAGCTGGAATATGAGGGAAGTATGATGTACGATGAGAGACCGGATTATGAAACGGTGCTTCGTATCGGTGATAAAGTACTGGAGCGGGTAAAGGATCTGTTTGAGCCGGTGGAGCAGCCACAGAAGGACGAAATGCTGATCATGCAGTACCGGTCGAAGCCGTCGAAAAGACGGAGAGGAAACTGGCCGGAAGATATGATCCGACTGATGCTGCTTGAGGAAATGCACAGGAGACGCTGCAGGAGATGCTGACGGAAGATAAAAAACTTGTTCAAATTCGCTGCAGATAGTATACTGAAGAACAAAGCTGTAAGGTAGTAGCTGCGATCCATTTGCTGTATGATCCGGCAGGAAGGACAGCTTTGAAAAGGAGAGTATGATGGAAGAATTAAAAGAACTGCTGGAAGCGATTCTGGATGAAAAGCTTCGGATGATTATTTTGAGTGGAGCGAAGAGAAAAGAGGCCTATCAGCGTGTACGGATCCGTCCAATGGAGCATCGTGGAGTACTTGTTTTTCAGGCCGCATGCTGGGATGGGAAAAAAGAATTTCATACGAATAATACAAAGGAAGAAATGATACATAAAGTGCAAAGGTGGCTGGAGGAGGATTACCGGCAGCTGCAGGCAGAAACCATGACGCAGACCGCCTCTGTGCTGGTCAGCAAAAAAGGAAAAGTGACGGTAAAGACGAAGCAAAGAAGCACACCGGCGGCGAAGGCTGACCTGAGCCACAACCGCACGAAGCAGTACCTGCTGCCGGAGGGTGAGCCGGTGCCGTTTCTGGTAAAGCTTGGTGTCATGACGCCGGAGGGGAAGGTCGTAAAGGCGAAGTACGATAAATTTCGCCAGATCAATCGCTTTCTGGAATTTATCGAGGATATCTGCCCGGTTCTGAGTCGGGACAGGGAAATTTCGATGATTGATTTTGGATGCGGAAAGTCATATCTGACGTTTGCAATGTATTACTATCTGCATGAAAAAAAGGGCTTTGATCTGCGGATCACGGGACTCGATCTGAAAGAGGATGTGATTGCCCATTGTAATGCACTGGCAGAAGAATTTGGGTATGAAAAACTGAAATTTCTGCACGGCGATATCGCGGATTATGAGGGGAGTGATCAGGTAGATCTGGTAGTGACGCTGCATGCGTGTGATACAGCGACGGATTATGCACTGGCCAAGGCTGTCCTGTGGAATGCAAAAGCGATTCTTTCCGTGCCGTGCTGCCAGCATGAACTGAACCGTCAGATCAGAAATGAACTGTTGGAGCCGGTACTGAAATATGGACTTTTGAAGGAGCGAATCGCAGCGCTTCTCACTGATGGCCTGCGCGCATCGATGCTGGAGCAGGCGGGCTATCAGGTGCAGGTACTTGAATTTATCGATATGGAGCATACGCCGAAAAATATATTGATCCGTGCGGTAAAGGAACCGGAGAAAATCAGGAGAAATGAGAAGGGATCCCTGCAGGCATGTATGGATTGCCTGCATGTGCATCCGACGCTTCAGACTCTGCTTGAAGCTCAAAAAACTGTGACCGATGCCCGGCAGGCGGCAGGAGGCAGAACAGAGCAGACAGGGGGCAGAGCAGAACAGGCGGCAGGCGGAGCAGAGCGGATGACAGGCAGAACACAAGTGGATGGTTCCGCAGCATGTGCAGAGCAGGCGGCTAAGGAACAGTCAGAGGAGGAAAAGAATGCGTGAAAAACTGAGAACAGTCAAAAATGTGGCCGTGCACGCAGTCATACTGGCGGTGATCTTTTTTGCTGCGGTTGTACTGTTTGAACGGTGGATCAACCAGTCTTTGCCGGTGGAGGCAGAAGAAATGGCAAGCTCGACATTTCCGCTTGTCTATATTCGAAACAATGGAGTCAGCTACAACTGTTTGCATGGCTATGCATCAAAAATGGATGTCAGCTATATCCGTGATACAGTCACGGTACTGAATGATGATCATCAGCTGGATATTCAGATTCAGCCGTTTGATATGAGCGTGGAAAATGTGTCGTATGAGGTGCTGAACCTGGACGGAAGCGAGTCCTTGGAAAATACGAGGGTGATCCAGCTTAAGGAAGAAAATAATTACCTGAACGCAACACTGCAGATTCAGAACAAAATGCTGATGAACCAGGAATACATTCTGCAGATCCAGGTCACGGCGGGAGGCAGGGATATTTATTTTTATACAAGGCTTCTGCTTAAGGACGGACTGCATCTGAAGGAATATCTTGATTTTGTTGCAGGCTTCTACGAAAAATGTGTAAATAAGACGGATGAAAGTACGCTGGCGGCAGCAGTGGAGCCGAACGAAACGACGGATCAGCGTTCTTCCATGTCATCCGTAAATATTCACGATTCGGTCTCGCGTCTGATGTGGCAGAATCTGAATCCGCAGGTCTATTATAAGCCTGCACCGAGCCTCGTGGATATCAATGGAACGACTGCTTCGTTTGTACTTGATTATCGGATTTCGTCGATCAACGATGCCGGAGTTACGGAAATTTATAATGTAAAAGAATTTTACCGGCTGCGCTATACGGATTCCCGTGTATTTTTGCTTGATTTTACAAGAAATACAGAGGAGATCTTTGATACAAAGGCTGATGTGATCAGCACAAAAGGAATTAATCTTGGAATTGCTTCGGCGGATATTTCATATGAGATGGATCCGAACAAGAACATTGTGGCATTCGTACAGGAGAATGAGCTGTGGTCTTATGAGATCAACAGTGGACGGATGACAAGGGTTTTTGGATTTCCGCAGAAGGAGAACATGGATTATCGGGATTTTTATGATAAAAACGAAATTAAAATTCTGCGTGTGGATGCAGCTGGAAATATCTGGTTCTGTGTTTCTGGCTATATGAACCGGGGGACGCATGAGGGGGAAAACGGTGTTGCCCTGTATTATTATGAACAGGCATCGTCCACGGTGGAGGAGTCGGTATTTCTGCAATCGATGGAGAGCTATGACCGTCTGAAGCTTGATGTGGATGCACTGGCATATATTACAGACAATGAGGACAGCTTTTATGTTTTGCTGGAAGGCATTATTTACCGGATTGATCTCAATACGAAGGCGTATGAGGCGGTAGCAGAAGATATTCATAATGAATGCTATGCGAGCTCTGATTCAAACCGGTATTTTGCATGGCTGAAAGAAGGTAAACGCTACGATTCAGCTACCTTATACCGTATGGATCTGGAGACCGGTTCTGTACAGGAAATCACCTGCGGATCGGATGAACGGATCCGACCGGTTGCATTTATGGGTGAGGCGCTTGTATATGGAACGGCCAGAAGCTTGGATCTGGATCTGGCGCATGAGGGCGAGCAGCTGTTTCCGATGTACCGGCTGACCATTATTGACCAAGACGGCGAAGAGGTTAAAAATTATCAGCCGGACGGAATTTATGTGATGAAGGCAGAAAAAAATGAAAATATGCTGGTGCTTACAAGAACCGTAAAGCAGGGAACTGCGTATGTGGAGACAACGGCGGATAATATTGTAAGCTCCGATACGAAAGAGAATGTGGAGTACGGCGCAGCAACGCAGCAGTCAACGAGAAAAGGCGGAGAGACGATCCTGCGGGTCGGTCAGAGGCTGAGTGACAAGAAGGTACAGACCGTAAATGCAAAGCTGCTGGTTGGAGATGAATCTGCTGATATTTCGATTCCAACGAATACGAAGCATGAGCAGCTGTACTATGTCTATGCGGAAGGCAGCCTGGAGAGTGTCTGGACTTCAGCCGGTGAGGCGATTCGGAGAGCGGATGAAAAGGTTGGCGTTGTGATAAACGATGCAAAGGAATTTGTATGGGAGCGAGGCAACAAAGAAAATACAGCACAGATTCCGGTAGAAAACATTCCGGTTGCATTCCAGAGTGGCAGCATGGATACAGCGGCGTTGTCATCTGCACTTGGAAAGACGGTACTTGATCTGACCGGATGTACATTGGATGAGATTCTGTATTTTGTAAGCAATAAACGACCGGTGCTTGCGGCAGCAGACGGCGGCTGTGTGATCATCACCGGATACGATGATTACGGAAATCTGATCCTGTTAAAGCCGGGAGAAACGGAGACGTATTTTTACGGACCGGAGGACAGTGAGGCATTGTTTAAAGCGGCAGGAAATCAGTTTGTCACGTATCTGAGCTGAGTGTACTGGTATCGTTGACATTTCGCTAAATAACTGTGGTGTAAATTTCCATCTGCTGCGTTGTCAGCAATCTTTGTAGTCCGCTATGGAGCATTCCTCCGCCTTGCAGACTGAAAAATTACCTTGCGTTATTTGCCTGAAAAATAAAAATGTCAGAAAATAAAAGAAAAAGTCAGATGAACATATGTGTTTATTGAAACAAAAGGTACAATAACGAAAATAAGTAAAGTAAAATTGCACAAAAAGTAAAGAAAACAGGAGGGCGCAGCAGGAGAATAAGAAGCTTATACACTTTTCTTCCACAGATTCTGTGGATAAAAAATATTGAAAACAGACTTATACACCGAGTTATCCACATTATCCACATTTTATAGTGTGGATAATGTGGTTTACATAGTTGTTTTTCAAGAACGAACGTTTTGTATATTGTGATAAAATGTAGAAAAAGCAGAGAAAGTGGAGAAGAGACGATTAAAAAACAGAAGTTAGCAAATTACAGGAAGAAGACAGAATAGTCAGAAAACAGAATGGCAAGAAAACAGGGCCCTGACCTTATCGGTCAGAGCCCTGTTTTAATGAATAACGCTTTTAATTCCAGTACCGTACAATACGGATCGGTGTCTGGTAGTTGTAAGGAGAAACTTTGATGCCTCCCTTTGGATACGGCTGAGAATTGCTTGCATGAACAATCTGACCGTCTCCGATGTAGATCGCTACGTGGGAAGCATAGTTGCCGGAGCCATAGAATACAAGGTCACCAGGCTGCATCTCGGAGACGGAGACCACAGTAGCCTTTTTATATCCGAGATTGATGTAATAAGAGGATGGTCCATGCATCTGGTCGTCAGCCACACGCAGAAGTGTGATACCGAAGTTGGCAAAGACAGTCTGCACGAAACCGGAGCAGTCAGCGCCGTTTGTCAGGCTGGTACCGCCATAAACGTAAGGATTGCCGACATACTTCAGTGCGAAGTTTGCAATTTCCGCTCCCTTGGAGCTATCCGGGATCTTGATGCTCTTTTCAGCAATGATAACACCGTTTGCATTGATCGTGTACTGCTTGGAACCGACCTCGATCGTTGTGTTGCGTGCGAGGTTTCCTTCCGGATAGAAGTAATACTTCTTTCCGCCGATTGTCTGCAGGCCGGTAACCATTGCACCGTCAGCGCCCATATAATAACGGTCGTTGCCGCTGTTGAAGTAGAGCCAGCGGCTGCGGATCATATGGCCTTCCTTGTCAAAGTAATATTTTTTGCCATCTGCAGTGACCCAGCCGGTCTGCTTCTGGCGATCGGTTCTCGCACCGGTTGCATCGACGTAATATTTACCTACCCATGTTGATTTTGCAAGCTTACCGGAGCTGTAGAAGTAATAATATTTGCCGTTGATACGGATCCAGCGGCTTTTGGCAGCTTTTCCGTCTGCCTGGAAGTAATACGTATCAGATCGAATCGTGACCCTTGAATTTACAGTCTTTTTGCACGTTTTGGAATTGAAATAGTATAAAGAGCCCTTTACGGCATTCAGACCTCTTAAGAGCTTACCGGAACTGCTGGCGTAATACATATTGTTGAGAATCCAGGCATTACGCATCAGATGACCATTCGATTTTGCGAGGTAGTAGGTCTTGCCGTCGACTGTGATAAAACCGAGCTGACGGATTCCGTTTTCGTTGAAGTAATAAACGTAATTGCCGATCGTCTGGAAGCCGGTTAGCATATAACCATATTTGTTGACATAGCGTTTTCCTCTGCTTGTATCGATCCAGGCGTTTTTGACCAGCTTTCCGTTGCTGCCAAAATAATAAGTATGATTTTTGTAGGTGATCCATCCGGTCTGTTTTGTACCGGAGGTGGAGAAGTAGTACGTATCGCTTCCGACGACGGTCCAGCCGACTGCTACAGAGCCGTCACTTTTTAGATATTTGCCGCTGTACCACTGATTTCTCAGAATCACACCTTTGGCCGGTCCGGCAAAATAGCGCTTTCCTCCAATGGTGAGCCAGCCTTTCTGAAGCGCTCCGGTAGAGGGATTGAGGTAATACCGTTTTCCATCGAGCTGCAGCCAGCCTTTTACCTTATTGCCTTTCGCATCATAATAATAGGTAGAGCTGCCGCTGGTGACCCAGCCATAATTGCGTGAGACGCCGGTAAATTTACCGGATGCATTCACCTGCTTTCCTTCGATCCAGGTATTGGTTGCAAGCCGTCCGTCTTCATAAAAGTAATAGCTGCCAAC
This sequence comes from uncultured Lachnospiraceae bacterium, assembly GCA_934376945.1. Classification (GTDB taxonomy): domain Bacteria; phylum Bacillota; class Clostridia; order Lachnospirales; family Lachnospiraceae; genus Choladousia. Next base: position 3,618 of record CAKRPI010000068.1, on the reverse strand, counting down.
CCAGCGCGCGGTGGCAAGGACACCGGTTTTATCCGCATAATAGCGGGTCTTTTTATCAGGAGCGGTGATCCATCCCGTCTGCATAACGCCCTTTGGACTGAAATAGTACATTACCTTGCCAATCGTCTGAACTCCGGTGGCCATAACGCCGTCTGCATTAAAATAATAGCGCTGTGTTTTGCCTCCGGAAGTAAGCGACAGCCAGCCGGTGCGGCGGGTGCCGTTCGTATTGAAATAACGGGTGGTTCCGTCTGAAAGAGTCTGGAACCCGGTCTGCATAATTCCGTTGGAATTAAAATAGTACCAGTTTGATCCGATCTTTTTCAGTCCGGTCAGATAACCGGGCGCTTTTGTCTGAGTGTAAATTTTGCCGGCAGAAGTGGTTTTCCAGGCTGCATCTGCGGAAAGCGAAGGACTGCCAAACGCAAGAAAACCGGCGAGGGCAAATGTCAGAACGATATTTCTTCTTTTTGTTTTCATATGAATCTCTCCTTGTTTCAGTCGCAGAAAAAAATTACAATTTTTTTACATCTTATTAAAATATTACCTGATGTTTATTAAAAAGTCAACAGGGCATGTAATATTTTTTCCGGCATTTCTGCGGCTTTCCGGCGTATTTGACTGGGTTTGGCAGGTCTGATCAGAGATTCGGAATGTCCGCTTTACCAAACAGGGAATCATCAGCAGAGCTGCGAATCTTTGTTTTACGGGCGGCGGATGCTTGCCATTTACAGGGACGGATGGTAGAATTGACACGAAGCGGCGAATGTCCGCTTTACATGCACAGGCTGTGGTGTGAAAGGAGATATTTATGCGTTTAAGAAATATACCGGGTTCCCGAGAAACGATTGCGGCGAGTGAGTTTGTCGTGCATGAAGATGTCATGAGGGAAAAGAGAGGAAAATGGAGTACCGTATTTGGTAATGAGAACCCGATCTGTATCGAGGTTGGAATGGGAAAGGGAAGATTTATTACAGAGCTTGCAGGGCAGAATCCGGATAAGAATTACGTTGGAATTGAAAAGTATTCAAGTGTGCTGCTGCGTGCACTGGAAAAGCGGGAGACGCTGCCGGAGCTGACGAACCTGTATTTTCTGCGCATGGATGCGGAAGATTTGCCGGAGGTGTTCGGAAAGAATGAAGTGTCAACGATTTATCTGAATTTTTCTGATCCATGGCCAAAGGATCGTCATGCAAAACGGCGTCTGCCAAGCCGGGAATTTTTGGCACGCTATGATCAGATCCTAAAGCCGGAGGGAAAGGTGGAATTCAAGACGGACAACCGTGATCTGTTTGAATTTGCACTGGAGGAGGCAAAGGAAGCAGGATGGAAGCTGGAAGCATGCACGTTTGACCTGCATCATGATGCAAAGCTGATGGAGGGAAACATCATGACTGAATATGAGGAACGGTTTTCCAGTCAGGGTAATCCGATCTGCAAGCTGGTGATCTCAAGATAATGCCCGCCCCGATAGGAGCATAAAAGTGGAGCGCAAGCTTCCCAATGTGTGAATATTGGGCAGATGCGGAGCCTTCCCGATATGCGAGTGTTGAGCAGATGCGGAAGCTTGCTGATATGCGAGTATTGGCAGGTGGGGAACCTTTCCGGGAAAAATGAATATAATAAACGGAAGTCGAACGCATGTGAGACTTGGTGCGCCTGGTCAGCAAAGGCTGGCCAAAAGAGGCGATATTGGGAGGTTCTGGATGCGGATGCGCGGAATGCGAAAAAGGCTGTACCGGCTGACGTATGATAAAAAGGAGCTGAACAGGAGGGCACTGAAAATCCGAAGATCCCTTGATGAAGTAAAAAGAATATTATCAGGTCGTTCAATATAACCGGCAGACCATTGCGCCTGCCTGATACGCTGCGAAGCAGCTGCTTTGTTATGAAACATCACAAGAGGGATCTGCTTGTGAAATTAGCTGTTCGTTTATGAAACATTATAAGTTGGGATCTGCCTGCGGAATTTCGTAAGGAAGAACCGATAAAAACATGGAGCCGATGATTAATCATACGGCTCCATGTTTTTCATAGCATTATCGACTGTTTTTTCTGAAATATTCTTTTTATCCAGCCGGAACTGCAGGTAAAGATCAAGAAGATAATTGAGAATTGCAACGACCGGGACACCGAGGAACATGCCGATTACGCCGAACATGCTTCCGCCTACGGTGATTGCAAAGATGATCCACAGAGGTTTCATGCCGGTGGATTCACCAAGAATCTTCGGGCCGAGGATCAGTCCGTCGAACTGTTGCAGGCAAAGCACCATGATGGCAAAAATCAGGGCCTTGATCGGCTGTACAAACAGCAGGATCAGGATACCCGGTATAGCACCGATAAACGGTCCGAAATAGGGGATCATATTTGTGACACCGACAATCATACTGATAAACAACGTATATGGCAGACGCAGGATGGTCATCAGTATGAAGCACAGCACGCCGATGATGGCAGAGTCGATAAATTTGCCGACCACAAAGCTGCTGAACAGCCGGTTGCACTCAGCAAGGATTTCATGACAGGCCGGGATGTGCTTGCCGGGAAGGAAAGCATAGATAATTTTCCAGCAGCTGCGCATCAGGCGCTTCTTATCATACAGCATATAAATAGAAACAATGATGGTGATCAGAAGATTGACGATCCAGTTTGCGATCCACATGGATACGGAGTAAATAGCTGGAACCATGTTGCCGGCAAAATTCCGGAGCGTTGTGATGAGATCCGGAACAGCATCTGTGAGCGGTTTTGTGATGGCTTCAATATCAAGATCCGGAAAACGCTGCTGCAGATCAGCAATCAGCTTCAGCAAAGAGCTGTAAGCCCCCGGAATGAAGTTGACAAAGTCAACGATGTTATTCATAACCTCAGGAAGAATGTAAACCAGGGTCAGTACAGCAAAACCGAGTACGAGCACGTATGTGATCAGGATTGAGAGAACCCGGTGAACCGTGCGGTTTATCTTAAATTTCAGCTTTTTTGCAAGCAGATCAAGTCCGCGGTAAAACATCTCTACCATCGGATTTAGGATATAAGCGAGCAATGCACCGAAAATAAACGGGCTGAGAACACCGAAGATCTGACCAAACCAGGATTTTGTTTTTTCAATATCGATGATAGCTTTAAAGATAACCGCAGATGCGATCAGCATAATCAGTCCGTAGATGCAGATCGTAAAGTAGCGGTTGTTTTTGATAAAGCGCTGACTTTCACCGGGTGGGGTATCATCCGAGGGGTGAAAGACAGAAGGTGTCTGGCTTGCTGGTCTGGCTTCCTGCGTGGAAGCGGCAGGATCAGACGCAGGCTTCTGAATTTTTTTGTTTGTGTTTGCATTTACAGCTCTATCCGGCTTATGGATGGAGGCAGATGATGAGTGTTTCATAAATAAAAGATGGTCCTTTCTTTTTGAAGCTTCTTGTTGTAATTATATGATTATAGCCATTTGAGAAAACAGATGCAAGAGTGCAGAGGGTAAAAAAAGCGCATAGAATATGAAGAAATTATAAACTTGAGGGCAAATTGAAGCAATTGAAAAAAAATTTAAAAAAATTAAAAAAAACACTTGCATTTAGAAAAATCTGTGCTATAATAAGTCTTGCTTGTGAGGGAAACAAA
>CAKRPI010000067.1 GCA_934376945.1 uncultured Lachnospiraceae bacterium | reverse complement strand
TCCTGATAAGCTGCGAAGCAGCTACTCGGTTATGAGCAAGTAGCGAAGCGGATTGCGAATATCCGCTTTAACCGAGCAGTAGCGAAGCGAATTGCGAATATCCGCTTTAACCGAGTCAGGCAAATCCCCTGCGTGGTTGCGCAGAGCAATTTTTTTACATTACTCCTTATTTCCCATTGACATAATAGGATAACAGGAGTAATATAAATTTATTATTCGAAAAGGAGGACTATGTATGAAACGTTTAAATCTGATGAAAAAAGTAACCGGTCTTCTTCTGAGTGCTGCAATGGCAGCCGGATTCTCAGCAGCTGCAATGGCAGCAGAACCGGAGGCAGCCGCTATCGATACCGCAGCCTTTGATGAACTCATCGCTTCCGGTCCGGTAGCTGATGATGCAGACATTGAAGCAAACAGCTGGGCTTCGGCCATCAAAGAAGCAGGCGTTCTCCGCGTCGGCGGTACCCGTACTTCTTTCCTGTTCAGCCAGCTTGACGAAACAGACAACAGCATCCGTGGTTTTGACGCAGGACTGTATGAACTGCTTACACGATACATCCTCGGTGATGAATCAAAGTACGAGCTCACCCAGGTAGATTCAAGTACACGTGAGTCCGTTCTGCAGAGTGGTCAGGTAGATGCCGTATTTGCTACCTATTCGATCACAGATGCACGTAAGGAAGTTATCTCTTTCGCAGGTCCGTATTACACCTCTCAGCAGGCAATACTTGTAAAAGCCGGCAACACCGATATCGCCGGTGTGGATGATCTGGCCGACAAAACCGTAGCTACACAGTCCGGTTCTACCGGTCCTGACATCCTTGCTGAGTTTGCACCGGATGCGATCGTACAGGAGTTCTCAACCGATCAGGAAGCACGTGCCGCACTTGAGCAGGGCCGTGTAGATGCTTATGTAACAGACTATACACTCCTCCTGAATGCCATCGTAAAGAATCCGGGCGTTTATGAGATCGCCGGAGACGTATTCGGACCGGAGGATAATTACGGTATTGGCTTGCCTCTCGACTCTGATGGTGTTATATTTGTAAATGACTTCCTGAAGAAGATCGAGGAGGATGGCACCTGGGCAGCTCTGTGGAAAGTCAGCCTCGGTGACCGTACCGGTATCGAAACCGTACCGGATGCTCCGGCAATTGCAGAATAACCTGCGCGGCAGCTATTCTGTTATGAGATTGGTTTGCGATCATTCGCTTTGACCTGTGTCCCCCAAAAGAGCTTTCAGGATTTCCCTGAAAGCTCTTTTGGGTTCTATCCGGTATTTCGCCGCCTTAACAGGAAAAGCCTGGAGCGTGTCTTCGCAATCTGATTTCGCTACCTGCTCATGAACGCAGCCCGGCAGATATTCAAACCCTGCCGCCTGTTTCCCACCGGAAGAGCTTTCTGTTTTCTATCCGGACCCGCGAAAGGAGACAACCATATGGATATTTCTGCACTTCTTACTCAGTATGGGGACAAATATCTGCAGGCACTTCTGACCACCTGGAAGCTGACTGTTTTTTCCTTTTCCCTTGCCTTTCTCATCGGCATTGCCATCACGGTCATCCGTGTATGTCCGATCCGGCCGCTACAGCTGTTCGGCGATTTCTACATCCAGATCTTCCGGAATATTCCCGGCGCCGCTTTGCTGATCCTGCTCGTCTATGCACTCCCCTATCTGAACATTGTTCTTTCCTATTATACATGTGTTCTGATTGCCACCTCACTGATTCCGTCCGCTTTCTGTTCGGAATATCTGATGGCCGGCATGAATACAATCGCCCCCGGACAGATCGAAGCTGCCCGCGCGCTTGGCATGTCCTTTTCAAAAATCATGAAAAACATAGTGATTCCACAGGCACTGCGTTCCAGTGTACTCTCTCTGACCAACCTGCTTGTTGCCACCATGCTGACAACAGCACTTGCATCTCAGGTACCAATGAATCCAATGGATCTGACCGGCCTCGTTTCACATATCAACACACGCGCCGTCGGCGGCGTTACTGCCTTTTTGATTTCCGCAGTTTTATACTGTACCACCGCCGTTATTATTGGACAGATCGGCACCAGAATTGACCGGAAAGTGAGGATCCTGCGATGAAACAGACTCAATCATCCATTCGTGACGTTTTATATGAAGCACCCGGGCCAAAAGCCCGCAAACGCATTGCGGTCATCACCGTACTCTCTCTTTTGGCACTGGCTGCTCTTGCAGTCGCTGTCATCCGCCGTTTTGCCCAGACCGGTCAGCTTGACGCAAGGTACTGGTCGATTTTCACACGCTATACAACGTGGCGTTTTCTTGGCTACGGACTGACCGGTACGATGACCGCCGCTCTGACGGCAGGCGTTATCACATTTTTCGCCGGACTTCTGCTTATGATGGGCCGCATCAGTTCCTGCAAGGTACTTCGTGTGCTTTGCACGGTTCTGATTGAATTCAGCCGAGGCGTTCCAACGCTTCTTTTCATCTATTTCTTTCTTCTCGTGGTCCCACAGTTTGGTATCCGTCTTCCGGCCCTGTGGAAGGTTGCTCTTCCGGTTGCAATCTCCGCATGCGGTGTCGTTGCAGAGGTACTCCGCTCCGGTGTCAATGCCGTTCCCAAGGGGCAGACAGAAGCCGCCCTCTCACTTGGAATGCAGCGCAGAAGCGCCTTTTTCAAAATCATTTTTCCACAGGCTCTGCGCTACGTGATTCCGGCTCTGATCTCCGAACTCGTCATTGTACTGAAGGATACGACCTTTGCCTATATTGTCAATTATTCCGACCTGATGCAGAATGCCCGTGTCCTGATCAGCAACTATGACGCACTGCTTTCTGTCTATCTTGTGACCGCAGTAATCTACATTCTGATCAACTACGCATTAAACAAAATATCCGTTGCAGTGGCAAGACGGACGCAGTGATTTTTGTAGCTTTTGTGATTTCTGTAATTTCTGTGATTTTTGTAATTTTTGTCTTTTCCGGCTGTTCATTTTTCCAAAAGGAGGTACTCCATGAATTTTTCTGAAAATAATACCACTTCCGCAAACGCCGCTCCGATCATCGAGCTGTCTCATGTAGACAAGCATTTCGGTTCCCTGCATGTCTTAAAGGACATCAGTCTCACTGTTAAAAAGGGAGAGGTTGTCGTTATCATCGGTCCTTCCGGTTCCGGGAAATCCACCCTGTGCCGTACCATTAACCGACTTGAGACCATCGATTCCGGTGAGATCCGGATTGACGGTACTGCACTTCCAGAGGAAGGCAAAAAGCTTGCCCTTCTCCGTTCACAGGTCGGTATGGTTTTTCAGTCCTTCAACCTGTTTTCTCACAAAACCATTCTCGATAACGTTACCATAGCCCCGATTGATGTACTGGGCAAATCAAAAAAAGAAGCCCGTGCAGAAGCAATGGACCTCTTAAAACGAGTCGGGGTAGACAGCCAGGCCTCCAAAGTACCGGCTCAGCTCTCCGGCGGACAGCAGCAGCGCGTTGCGATTGCCCGTGCGCTTGCCATGCATCCCAAGGCAATTCTGTTTGACGAGCCGACCAGTGCACTTGATCCTGAAATGATCGGTGAAGTACTCGATGTCATGACCTCTCTTGCAAAGGACGGCATGACTATGGTCATCGTCACACACGAAATGAATTTTGCCAGACGTGTCGCTGACCGGATTATCTTCATGGACGGCGGCAGTATACTCGAAGAAAATACTCCGGATGAATTCTTCAGCCATCCGCAGACAAAACGTGCTCAGGACTTTCTCAATTCCATTCAGGCACACTAGAACACAGCAAAACGAACATTCGCAGGTGTTTTGCAAACTGTCAGTGGGGTTTCCCGCTGGCAGAATACCTGTCTATAAATGAATGGATTTACTTGTGAAGAAAAGAAAAAATCCCCTTCTTCTCATATGGCTCCTGCCGGATTCCTGTGACCGAATAGCCTGTTTTTGTGATCGCCTCACGCAATCCGGCCTCATCGATCGGTTCCTCCGAAAGAATCACCGTTTCCCCCTTACTGTGTGATGATGTTACCTTTTTTATCCTGAAAGCACTGCGAACCGCCTCATTGATATGTGCTTCACACATACCGCACTGCATTCCATCTACACCTACTATAATCCGCACCATATCATTCTATCTTCCTTTCTGAAAATCATACTCTTTTTCCAAAAAATTTATGCATTTGTCGATTACGGATATTCACTTTGGCTGCGCAAAGCCTTCAAAGGAAAGTTCGCATCCACGTGCAATCCGGCTGCAGATATTTACGGCAGCTCCCATAATATCGGCAAATTCGCCATCCTTTGTCTCTACCCTCATTACCTTCCGGCCTTCGCTGAGTTCTATGCTCTTCAGATTTTCCTTTTCCCTCAGCTCTCTTAAAATTTCTTCTGCCTCTGCTTCTGTAATCTCCTTTGACAAACGATAATATCTTCCCATCATTTCCGCCTCACTTTAGTTTGCTTTTTCTAACTCATCTGTATTATAGCACGCTCCTAAAAAGACGGCGGTATTTTCTCATTCTGCAAACGACTTTTTTTCTCATTAACTTCAGTTATTTTTTACATGTCTGATTTGTCTGATTTTTCCAAATTTTTTCAACTAATTTTAAAACTTTATTTTTTTCAGAAAACCACTTGCTTTTTTTCCAAAACTTTGTTATACTTTCAGAGTTGCAACAATTATAATAAATATTTTTAATATATATCTTATTTATAACGATGCGTGGCTCAGCTTGGTAGAGCGCTGCGTTCGGGACGCAGAGGTCGCAGGTTCAAATCCTGTCGCATCGATTTTTTTATGCAAACATTACAAATCCTTATCGTTTGGGTTTGTAATGTTTTTTATTTTTTGAACGCAGATAAGTGAAGCGACTGCGTTCATGAAATATCATAAGGGGAACCAGCTTGCGGAATCTCGTAAGGAGGGATCCGTTTACGGGAGGATTCCTTACGAGCCTAGATTCCTTATGATCCTACAAGCAGCGAAGCGGATTGCGAATGTCCGTTTTACAGCTTGCAGAATACATGCCTTTCTTAAGCAAAATACATCATCCCGACAAAAAGTCCCCGGAATTCACTATCCAGGGACTTTTTTATTTCTTTTTCAGACGCTTCCGTTTTCTTTATTCTGCAGCATTCCTTCCAGTTTATTTTTTTCACAGCCTGTTTCCTGACCAGAAATCAATTCAATAATCTGCTTTCCGGCAGTTCTTCCCATCTTAAAAAGTGGCATTTCTACCGTTGTAAGACGTGGTCTAAGCACGTCCCCGATTTTATTTCCAATTCCAGCCACAAAAACATCTTGTCCAATCGTAAGATGTTGATCCCGCGCATAATCATATACGCCTGCCGCCATACTGTCATTCATTGAAAAGATTACATTTACATTCTTGTTTAAAAGTTGTTTTGCCGCTTCATAACCAAATTCTCTACTCCAATCTCCGTAATAAACCAACTCCGGATTGAAGAGAACACCCTTGCGAAACATCGCTTTTTGGCATCCAAGCAGCCGATCTATAGTATGTACACTGTTTTTTTCCCCTGCAATAATTCCAAGTTGAACTGATTGGAATTCAAGAAGGCAACTCACAACCGTATCGGCCGCTTTTTCATCGTCAAATACAATTGATGGAATTTCTTTTTCATCAGCAAAACCATATACTACTACCATCGGCATGTCCGCATTCTGACTCAGCATTTCAGATAAATCCCTGCTGTGTGCGCTCACATAAATAATCCCTTCCACCTGCTTCGCACGCATCATGGCAATTTCATCATCGAGATGTTTTTTAAACTCCTCATGATAACTGAAATCATTTCCATATTTTTTGTAAATACGCAGATTGCCAAGCACAAAATTGTAACCTTGTTCCTCCAGATAGTCATCGATTCCGTCTACAATCTCCGGCGCATTAAAAACTGTAAGATCCTCTGTAATAATTCCGATCATTCTGGTTTCCCGGCATTTAAGATTACGCGCAACAACATTAGGAACGTAATTCATGCGTTCCACCTGTTCCAAAACCATCTGCCTTGTTTTTTCACTTACTTTTCCTTTATGATTCAAAATATTTGAAACCGTTGCAATGGATACATCACATGCTTTCGCGATTTCACGTATCGTAGCCATAGTTTAATCCCCGCATCTCTTCCAGTATCTGGAACTTTCATTTTATTATAATCGCACAAGATGCTTTTGTCAGCACCTTTTTCAACTTACCTGGCTTGGGTCAAATAAAACTTTAGAATGCGGTTTCATACCACAAAATCACATACACCCAAGCCACGATGAACGTACCTTCTTAGTCTCTGTCTGCCTCTCTGACATTTTTTCTTTACTTAGTACAATTTCCACATCCAGATCCCCGTATTTTTCCTCCATACGGGTCAGAGACTCAATTTCTGCAATTGTGCACCACGGAAGCCATCGTCCAAGACCGTTGTGATACTGCATTGCAAGTTCTCCGCTCTCTTCTACCAGCCCAGGATAATAATGCCCCAGCTTGCGATTCCAGTCTGTCGTCTGCTTTGTATTTCCATTTAGGAAACGGCAAAATTCCAGATAATGCTCATCCCCTGTCCAAAGCCACAACCGATAGTACTCATATGGCATATATCCCATCATAACATCCGCATGAGAGTGGCCTGTTGCAATCAGGCTCAACCCTGTAAAGTTTACCTTGTCAAACACAGCATTTCCCTTATACGGATACACCGGATAATTCCAGACATACGTCCAGGATTCACAGAAATCCGCTGCCCCACAGGCTGCATCCAGATATCGCTGATCCCCTGTCATTTCATATAAAGCATTGAATGCATATACTGCAATCATACCGGCTTCTTTATCAATCGTATTATCGTTGTCCGCAGTTCCCCCTACAAACTGCATCGGCTGATAGATATTCGTCAGGCAAAATTCTCCCGCTTTTTCCGCGGCAGTCCGATATTTTTTCTCACCGGTCCACCAGTACAGGTTCACCAGAAAACGCACCACATTGCTTGTATTAAATTTTCCGGTGTGCACCGGATATCCAGTCTCGTCATAAGCGCGGTACCAAGAGCCATCTTCATTCTGATGGTCTGTCATCCACTCTGCGTAGCGGATACAAAATTTTTTCCACTCCTGGCATTCCTGCCCGTTTTGTTCTGCCAGAAGTGCACACACCAGAATTCCTTCCATTCCATCTGCCGCCGTTCTCGTATAACTTGGATATTCTTTTCGAAAAGTATCCGGAAACACATTATACCACACACGTGGCAGAACACTGTCTTTTGCAGATTCCCGCACCCAGAAATCAATAATCCGAAATGCTTTTTCTATTTTTTCTGCATCGTGATTCTGATATCCATACCGCAGAAGCTGATATGCGCACATCGTCTGCTGTCCTACAAACCCCATCTGAAAGCTGATGTCACATACGGTTCCCTCCGGTACTGTTGTCCAGAACGGAATTCCCGTCACGCCATTGTATTCCTGGCAATACGTATCCAGCAGCCTGATTCCGTCCTCGTATACTATCTTCTGATCTGCCCACACATGTTCTGGCGTTTCTTTTTTATAGAAATAGCGCCATACTGTCCGCAGCGCCTCATATGAATCTACTGCTTCTCCACCGGAAATGGATATTGTATATTCATGCTTCACATCTCGCCGTACCGGATGACTCCTTCTGGCCCATCCAGTAGTCCGATCAATATAATTTTTTTCCCCTTCGCTTCCCGGAAAATTGTAACACAGCTGTACACCCCCTGCTTTTCTGATTCCAAGCGATGCATATTGGAACGACGCATCTGTAAGCCAGCCAGCTTCCGACTCCTTCATTCCAATATCCGGAACCGGCGAAACATGCTTCAGCACCAGATACTGTTTTCTTTGTGTATGATACAGCTCCGCATACGGCATCGCCATGCGCGTCACTCGCATCAAAAAGCAGCGATCATCCGAATCACTTCCAAATGCTCCCGCTACCACATTTTCATTTTTCCGATACCAGATTCCCGGAATAAACATCTCATATTCCGAAAAACTACCGCCGTTTTCCTCATTTACTGCAAAGCAGGTGGAAAATCCGACATCATGTCCATCTGCATTCTCTACTGTCACCTTTCTTGAAAGAATCCATTCCCTTTTTTCCTGTCTGTAACAGTCCTTAAACAAAAAACGGCTTCCGTTTTTTGTTGTAATTTCCGCAATTCCAATGTATCCTCTTTCTGTTTTTTCCACCCGCTCATATCCACTTTTGTAAACGGTTCTTCCGCCGTCCGCTTCATGAATCTCCAGTTCAGCCGGTTCTTTTGCTACACAGGAACCATTTTCAAAGCATATTCTCATTCCTTTTCTGTCATTTTTATTCTTTTCAAAACAGATTTCGCCTTTCATATCAATACTCCTTTATCCTTTGATTCCTGTCATGGAAATTCCTTCTACAAAATATTTGTTTCCGATAAAAAAGAAAACCAACGCCGGAACACTGACCATGATTGCAAGTGCCAGAACCGCCCCGTAATTGGTCGAGTAAACTCCTTTAAATAAATATAATCCAAGTGTCAGCGTTTTCAGTTCCTGATGACCATTCAGGTAAATGACCGTATAAAAAAATTCATTCCAGCAATTCACAAACGCAAACAATGCCACAACAATCATCGCCGGCTTCACAAGCGGAAGCATAATACTCACAAAAATTCTCAGATATCCTGCTCCGTCTACTCTTGCCGCCTCATCCAGCTCTCTTGGAATCGTCTGAAAAAACTGTCGGAGCATAAACGTAAAATATGCACTTCCGCCAAACCAGGCAGGTACAACAAGCGGTGCGATTGTTCCAAGTAAGTGCAGTCGATTCCACATCTGATACTGCGGGATTAACGTCACTGCGCTCGGCAACATCATCGTTGAGATGATCAGCATAAACCACACGTTTTTCCCCTTAAATTCAAATCTTGAAAATCCGTATGCTGTTAGACTGGACGAAATCACCGTTCCCATCACAAATAACAACGTTATTACGCAGGAATTGCGCAACTGAAGCCATAGATCCGTCTGCGACAAAGCTGCCTGATAATTTTGCAGCGTGGCATTTTTCGGCAGAAAAACCGGAGGATTCGCATACAATTCTTCCAATCCCATAAAAGAACTTCTTACCATCCAGAAAACAGGGAAAAGAAAAATCAGCCCGACTAATACTGCCATAAGAATCAAAACCATATTCCATATCTTTTTTCCACGTACTGTCATTTTCTTCTCCTCAATTCTCATTTACCCAATACCGTTTTGTAAAAAATAAAATCCCGGTAATCAACAGAACAACAACAAACATCCCCCAGCTCTCCGCGCAGGCCAGCCCCATCTTCAATTGTTTGAACGCATGATCATAAATCATTACATTCATAAAATAGGTCATGCGGTTCGGGCTTCCATTATCTGAGAGCATAATGCTCTGTGCATAAATCTGCAGTGAATTCACCAGACACATGACCAGCTGAAAAAAAACAACCGGTGAAATGGATGGAAATACCGCATACCGAAAACGATCCATTGCATTTCCTCCATCAACTTCCACTGCCTCGATCAGACTTCGCGGCACATCCTGCAATGTTGCAATCATAATTACAATCGAACCGCCGCAAGTCCACAGGCTGATTGCCAGCAAAGATACAAAGATCAGTTTATTATCCATCAGCCAGTTCAGCGATCCCAGATGCATCATCCGAAGCAGTTGGTTTATCAAACCATTCCGATAGTCCAGAATCCAGTTCCAGACTACCGTACTCGCTACGATCGGAATTACCGAGGGAAGAAAATATAATGCCCTTAAAATACCTCTTCCCCTGAAACTACGATTCAGCAACAGCGCCACTGCAATCGAAAAAACCATTGTTAACACCGCATTCAATCCGGCATAAATCAATGTCACTGATAATGATTTTAAAAACAGAGATGACGGAGACGTCAGCATTGTAATATAATTTTGCAGGCCATTCCATTTCGGCTTTGCAAGAACAGAAAATTCTGTAAAGCTATAGTAAAGACTGATCAGCATTGGACCAGCTGTAAATATTAAAAATCCAAGTATCCCTGGTGCCGCAAACAGATATCCAACCTTATTCTCCGACATCTGTTTCTTTCTTTTTCTGTCTTTTTGCATTTTTCAGCCTCCTACATCTCTGTTTTTGCCCTTTAGTCTATTATTTTTCGAACGCCGCTTTCATTTCATCCATGACGCTGCCTAATATTTCCGCTGCGCTTCCATCGCCGGTCCATACGGAATCGATAACAGAATCGCTCACTGCCATCATATCTGCCCAATTTGCTGTATAGTATACCGGCCACTGCGCAATGGCACCTTCCGTATTCGTATAGCTCAAAATTGCTTCTTTGGCATCTTCCGTAACATTTTCTCCAGATGCCCATTTCTCGATTTTTGCTTCGTCTGTATACCAGCTTGCTTCGTTCGGCAGCCATGCACCAGTTTTCAGAATATCTGTCACGCGCTCCGGATCCATCATGTAAGCGTAAAATTCCAGCGTCTCTTCCGGATGCTCCGTCGAGTTAAACATAACCGCAGGGCCTCCGGCATTCATTGTAACTGCTTTTTCCATCTTTGGTAAAACAGCAACACCGTAATTTACATCTGCTTCCTTTTTCGCGTTAATTACGTTTGAAAGATCCCACGAACCATTAATGTACATTGCCACATCACCTGAAATCATCGCCTTATCTGCGGAACCGATGCTGCTGACCAGACTGGAGGTCGTCGCCGGAGCTACCTGATCCTTATTAAACAGATCTGCAATCTTCTGGATTCCCTCTAAAGAAGCATCCTGATCCAGAAGGAATTCGCTTCCATCCGCCGATACGATACCGCCTCCGTTTGCATAGGCCGCCCACATATAATTAAACTGATACAATGAGTTAAACGCTACGCCATACTGCGTTGTACGTGATGCATCAAAGCCATCATCGGCTGCTGTATTTCCGTCCTCATCAATCGTAAGTTTTTTGCAAATATCTACAAATTCATCCCAGTCCCACGCATCTTCTACGGAAGAGGATGGATATTCGACTCCGTACTTATCAAAAATATCTTTATTGTAATAAAGAAGCATCAGCTGATTGGAAAGTCCAAGTCCGTAAATCTTTCCGTCCTTTCCCCGGATTGTAACCGAATCTAGCTTTTCCCCGATTGTGCCGTCTGTAATCGCATCATCCAGACTGTACAGCAGCCCTGCGTCTGCGTATTTAATTACATCTGCTTCCGCCATATAGCTGATATCCGGCAGATCATTGGATGAAGCCAGTGTCGCAATTGTAGTTGTGATAGAACCGTCTGCCGGAATCACTGTCTGTTTGATCTGAATACCCGGATGGCTCTCTTCATATGCCGCGCAGGCCGATTCAATAATCGCCTTCTGTGTATCATCCGCATAATAAAGAAATTCAATCTCTGTCTCTCCGTCTGCCAGTACAGTCATCCCATATCCGCCAAATGCCGAAATTCCCATTGCTGTTGCCATAAGAAACGATAACCCTCTTCTTTTCATACATACCTTCCTTTCTGATTCTGATTGAACCGAATACCCCAAAAGTAGTTATCCGGCTGTGAGCAAGCTGCAAATCGGCCTCTCAAATATCCTCTTTGCTCTCGCTGTTTGCTGTTTGGATGAAACGTTTAATCCTTTTTTTGAAAATATCATATTTTTTCTGTTTCGTCAACTCTATTTTTTACATTTTTTTCTAATTTTATTTATTTTTTGTTTATTTTATATGCACTTTTCACATGATTAAACGTTTTATTTATTATTTACTTTTTGAGAGTTTTTAATTGTAAAACGGACATTTGCAATTCGCTTCGCGACTCGTCTTTAGGCGGTAGCTTTATGATTATATCATATTTATCCTTTTAAGTGAACGTTCGTTCTTTTATTTCTATGAAAATTTATATCTTTTTGTAAAAAACACTTGCATTTTCCAAAAAGAAATGGTATACTATCAAAGTTGAAACGTTCCAGAAACGATTTCATAGCGATGCGTGGCTCAGCTTGGTAGAGCGCTGCGTTCGGGACGCAGAGGTCGCAGGTTCAAATCCTGTCGCATCGA
>CAKRPI010000066.1 GCA_934376945.1 uncultured Lachnospiraceae bacterium | reverse complement strand
TGGCAGCAGCCTGCGCAGTCGGCGTAGTAAGCCAGCTGATTTTGAAACAGGTGTATGCCGGGCTGATCCGTGATACGCGTAATACCGGCGCAGCGGCAGGACGTTTTCTGGTACAGCTTCGCCAGCGGTTTCAGTACTGCACACACCTGAATGATAAGGTGGGCGATGTATCATCTCTGATCCGCAGAAATCTGATGGAGTACCGGTTTTGGGGGCTGAATTTGCATCAGTGGAAAAAAACCGGGTTGATCTGTCTTGCAATCAGTATACTCTGTGCGTTTTTGGGAACGATACCTCTTTGGCATGACGGCGGCGAACTGATCAGAGGCAACACGTATTTCTGGATGGGAGTGCTTGCAGCGGTGCTTACGGCGGCGGCATACGGACTTTCCGATACCACCTATCAGCGGGAGGTGCTGGAGGTTTCTCTTGCAGACTATCTGCAGAACAGCGGAGCCGCAAAGGATTATAGTGAAAGCAGCATGGAATCAGCCTATGAAGAAAATGCGCAGACGGCAGCTCCGATCGTTTCCGTAGCAGAGGGAAGAAGGGCAAAACGCCGCGCAAGAGCCGAAACAGCTGCGGCAGCTGCTGTGCAGGAGACGAGAGCGCAGCGGGAGAAAAGGGAGCTGAAGGAAAATCTGACACGGATGAAAACCGGCATGCAGGAGGCTGCGGCTGAGCATGACCGGGAACGGGATGGCCGCGCGGAGCTGCTTCGCCAGATGGATCCGAAGGATCAGGAGAGGATCTTGAAAGAGGTGCTGAAAGAATTTCTGAATTCGTGAGTATGTCATCAGAGCTGCTGCAAAAAGAGAGCCGACAAACCATCCTTTCTGTGCTTTACAAAGAGGTTTCATTCTGCTAAAATGAACAGAGTGTGGAAGATCCCAAGTGGATCGGATACAGGAAGGGATTCTGCGGCATACTGCAGAAATCCGATTTCAGATAAGTGAAACAAAAGCAGAGAATAGGAGATATGGCCATGGGAAGCAAAGTAACATTTGATTATTCCAAAGTATCCGGTTTTGTAAAAGACACGGAAGTTGAGTCAATGAAAAAAATCGTTGCAGCAGCGAAAGAGGAGCTGGTATCACGCAGCGGAGCAGGAAATGATTTCCTCGGATGGATTGACCTTCCGACAGATTATGATAAGGAAGAGTTTGCAAGAATCAAAAAAGCGGCTGAAAAGATCAAGAGCGACAGTGAGGTACTGGTGGTAATCGGTATCGGTGGTTCTTATCTTGGAGCAAGAGCAGCAATCGAATTCCTGCGCCATAACTTTTACAATATGGCTCCGAAGTCTGTACGCAAGACACCGGAAATTTACTTCGCAGGAAACAGCATTAGCAGCACTTACATCACACATCTGATGGATGTCATCGGAGATCGTGATTTCTCTGTCAATGTCATTTCCAAGTCCGGTACGACAACTGAGCCAGCGATTGCATTCCGTATCTTTAAGGAAATGCTGGAGAAGAAATACGGCAAGGCAGAGGCTGCAAAGAGAATTTATGCGACAACTGACAAGGCAAGAGGAGCCCTGAAAAAACTGGCAACAGAGGAAGGATATGAGACCTTCGTTGTTCCGGATGATGTCGGAGGACGTTTCTCAGTTCTGACTGCAGTAGGTCTTCTGCCGATCGCAGTAAGCGGAGCAGATATCGACAAGCTGATGGAAGGTGCTGCTTCCGGAAGAAAGCACGCACTCGAGGATGCGTTTGAGGAGAATGATGCACTGCAGTATGCGGCACTTCGCAACATCCTTCTGCGCAAGGGCAAGACTATCGAGGTACTTGCAAATTATGAGCCGAGCCTGCACTACGTATCTGAGTGGTGGAAGCAGCTGTACGGTGAGAGTGAAGGAAAGGATCAGAAGGGTATTTTTCCGGCATCCGTTGATCTGACCACAGATCTTCATTCAATGGGACAGTTTATTCAGGATGGCAATCGTATTCTGTTTGAGACCGTTCTGAATGTAGAAGAGTCTCAGTGCGAGCTTACGGTAAATGAGGAGCCGGTTGATCTGGATGGCCTGAATTATCTGGCAGGCAAGACCGTTGATTTTGTAAACAAGAGCGCAATGAACGGAACAATTCTTGCACATACAGATGGAAATGTGCCGAACCTTATGGTAAAGATCCCGAAGCAGGATGAATTTTATCTTGGTCAGCTGTTTTACTTCTTTGAGTTTGCATGCGGCGTGAGCGGCTATACACTTGGTGTAAATCCGTTCAATCAGCCGGGAGTTGAGAGCTACAAGAAGAACATGTTTGCGCTTCTTGGCAAGCCTGGTTATGAAAAAGAAAGAGAAGAGCTTCTGAAGAGACTGTAAAAAGGTGTGGGTGCTGCGGGCGATGTCTGGTCTGCGGCACCCATTTTGCAATTGTTCAGAGACCGGTGAAATGCGAAGGGTTTTGAACGCAGCCGCGAAAGCGGATTGCGAATGCAAGCTTTACGGTGTGCTCTGAGCGGCAAGGAAAGGACAATAGATGAAAATAGTGATTCTGGAGGCAGAGAGCCTTGGTGAGGACATGAAACTGGATCGGTTTTTCGAGATCGGTGAAGTGGCCATCTATGGGAAAACACTGATTGAGCAGGTTCCGGAGCGGATTGCGGAGGCAGATGCTGTAATCGTTAATAAGCTGCCGATGAATGAGGATACCTTAAAAGACGCAAAATACCTCAAGTACATCGGACTGACGGCAACCGGCACAAATAACATTGATTTTGATTATACGAATAAACGAGGTATTACTGTAACGAATGTGGCCGGATATTCCACAGAGGTGGTTGCACAGCATACATTTGCAATGACCTTATATCTGATGGAGCACCTGCGCTATTATGATGATTATGTAAAATCAGGCGAGTATACAAACAGTGATTCCTTTTGTCATATGGAACGTAAATTCAGTGAGCTTTCCGGAAAGACGTGGGGTATCATCGGTCTTGGCTCAATTGGCAGAAAGGTAGCGCAGATTGCAACGGCATTCGGTTGTGAAGTCATTTATTATTCAGCGTCTGGAAAGAAGCGCAGCGATGAGTACCGACAGGTTGACTTTGATACATTGCTGCGGGAATCAGACATTGTTTCCTGTCATGCTCCGCTGACTGAAAAAACATATCATCTCATGGATGCGGAGGCATTTGGAAAGATGAAAGAGACGGCCCTTTTTATCAATGTCGGCAGAGGACCGATTGTCAATGAAAAGGATCTGGCGAAAGCGCTGAAAAAAGAAAAGATCGCAGCGGCGGGACTTGATGTACTTGAGGAAGAGCCGATGCGTAAGGATAATCCGCTGCGTAAGCTGGAGGTCGGTGACCGGCTTTTGATCACGCCGCATATCGCATGGGCAGCGGTAGAGGCGCGCACGCGTCTGCTGCATGAGGTGTACAAAAATCTGAAAGCATTCCAGAATGGAGAAAAGCGGAATGTCTGCACGCATTAACACGGAAAAAGACGGCCGGACGGGGGGATGGCTGTCACGTGTACTGTCGTTTTTTCAGAAGAATACTTCAAACGGCGATGCAGAAAACGATGGTGAGAAAACGGATGATATGCTGCATCGCATTTTTCGATGGCTTGGCGCGGTAATTGTAATTTTGCTGCTTATTTACTACTGTACACATCCATCGTTGTATGCAGAGAAAGACCGAAAAGTGCCCATTTTGAAAAGCGGCAAAACGTACGTCGTGATGCTGCTGAGTCTGGCGCTGATGTTTTTAGCACTGACGCCGTTGCGAATCAGTGCGCATAAAAACCGCATTCTGTCATGGTGCTGGTTTGCGGCAGGACCGTTTGCTGTTTATTTTTCGCTGCTCTATCTGAATGCAGCGAAATTTCATATTAATTTTTTTGCATTAAATAAGATTGCACTCGTACTTACATTTCTATTTCTGTTTTTACTGGAAACTTTTGTGCTGATCGTAACAGGCAGTATTCGATTTTCGGTGATGAGTGTTGCCTTGCTGATCGGAATACTTGGAATTGCAAATCGTTTTGTGGTTTCATTTCGGGGAATGGCGCTCTCCGGTGCAGATTTGTTTTCAATCGGAACAGCGATGTCGGTGGCAGGCGGTTATTCGTATAAAGTAGACTGGTACATTTTTATGGAGGTTATGCTGACCTTTGCTATCTGTCTGGTGAGCCTGAAGCTGCATGGCGGCAGAGTTTTAAAACCGGCGGCAAGGCTTGCGCTGCTGCTGGTATGGGGCATCATCGGCGGCAGCTATTATTACGTGTGCTGCAAAACAAACTTTCTTGAAGAGCATGATATCCGTTCAACAGGTTTCACACATCAGCTGCGGTATAAAAATTATGACATGATTTTTACAACACTGACGACGTGCTTTTATTTATCGGTAGATAAGCCGGACGGCTACTCTGTCAGCAAAGCAGAAGAGATTGCTGAGCCATATGTGAGCGAGGCGGCGGATACGAATCGTGCATCAGAGGAACAATCAGCCGGTCAGAAAACGCCAAATTTAATCGTCCTTATGAACGAATCCTTCGCTGATTATGAAGACATCGGCAAAGGATTGGATCTTTCTGAGGACAATATGCCGTTTATTCACAGCCTGACCGAAAACACGATCAAGGGCTATGCATATGCCTCGATCTTTGGCGGCAATACGCCAAACTCTGAGTATGAATTTCTGACCGGCAATACGATGGGCTTTCTGCCGGAATCGTCGGTCGGCTTCAATCTGTTTGTCCGGGGCAATCTTCCGTCGATTGCATCAGAACTGAAATCGGAAGGTTATACAACACTTGCGATGCATCCGTACCGTGGGACAAATTATCGCAGAAATATTGTATATCCACAGATCGGATTTGATACATTTTATACGAGAGATGATTTCAAAGACCAGAAATATATTCGAAATTATATTTCAGATCAGACACTTGCAGAACGGATCGTCTCAGAGTTTGAGAAAAACAAAGAGACTGGGCAGCCGTTCTTTTCCTGGAATGTGACAGTGCAGAACCATGGCGATTACTTTGCAAAAAACACAAAAAATCTGGATCTTTCCATCAGTGTGGAGAATCCGGAGGTTGACCAGACACGGACGAAAATCTATGTCAATCTGATCCGTCAGTCCGATGCGATGTTTGAGTATCTTGTAGATACCTTCAGTAAAGAGGATGAGCCGGTCGTGATTGTAATGTTCGGCGACCATCAGGCGAATCTCGGAGATAATACGTATGAATATCTGCTCGGTAAAAAGGATGAGGATCTCACGCCGGAGGAGCGGATGGAAAAATATAAGATTCCGTTTGTGATCTGGGCGAATTATGACATTGAGGAGGAGACAATTGAAAAAACGAGCCTCAATTATCTCTACAGTATTCTTTCTGATCGTCTGGGCTTTCCGATGACGGGATACCAGCAGTATCTGCTGAATTTAAGCAAAGAAATTCCGGTGCTTTGTGCGCAGGGCTACTGGGCGGCGGACGGAAGCTTTTATGAACTGAAAGATCAGGATTCGCCATATTACGATAAGATCAACGAGTACAATATTCTGGAGTATAATGATATTCTGGGCGGCAGCAGCCGGGATCTGGAATTTTTTGCAGAGGTGCATCCGAAGATAGAATAGAAAGAAAATCAGTCAGGGCAGGCGAAAACCAAATTTTAGGTTTTTGCCTGCCCGTAGTTTTTATCGCTCAATTCCCTTACGCGCCCGTACACCCTTGTCAAATGGATGCTTCACCTTCCGGATTTCCGATACATAATCCGCGCATTCAATAAGCGCAGGCGACGGATCCTGTCCGGTCAGGATGACCTCGAGATGCGACGGCTTGTTTTTGAGGAAATCAAGAAGCGCCGCTTCTTCGAGCAGCCCGTTGCGGACACAGTAGATAGCCTCATCAAGAAACAGTACATTGAATGCGCCATCCCTTACCATCTCGGAGATGTGCTGCAGCTGTGTGGCATAAAAACGGCGATGTTCCTCTTTTTCTTCTTCAGACATGCGAAAACTGAATTTTTCCTGCTCAAGACCGGGAAGAAACGTGATATTTTCGATATGCGCCATCGCAGCGCGTTCACTTGTTGAATTATTTTTCATGAACTGATAGATCAGCACACGGAATCCAAAACCTGCCGCGCGCACGCATAACCCCATGCCGCAGGTGGTTTTTCCTTTTCCGTTTCCGCAGTAAATATGAATCAGGCCAAGATTTGATGAATCAGGCATAGCAAAATTCCTCCTTTTATGATTCTGAGAGTACATGATTGACCGGTGACAGATTCCTGCCGCAGATTTTGCTTTTATCATACCACAATCTGAGTGCGGCGACAAATCCAAACATACATAATTGAGTAACTGCTTTGGGCGGAGAGGGTATTCGCAATCCGCTTTGCTACTTGCCCTGGCTCGGTTAAAAAGGACACAAATAGATTTGGCAGAATTCATCGGATGTGTTATACTATATCAATTCCGGTCAATCGATGCACGGACAGAAAAAGAGAGGAATTGGATGTGAAGGAATTTCTGGATGGAATCAAAGAGAAAGCAAAGGAATTTGTTAAGGAAGTAAAGGAAAATAATAAAGGAAACCGGACGGAACTGATGCTGACAGGAGCTTTTGTGGCAGTATTTCTGGTACTGTCTGTGCCGAAGGCGGTAAAAGAAACATCAGGAGGACGGATTCAGACAGACAGTGAACAGACGGAATTCAGGGAGACGGGAGCAGACATGGAAGAAGATGCTCTTGAATCGGATGGCTTTGATCTGGGCAGAAACGATACAGAAGAACAGAGCGAGGAAAGTTCTGACCGGAAAAATGAAAAAGCCAGCGAGGTCTGGATGGAAAGCGGCACAGATCGTCCGGAAGGGACGGATGACAGCAGAGATACAGAAAATACGGAAGGGGAAACCGGTGCAGACCGTTCGGATCAGGAAAAGGCTGGTATGACGGAGACGGATGCTCTGGATTTGGAAGCTCTTGGCAGGGAGTGGAAACGCCTTCAGGCACGGTATGGGGAAGCATTCCTGTTTCCGATGGCCGCTGCTTCGGCAGATCAGGATATATGTCCGCTTCCGGAACTGAAGAATACGATGCAGCTGAGAGGGTATGATGCAGTACTTCAATGGAAACCGGAACAAACACTTCAGAATCTGAAACAGCTGCTGGAAGAGCAAATAGAAGGATATGATGGGGAATGGTCGGTATACTGTAAGAACCTATCCACAGAAGAATCATTTGTGATTCGTGATACTCCGATGAAGTCAGCCAGTGTGATGAAGCTTTTTATCATGGGTACGGTGTATACAGCGTTTGAAAGCGGAGAGCTGTCCCGAACGGATGAGATCATGGAGCTGCTGCACAATATGATTGTTTACAGCGACAATGGATCTTCCAATCAGCTGCTGGCAAAGCTTGGAAATGGCAGCTATGCGGATGGCATTGCGAAGGTTGATGCGTTTATCGAATCCCATGGATTCAGCGGTATGACGGTAGAATATAACGGCTTCAATGATCCGGAAACGAATACAAGCGATGATAATTTCAATCAGGTGGCCGCAAAAGACTGCGGGAAGCTTCTGGAGGATATTTATCGCCGCACATGGGTGAACCGTGCTGTGAGCAATGAAATAGAGAGCCTTCTGCTTTCGCAGGACACACGCTATAAGATTCCGGCAGGTTTGCCGGAGGATGTACTGTGCGGCAACAAAACAGGAGAGATGGATACGACGGAGAATGACGCAGCGATTATTTACGGAAAAGATTGCGATTATATTCTGGTCGTACTCTCAAGTGACTGGAGCAGCAAGGATCAGGCGATTTCGCGGATTGCAGAATTATCGCGGCTTACGTACAGTTACCTGAATCCGGAAACAGCAGAATAGGAGGGAAACGATGTTTCGCTTATGGGGAAAAATCTGGAAAGACAACCGCATGGAAAAAGATACCGTGTATGAGGAAGAAAGTGACGATACAAGAACACACAAGGTTTTCCGGGGGCTGGATGAAATCTGCCATGAATTTGATCTTGGCCGTCCAATCTGGTTGGAAAAGAATGTCAGTGAATTCCAAAGACATAGCAAGGTTCGCTTTTACCAGGACAGCTTCATAGAAGAGATTGAGTTTGATTACCTTGAGGTGCAGGTGATTCAGGAAAGCTGATGCCTTGTTTGACCGAAATAGAAAGAAAAGCAGAAAAAAGCCGCTGTCGTACAGAGAAGAAATAGTCTCTGCGGCAGCGGCTTTTTTGGAGGCGGACTAAGCATTCTGCAACTTCAGATAAATATGCCCTGAAATGAGGAGTGCCCCCGGCGTCTGGTACACCGGAGGCTATTATGAAAAAATTTATCAACATGTGTAATGAAAACCACTACATCACTGGTTTGAGAATCCCTCTCAAGAACTGATTATACTATAGCAAGTATTTGTGAACAAAAAATGAACAAATTGTAAACATATAGTAAAATTGCAATAAAATAAATAGAAAAACATAAAGAAACTATAAAAAATGCACATGCGCTCTTGCTTTACAACAATAAAGCGTTGTGCGATTAGAACAAAAGAACTTTGAAGAAAAACAGGTTCCTTTTCGGCTGTATTTGTAGTAAAATAAGCATATACACGGGCAGACCGGGAGTACATAATAAAGAAAAGGAGAATTTAATTATGAGTAATATACCAACACCACATATTTCAGCAAAAAAAGAAGATTTTGCACAGACAGTACTGATGCCGGGCGATCCGCTTCGTGCGAAATACATTGCAGAGACATTTCTGACGGATGCTGTTCTTGTAAATAATGTCCGTGGCGTAAACGGCTACACCGGATTTTACAATGACAAGAGAGTATCGGTTATGGCAAGCGGAATGGGAATGCCATCCATGGGAATCTATTCCTACGAACTGTTTAAGTTTTATGACGTGGAAAATATTATCCGTATCGGTACGGCCGGTTCAATGCATCCGGATCTGAAAATCCGTGATCTGGTGATTGCAATGGGAGCCTGCACAGATTCCAACTATGCAGCGCAGTACGAGCTTCCGGGCACTTTTGCGCCAATCGCATCCTTTGAGCTTGTGCGCAAGGCAGTTGATCAGGTAGAGAAGATGGGCAATATCGGTTATAAGGTAGGAAATGTAGCAAGTTCGGATATTTTCTACAGTGAGAGACCAACGCTGGAAGCATGGCAGAAAATGGGCGTACTGGCTGTTGAGATGGAGACGGCAGCACTTTATATGAATGCGGCCCGCACCGGTAAAAAAGCGTTGACAATCTGTACAATTTCAGACAGCCTTGTGACGGGCGAGGTGACGACCGCAGAAGAGCGCCAGACCAGCTTCGCCGACATGATGAAAGTAGCATTAGAAATCGCATAAGGAGGGACCCGCTTGCGGGAGGATGCCTTATGCGCTCGCGTCTGGAAACAAGGTCTAAAGCATGCGAGGATCAGCGAAAAATCGCATAAGATAGGATGCCTTATGCGCTCGCGAAAAAACGCATAGTTAAGCATAACAAGAAGAAATCCATGGGAGTATAACGATGGAAAATAGGGATAAATTCCTGGAAATAGAAGAAAAAAAGGATGAGGCGGGGCTTGGAAATCCGGAAGAATTAAAACGCACGGTTTGTGTGATCGGACATAAAAATCCGGATACGGATTCCATCTGCGCTGCGATTTCCTATGCATATCTGAAAAATTCGAGGGAAAGCGGACTTCGGTATGTGCCGGTGCGCGCGGGCCAGATCAGTGCGGAGACTCAGTACGTGCTGGAGCATTTTCAGGTAGAGCCACCGGTATTTCTTGATAATATCGGAACGCGGGTCAAGGATATGGCGATTCGTCAGGTGCCGGGCGTGCGAAGCAATATTTCACTGAAAAATGCATGGAATCTGATGATGACGCAGAATGTATTTACACTTCCGATCACAAATGAGGAGAATCAGCTCAAGGGTCTGATCACTGTCAATGATATTGCAAAGTCTTACATGGAAGAATACGACAGTGCAATCGTATCCGTGGCAAGAACGCCATACCGCAATATTCTTGAGACACTGGATGCGGAAATGGTGGTCGGAGATGAAAATGGGTATTTTGACCAGGGAAAGGTTGTCATTGCGGCAGCGAACCCGGATATCATGGAAAACTATATTGAAAAGCATGATATGGTCATACTGGGCAATCGATATGAATCGCAGCTCTGTGCAATTGAGATGGAGGCAGGCTGTATTGTGGTATGCCTGGGAGCTCCGGTATCGAGAACCATTCAGCGTCTGGCAAGAGATCGGAACTGTTCCATCATTGTGACTCCGCTTGACACGTATGCGGTGGCACGCCTGATCAACCAGAGTATGCCGGTGGATTTCTTTATGAGAAAAGAAAGTCTTCAGACCTTCCGCCTTGGTGATTATACGGAGATTATCCGTGACATTATGTCAAAGAAACGTTACCGCGATTTCCCGATCCTCGATCAGAGTGGAAAATATGTGGGAATGATTTCCAGACGTAATCTTCTCGGTGTACGCAAGCGCGGCCTGATTCTGGTGGATCACAATGAAGTTTCGCAGGCCGTCGATAATGTATTAGATGCAGAGATTATGGAGATTATTGATCATCATCGTCTCGGTTCGCTGGAGACGATGTCTCCGGTTTATTTCCGGAATCAGCCGGTCGGATGCACCTGTACAATTATTTATCAGATGTATCAGGAGTACGGTGTGGAGATTCCGCCGGAGATTGCCGGCCTGATGTGTTCGGCGATCATTTCGGATACACTTCTGTTCCGTTCTCCGACCTGTACGCCGATGGATGTAGAAGCGGCGCAGAATCTGGCAAAGCTTGCGCAGATCGAGTGCGATAGCTATGCACGCAGTATGTTTGCTGCGGGCAGTGATCTTGGAAGCCGGACTCCGGAAGAAATTTTTTATCAGGATTTCAAAAAATTTGAATTTGGAGATTGGAATATCGGGATTGGTCAGATCACATCGATGAGTATGGAAGAGCTGGAAACGATCAAACAGCGCCTGATGCCTTACATGGAAAAGGTATTTGCGGAGCATGATACGGATATGATGTTCTTCATGCTTACGGACATCATCGAGGAGTCGACGGAGCTTCTGTGCTACGGCAAGGGTGCGGATGAACTGGTCGAGGAGGCATTTCACCAGAAGGCAGCGGGTAATTGTGCGGCACTCCCGGGTGTTGTGTCGCGTAAAAAACAGCTTGTACCGTCATTTATGGCGGCGATCAACCGCATGAGTGAAGTGTAAGCGGTGAAAAGCAGATTGTAAACGGCTGTTTTACCGCATAAGGAATATGCATACAAGAGAAAAAAGAGAGGAATAAAAGGAATGGCAAAAGAAATCTGGAGACCGGGCAATATGCTTTATCCGCTTCCTGCGGTCATGGTAAGCTGCAAAAGACCGGGAGAAAAACCGAATATTATTACCGTGGCATGGACCGGTACGATCTGCAGCTCTCCGGCGATGGTATCGATCTCGGTCCGGCCGGAACGGTATTCCTATGACATTATAAAAGAAACCGGAGAATTCGTGATCAATCTTACGACGGAAAAGCTGGTACGTGCGACAGATTACTGTGGTGTACGTTCGGGAAGAGAGGTCGATAAGTTTAAGGAAATGCATCTGACTCCGGGAAAATGTGAGGGAGTGGATGCTCCGTTGATCGAAGAAAGTCCGGTTAATATCGGCTGTCGTGTGAAACAGGTACTGGAGCTTGGTTCTCACCATATGTTTATCGCAGATGTGACTGCGGTGGAAGTCGATGGCGCTTATATGGATGAAAATGGAAAATTTGACTTAAACCGCGCCGGTCTGATGGTATATTCTCATGGCGAATACTTTGGACTCGGGAAAAAACTCGGAACGTTCGGTTACAGTGTAAGGCGGAAAAAGTAACAAATGTTAGGTAAAAATAGCCAAAAAATGTCTAAACCTTTAATTTTTGTTTACAAACGGACAGAATGTGTTATACTTTACAGATAGATTATTAGCTGGGAGTATGCCTGCAGAGGGGGCGGCTATTTCTGGCGGAGTATAAAGAAACGATAGAGGTGTCCTATGGAACAGTATATTATCAGAGGCGGCAATCCGCTGGCAGGCGA
>CAKRPI010000065.1 GCA_934376945.1 uncultured Lachnospiraceae bacterium | reverse complement strand
TTCTCTCAGCCCTCCATGTTATATTAAAATGTTTATCCAATTTCTGCCTAGTCTATAGTACCCTTTTTGTTTCAAAAATGCAAGCATTTTTGACAATTTCCGTTTTCTGTCCATGCTCATATTTCAGTACTTTAATTAGCTGCATCTACCCATTTATGTCTTTTCGCGATTCTCCGAAATTCTTGTTTCTGTTTTTCTTCTATATATAATAATTAATATAATAATTATACCAATCGCGCAGGCTTTGGATTCGAATGTGTACGTATAAAAACGCAGACGTAGTGCGCTGCGCTGAATCTTTTAGACCCCTGCAGTCGGATTCACCTTTTTTGCAGCAAAGCAACCGGTGTCGCACCGCCAAGTGATCGACAGAAAAAACTCCCCCGCATGCATTTCATACAATGCTGCGAGGGAGTTTTCTGTGTAAAGTCAAAGCGTGTATTTGTAAAGCTTTTCTCTTTCGATTTCGGGTCTTCGTACCAGATTATGAGCATGCTCAGTTTTACTTGACGGCTCCTGTAATACCTTCCGTAAAGCTTTTCTGGAAGAAGAAGAACACGATTGCGGTAGGAAGTGTACAGATCAGTACACCGAGCATCAGCATACCGTAATCTACTGTGTAACCGCTGAGCAGGTTCGACACCAGCATCGGCATCGTGATCGTTTCGTTCGTCTGAAGAATGATCTTCGGCCACATATAATTATTCCAGGCATTCATAAAGGTAATAATAAGCGCTGCGGAATATGTGGATTTCATCGTCGGTACGAACATTCGGAAAAAAATTCCAATCTCACTCAGCCCATCCATCCTGGCAGCCTCAATAATATCCTTTGGGAAGGAACGCGATGCCTGGCGGAACATCATGATCATAAATGGCGTCGAGATCGACGGAAGCATGAACGCTGCCATCGTGTTGACCATTTTCATCTGAGAAAACATACGGAACATCGGGATCATGATCGCTGCGAACGGAACCATCATTGCGGTAAGCAGGATTGTAAAAACAATATCCTTTGCCTTATCGTGGTAAACCTCAAATCCATATCCGGCAAGTGAGCAGACCAGAAGACAGAGAATCGTAAGCACAGAGGAGTTTCTGAAGGAGTTCCACAGTGCACGCCCCAGATTCTGATTTCCGATCAGCGACTTAAAGTTTTCAACAAGGTATGTACCAGGAATAAGTCTTCCTCTTGAGACATCAACGCTCATATTTGTCGCCGCACATGCCATGTAGTAGAGCGGAAAAATAGACAACAGTGAAAAAATGATCAGAAACACATACATACCAATTTTTTTGCCCTTACTCATCGCTCATCACCTACTTTCATCTGAATCACCGCAAGAATTGCAACCATTACCAGGATCACGATCGACATTGCAGCCGCATAGCCGAAATTTGGACTCTGTACAAAGGAAGTATTGTAGATATAATGTGACATCGTCATCGTAGACTTTCCCGGTCCTCCGTTTGTCAGGTTCAAGGACTCATCGAAGAGCTGCAGTGTACCGTTGGTTGAAGTAATCGTGGTCAGCAAAATCGTCGGCTTCAGCAGAGGAATCGTGATTTTAAAAAGTGTCTGCCTTGCGCTTGCCCCATCGATTCTTGCCGCCTCATAGACCGAATAATCAATATTCTGCAAACCCGAAAGATAAAATACCATATTGTAACCGGTCCATCTCCAGATCAGCGCAATGATGATAACAAAACGTGCCGTCCACGCATTTGCAAACCACATCACCGGTGTCATGCCAAGTCCGCGAAGCATGGTATTGACAAACCCGTCATTTGCGAACAACGAACGAAAGATCATAGAATAGGAAACGAGGGAGGTCGCACACGGAAGGAAAATACAGGTACGCCACAGCCCCTTAAATTTCAAATCCTTATTATTCAGAATAGACGCCAGAACCAGCGCCAGTGTCAGCATGATCGGCACCTGAATAATCAGATAAAAGAACGTATTGAACAGCGTTCCCTTAAATGTCGGATCTTTTAAAATACGTGCATAATTGGAAAATCCGGCAAACTTCAGATTTACACCGAGTCCGTTTTTCATTGAAAGAATAAACGCCTGTATCATCGGATAAAAGCTGGTCCAGCAGATCAGGACTACTCCGACTGACAGAAACAGCCATCCAATGAGATTATGGCGTCGATCCATCGTCATTTTTTTCTTGCCCATCCGGCACATCCCCCTTTTCAAAGGAAAGGGTCTGACTGCTGCCTCAAACCGCCGGCAGCGGCAGACCCTTTGTCTTTCTTTTTTCCAGTGATGCTTTTCATTCTACGAAATCTTTTATTTTTTATCCGTTTCCCTCAAAACCGCATCACTATTCTGATCACTATTTATGTTTTGTCTGCACTCTTACTGAAATCCAGAAGCGATTCTCACTCTATATCATGATCGGATCGCTTTTAATTGCAACCCTGCAAATAACCTCCGGATTATGTCAAATTACATGCCCATGCTGAAATCAAGTGTTTCCTGTGCACTCTGCAGTTCGGAATCAACATCAGCTCCGGTCTGTGTAATGTTAGAAAGTGCAACGCCTACCGCGTCACGTGCATCGTAATAGAATGCGCCGGTTGTATTGGACGGAGTCTTTGTTGCGAAATCAACGATCTTTGCGTAAACCGTATCGCCGCCATAGAAATCTACCGGTACGTTGTATGCATCAGACTCACCTGCCGGTGCCCATGTAGCAAGAGCGCCCTTGGAGATGATGTCATCATACAGCTCTGTGCTTCCTGCAAATGTGGCATTGAGGAAATCAACTGCCAGATCCTTATGGCTGGTGTTGGAAGAAATTGCCCAGGAAGATCCGCCGTTATTGGAGTAATTGCTTGCATTCTCTACATCATCCAGCTTCGGCATATCTGTAACTGCCCACTTACCAGACTGATCCTCTGCCGCCTGGATAGAAGCCATGATCCAGCATCCGTTAAAGGTACTTGCTACGGTAGAGCTGTTCAGTGAAGAGATGTACTGATCCCAGTCAGTTACCTCTACAAGTGTTCCATCTGCCACCATCTGTGCATAGATTTCCACACACTTCTTCAGAACATCATTTTCTGCGATATTGCCTGTACCATCCTCATTGAACAGGGAAGCTCCGCAGGACTGAAGCATCATCATAATCACATCCGGAGAACCTGCCTGCGCAGTCAACATCGGAAGACCGGTCTTTTCAAGAACAACCTTTGCTTTCTCCATGTAATCAGACCAGGTGATGTCTGTGAAATCATCTACGGTATAACCAGCCTGCTCAATCAAATCTGTACGTAAGCAGTTTACAACAGCACCGTTATCAAACGGAACACCGTAATTCTTTTCATCAAGAGAAGAATATGCAACCTTCGCTGCGGAGAACTGTGAGAAATCAATGCCGGAATCCGTCAGATCTGTAAATACATCCGGATAGAAGGTCACGTATTTCTGGAAAGAATTATCCTGCATCAGGAAGATATCCGGAAGCGTGCTCAGATCGCCTGCATTTACAGCGGTCGTAATCTTGGACTCGATATCATCCGACTGGATTTCGGTTACCTCTATCGTAAATCCTTCGTGATCCTTTGCATAAATCTCTGCTGCCTTATTGATTGCGTAAATATTGAAGTTCGGATCCCAGGTCCATACAGTAAGCTTATTATCCTCATCGCTCGCTGCTCCTGCCGTAAGTACGGATGCCATGGAGACTACCATTGTTCCAGCCAGTACAAATGCCAATACCTTTTTCAGTTTCATATGAAATTCCTCCTTATATTCGGCCATGTACAGCTTTCCCTTCCGTCATTCACGCTCGCTGTTTTTTGGTTATTCTGCACATTTTTAAGCCGTTTTTTTAACTTTCTTGTACATATTATAACACCTCTTCTGTCTTTTTTTCATCATTTCCGATTGTATGATGTTCATTTTCGACCATTTATGTTATTTTTACCATCCATCATGGTATTCAATCGTATTTTCGCTCAATCTTCGCTCATAATTTTCCGGAAGCTTCTTCCATTCATTCGGCGTAGTGCCCATAAATTTCCGAAAATTTCTGTTAAAAGTAGCCGAACTGCAAAATCCACATTTCAAAGAAATCTGCGCAACCGACTGATTTGTCTTTTTCAACAGTTCACACGCTTTTTTGATTCGCATCTGATTCACATAATCATTAGGATGAATTCCCATACATGCTACAAACAATCTGCGAAAATGAGTCTCGCTCATATGGCAGACATCGGCCAGTTCACTGATTTTCAATGGTCCGTCGCAGAAATCACCCACGTATTCAAGCGCACGTGCAATCTGCGCAAGTTCTGATTTTTTTGCCTTTCCCTGCACCTTTTCATCAGGAATCAACTCCTGGTTAAGCCGCGCAAGTTCAATGATCAAGGCCTTCAGAAGTCCGTTTACCGATTCACGATATAGCTCGCCACGCTGCTGCATTTCTTCGAATATCTGCCGGATCAGTATAAAAAGCGCCTCCTGTTCGCTTTCAGAAGTACAACACGCCTTCTTATTGATTCGATAAATCAGCCGATCCGCCATCCGCCTGTTATCCGGGTACAATTCCTGTATCGTCTTATCAACATCCAGAAACAGATACTGCCACTTGTTCAATTTTGCCTGCGCTGCATTTGTCGTATGTGGATAATTTTTCGGAATCACCGTCAGGGTTCCATCGTGATATTGTACACTTTCCCCTTCCAGAATAATTTCACCAGCCCCATAACGGCACCAGCCAATTTCCATAAGATTATGAAAATGCAGGTCCACAATTGGTTTCAGGTTTTTATCGTATCCGTATGGGCGGATCCAGTCATCTCCATACAGTGCCAGCAGTGGTTCTCCATGAGGAACGTCATAATAACGAAATTCCAGATTCTCTTTTTTTCGTGCCATACTTTTTCCTTTCGTCAAAGAGGATATTCACAATCCGCTTCGCTACTTGCTCATGAACGCAGCAGCCTTTTGGAATCCTTCCTTGTATATTATAAAATATCTGTCTCTGCCTTACAAGCGTTATTCATTCGCTGTTTTTTCGTTTCTATTTCTTCTTATGTTTTTATGAAATTCGTAACTTTTCAGAGCCAAAGGCAAAATTTCATAAAAGAAAGTCTTCCACTGCCTTTTCCAGCTCGTACCGAAAATTTTTCTCCTCCACCCCTTCTCTTGTACGCACCGGGCAGACAAGAACCGGAAATCCATCAATCTGATACTGCACACTTCCGATCACCGCTCCTTTTTTTATGGGTGCCGCCAGCATCTTCGGTACTTCAACCCATCGCGTAACCTTCTCCTCGTTTCCAAGTAATATACGACAGCTTTTTTTCTCTTCTTCCACGGCCACATATGCGATCTGTCCGTTTTTCACCGGCACCGGAATCATCTGCATCATTCCCTCCAATGTATGAATCTCATAGTGTTCCATTCCATAATTTACGAGTCGTCTCATATCCGCCCATTTCCACGACCGATGGCCCGGCCAGCCACATGCCAGCAGTGAAATAATCAGCAGATGCTCCTCCTTTTCCACAGCGCCTGCATAGCAATATCCGGCCTTTGCAGTAAATCCGGTTTTTCCAGTCAAAGCTCCGTCCATCATCTGCAAAAATGCATTGTGGTTGATGCAGCTGTAACGATTTACTCCTTCTGTATCTGTAAATGTATACTGCATTGTCTCTGTAATTTCCAAAAACTGTCTCGCTTTTGGCGACTCGGTGATACAGTAACGCAAAACAAGGGCAAGATCTTCCGCTGTTGTATGGTGGATTCCCTCTGCGTCCTCTTCATCAAGGCCGTTCGGGCTGATATAATACGTATCACTGCAGCCAATCTCCTGCGCCTTTGCATTCATCTCATCCGCAAAAGCTTCCACACTTCCCGCTATATGCTCCGCAATACAGACTGCCGTATCATTATGCGATTCCAGCATCAACGAATAAAACAGATCCTTCAGATAAAATTTCTGACCTTTTTTCATACCGAGCCTGACCTGAGGCTGCGATGCCGCATACTCCGATACACTGCATATTGCATTTTCCTGTTCCTTTTCAAGCGCTATAATACACGTCATAATCTTTGTCGTACTTGCCATCGGAAGCGGGGTATCCGCTTCTTTTGCATACAAAATACGCCCGCTGCTGCCATCCATCAACACGGCACTGCGGGCGTACAATTCTAATTCTTCTTCTGCTGCTTTTCCGTAAAACAGATTGCCATACAAAAGCAATACCGGCAAAAGCAACGTGAAACAACGCTTTCTTCTGCATTGTTTTATTCTGTTTTTCTTGAATACGGCAGATTCGTTTCTTTCAATGACTTTTTCCTGTCTCTGCTCCTGATTCCGTCTCTGCGCTGTATGCATAGCTTCTAATACCTCCGAATCATCGTCCGTATCGAAAGCCTGGAGTATTTCTCCTCCAGACTAGAGCGTGTCTGAAAAAGGCTTTTCGTGAGCTGCGAGTCCCAGTTTGTAGAAAATTTTATCCGAATGAGGGCGGCGTAGCGGGCTACATCAACCGAATGAGGACAAAATATACCGCAAAGTGGGGCTTGCAGATTGCGGAAATGATTTTTCAGACGCGCTCTAAACCGTCCCGGAAAACAATTATTTTTTTCTTTTATATGCTTTCCATGAAACTATCAGAACCTTTCTGTCACACATCGACATCCATTTTCATATGAATCTCTTCCTCTGCTTCTGCCTTGAAATCCTCCAGCTGTACGGGATTGATCACCGGCATATCCTCCAGAGACTGAAGGCCAAAATGACGCAAAAATTCTTCCGTTGTCCCAAACAGCAGCGGTCGTCCCGGTGCATCCAGTCTTCCAAGTTCCTTTACAAGCTCATATTCCACCAGCTTATTTACTGCATGATCACACTTAACACCACGGATCTTTTCAATTTCCAGCTTTGTAATAGGCTGCTTATACGCGATAATTGAAAGCGTTTCCATTACAGTATCTGACAGAGTAATTTTTTTGGGCTGCTTTGCAACGCGGATCAGATACTCGTACAGGCTGCTTTTCGTACACATCTGAAATGCGCCGTCCAGCTCCACGATCTGAATGCCTCGGTTCCGGGCACGATAATGCTCCATCATCCCGTATATAATTTTTCTGGTTGTTGCCGCATCCACCTCTATTGCCTTTGCAATCTTTTCCAGATCTACAGAATCTCCCATTGCAAACAAAATCGCCTCTATAGCGGCTTCTGCCTCTTTTATCTCCACTGCTGCTCTCCTGTTCTGATTCTTCGTTTTTATTCAGCAAAATCACCCGCTGCCACATCCAGGTGGTTTCCTTCCTCTTTTTTTCCGGTCCAGGCAATCCGGATATCTGCAAACGTTTCTTTTTGTTCCACTTCAACTTTTCCTTCTTTCATCAGCTGCAAAAGGGTCAGAAACGTCACGATCCTGTAAAGCTTCCCACGCCTGCGCATCAGAATTTCGCGAAACATGCATATTTTTTTCTCTGAAATATACCGTTCTACCTCCTGCATGGTCCCACTCAGGTCTATTTCCTCTTTTTTGAGGTTTCCAAACTTGCTGCGGATCGGATCTATTCGATTTTCCTGCCGCTTCATAATGTCCTGAAAAATCGCGTGCAGTCTCGACAGCGTCATATCGCCTAAAAGATCATCAATATTTACCGGTTCACGATATGCTTTTACCTCATCTGGAATTGTCGGCATCTTGTAGTAATTGAATTCAGCCTCTTCCTGACGGTCTCTGAGTTCAAATGACATATACTTGTACATTTTATACTCCAGAAGCTTCTCCACCAGCTCCTCTCTTGGATCAAGCTCCTCTCCCTCTTCCGTCACCTCCGGTGGAAGCAGCATTCTTGATTTGATATCAAGAAGTGTTGCCGCCATCACAAGAAACTCGCTCATCACATCTAGATTCTCCGCCTTCATCTGATGGATATATTCCATATACTGATCTGTAATCTCAACAATCGGAATATCATAAATATTAATCTTGTTTTTTTCAATCAGATGAAGCAGCAGATCCAGCGGCCCTTCAAATGCTTCCAGCTTTACCGGTATTCCCATGACAACTCCCGTTTACATAAAATCAATCACAACCAGCTCCGGCGGATTGTTGATCCGCAGATTCACCGTGTGACTTCCAAGTCCTGCGCTTGTAATCAGCTTTTTCCCGTTCTCTGTATACATTCCATGCGTATATTTCGGAAACAGCCGGATCTGTGGGCTGATCAGTCCTCCTGCAAACGGAAGACGGATAATTCCGCCGTGCAAATGACCGGACAACGTAAGATCAGCCCCCCACGCGGCATACGTTGAAAAATAAACCGGATTGTGTGCCAGCAGAATATTAAAAGATTTTTCATCCGGAGAACCGAGTGTTTCCGTAATCTGCATTTCCAGCAGCTCCGCTTTCCGGCCTCTTTTGTAATACTCAATCGGAAGTTCATATCCCCAGATGGTAATCGGCATACGATTAATTTCCAGCCGCTCACAGGCATTTTCCAAAAGATGTACTCCAAAGCTCTTAATCGCGTCTGAATACTTCTGATACTGCTCCCCATAACGCTCCGGATACGCTTTCAGACGCTGCTCATGATTTCCGTTCACGCAGTAGACCGGATACTTTTTGGTCAGCTCATCCATCAGGGACATTGCCGCATCCATCTGTGGTTCACTGCTTCCAACCAGCATATCCCCTGCTGAAAATACTGCCGCCGGATTCTGATTGCGGATTTCCGAAAGCAGCGCACTGTTGTTCTCGCCATAGCTCATATTATGAAGATCGCTCAGAAAAGCCACGGAAAACGGTCGGTCGGTTTCTCTCGTCTTCCCACCTGTCCGCAGCTTATACCGCGTCACTTTAAATCCTGACATATGGTTCTGTCCTTTCCTGTTACGATATAGCCATTTTTATATTGTAACATATTTTATTGACTGTTGCAATTTGTTTATGGACAGACTCACTCTCGTTTGCTGTTATTTATATCCACACCCTGTTTTTTCCGGTGCTTCTTTACCGGAAACATAATGAGCATGAAAAGACATTGTTATCTCTTTTAGCTCTTTCTTACCATAGATATAATCATCATACATATCAATGATTCCGCTCTGGCAGCTGTCGCACAGACCATCTGTATATCCCAGCGACTCCTCAACAATCTGCCTGCGTTCAGCCTCTGTAGTATCTTTGATCAAATAACTTTTCAACATAGTTCTCCTCACTCTTTTCTTTGCTTTTTATAAACCTGTTTCATTTCCCGACTGATCCATTCCATGATTACATTGACAACATCTTCTTGTTCCGTTTCTGTCAATTCCCGACCTTTCGGAATATGATGCCATTTTTCCAGACACCCCCTGCAGCAGGTCGCCGTGGCATGCTGCGCCACGAAAACAGGATGTCCTCTCATCGGTGTCTGCTTGCCATCATTTGGTATCTCTGCAGGTGCAAGGCGTTTTTTGATAAAATCAACCGCATGCTCCCGTACTTTATTCATTCCCTTTTCTGATACATAACTCCGGTCATTTGCTTTCAGGGAAAAGCTGCTTCTGAACTTTGACTGTGATAAGCGTTTCCATAAATCTCCCTCATAGACTGCCGGTGACTCACATACCATAGAAGGCTGTATGCTGCCCTTGTAGACAATCCTTTTTTCTTTCTTCAGTGGTAGGGCTTCTATCTTATTTTCCGTCTCACCCACCGCCTCTTTCAAAAGCTGTGCCTTTACTTCCTGCGCTTCTTTGCTGTCTGGCTGCAAACGTCTTGACAGACAGGTATTTCTACCAGTTGTTGTCTCATTTTTTATCGCATAATATACTGCTTTCTTTTCTCCGACAAGTACCAGAATTTTTTTTGCTCTTGTCACACCTGTATAAAGCAGATTTCTCTGCAGCATGACAAAATGGCTCATAGTAAATGGCATGACAACGATTGGGTATTCGCTTCCCTGTGATTTGTGAATTGTCACTGCATAAGCAAGTGTCAGCTCATCCAGTTCCGTCACATCGTAGACCACTTCCCGTTCATCGAACAAAACCGTCAATTCCCGCTCCTCCACATCTACTTTTGTGACGGTTCCAATATCTCCATTGAATACTTCCTTGTCGTAATCATTCCGAATCTGCATCACCTTATCCTTCAGCCGATACTGTGTTCCGCCTCGTCGCAAAAAGATCTTTGACGGATTCATGGCTTCCTGCAGTACCTGATTCAGATTCACTGCTCCACATTCACCTCTCTGCATCGGAGTCAGTACCTGAATATCCTGCAATGGATCCACATGATAATATCTTGGCAGATTCGTCTTACAATACCGGACGATGGTATCCACTACTTCCTGATTGCTCTCTTGCGCAGCAAAGAAAAAGTCAGCATCTTTTCCACCTCTCATATCAATGCCTTCCCCTTTATTAATCCGGTGTGCATTCATAATAATCCTGCTTCCCTGTGCCTGGCGAAAAATTCTGGTCAGACGCACTACAGGAACACAACTGGAATCAATGATGTCCCTGAGAACGTTTCCTGCTCCAACACTTGGAAGCTGATCAATATCCCCCACAAGGATCAGAGACATATGCTCCGGTAATGCTTTTAAAAGGTTATACATCAGCATGATATCAATCATAGAACATTCATCCAGAATCAGCACATCGCCTTCCAACGGATGTTCTTCATTCTTCTGATAACCTTCCGGCGGTTTATATTCCAATAACCGGTGAATCGTCTTTGCCTCCATACCGGTAGCTTCAGACAATCTTTTTGCAGCCCTTCCGGTCGGTGCCGCAAGAACAATCTGACATCCAGCCTGCTTATATGCTGAAATGATTCCAAGCGTCGTTGTCGTTTTTCCGGTTCCAGGTCCTCCGGTCAGCACCATGACCTTAGAGGAAACGGCTGTCTTTACCGCCTGCCATTGAATCTCATCATAGGTGATTTCTGACGATGCAGCTACTTTCTTTAATATTTCTTCTGTGTCCTCTGATTTTTTCTTTCCACAGAACATCAGCCGGATCAACCGTTTTGCACAGCCACTTTCTGAAAAATAATAAGGCGGAAGGTAGATTGCCTCTTGCTTATCAGTCGCATCCCGGATTACATCATTCGTGCGGATCATCTCATCCAGTGTGATCTCCAGCTCTGCTTCTTCCACCTCCAATAGTTCTCTGGCTTTCCCAAGCAGCTGCTCTCTTGTTGCATAACAATGTCCGGATTCTGCCAGCTTGTTCAATGTATAAAAAATACCACTGCGCAGACGTACAAATTTCCCTTTATCAATCCCCATCTTCTGTGCAATGGAATCCGCTGTTTTAAATCCAATTCCCCAGATATCATCTGCAAGGCGGTACGGATTCTCCTTTACGATTGCAATACTTTCACTGCCATATGTCTTAAAAATCTTTGTCGCATGCGAGGTACTGACCTCATGACTCTGCAGAAAAAGCATAATATTTTTGATTTCTTTCTGCTCCTGCCAGCTTGTTTTGATCCGGTCTACACGCACTTTTCCTATTCCTGATACTTTTAACAGTTCATCCGGTGTGTCCTCGATAACATCCAGTGTATTCTTCCCGAACTTTTCTACGATTCTTTTCGCAAACTTTGGTCCGACTCCTTTTACCAGACCGGAACCCAGATATTTTTCAATTCCATATACCGTAGCAGGAAGTGTCTCTTCAAACTTCTCCACAGAGAATTGCCGCCCATATTTGGCATCCATTTTCCACATACCTTCCAAAGACAGCACAGAGCCAACATGGGAATCCGGCATCGCACCAACTACCGTGACAAGATCACTGGAATTCTTCACTGCACATTTCAAAACCGTGTAGCCGTTTTCTGCATTCTGATATGTGATTCTCTCAACTACACACCGCAAATGTTCCATGTTCGTCTCCTTTCCTGATTTCTTTTTTCCGTATGAACATTATACTATGTGTATTTGTTTATGTAAACTGTCCAATGCTGTAAAGCGCTGCCCCTTCTTGATCGCATACAAATTTCTTTGCTATTTTCTTTATTTTCACCACTTTACAAGTTTTTTCACAAAAAAATATCGTACAGGGCTTTCTGATGTATAATGAGTTTGCCTAAAACATTACAAAGGAAAGTGACCCTGTACG
>CAKRPI010000064.1 GCA_934376945.1 uncultured Lachnospiraceae bacterium | reverse complement strand
GATGACTGTGAGGTTGTCAGCCGTGCGCTGAGCGATCTGCTGGATAAACATGATTTTATTGAAGATGCCTATGTGCTTGAGGTGAGCTCCCCGGGACTGGGAAGACCGCTGAAAAAAGAGAAAGATTTTGCCAGAAGCATCGGTGAGGAGGTAGATGTCCGGACATTCCGGGCGATCAGCCATCAAAAGGAATTTACCGGTATCCTGCGGGACTATGACAAAGAAAAGATCGTACTTGAAATGGAAGATCAGGAGCTGCTTGAGATTGCACGTGCGGATATCGCGTTGATCCGGCTGTCCTTTGATTTCTGATCAATGTAAAGCAAATACTGGGAGGATAGAATCATGAATAGCGAATTATTCGAGGCACTGACTCTGCTCGAAAAAGAAAAAAATATCAGCAAGGATACACTGCTGGATGCCATCAAGCAGTCATTACTGCAGGCATGTAAAAATCATTATGGAAAGACAGAGGCAAATAATGTAATCGTAAACATTGATCCGCAGACCTGTGAATTCGAAATTTATGCAGAGAAAAAGGTCGTAGACCATGTAGAGGATGAACTTGCAGAAATCAGTCTGACCAATGCAAGAATGAAGGATTCCAGATATGAGCTTGGCGATGTGGTGAGGGTGGATATTAAGTCGAAGGAATTTGGACGTATTGCAACACAGAATGCAAAAAATGTAATTTTGCAGAAAATCCGTGAAGAAGAACGCAAGGTTCTTTTCAGCGAATATTATGAGAAAGAAAAAGATGTTGTGACCGGTGTGGTGCAGCGCTATGTCGGAAGAAATGTCAGCATAAATCTTGGAAAAGTGGATGCAATGCTGTCAAGCGAAGAAATGATCAAGGGTGAGACATATCGCCCGACAGAGCGTATCAAATTATACGTACTGGAAGTAAAGGATACGCCGAAGGGACCGAAGATCCTTGTATCCCGTACGCATCCGGAACTGGTAAAGCGTTTGTTTGAGGAAGAGGTTACAGAGGTACGGGACGGTATCGTTGAGATCAAGAGTATCGCAAGAGAGGCCGGAAGCCGTACAAAGATTGCGGTATATTCCAATGATCCGGATGTTGATCCGGTGGGTGCGTGCGTTGGCTTAAACGGTGCACGTGTCAATGCAGTTGTTGAGGAATTAAACGGTGAGAAGATTGATATCATTAACTGGGATGAAAATCCGGCACTTCTGATTGAAAACGCGCTCAGCCCGGCAAAGGTTATCTACGTTATTGCAGATCCGGATGAAAAGACGGCAAGAGTGGTTGTTCCGGATTATCAGCTGTCCCTTGCAATCGGAAAAGAAGGACAGAATGCAAGACTTGCGGCTCGCCTGACCGGATTTAAGATTGATATTAAGAGTGAGACACAGGCACGTGAATCCGGCGATCTTCTGGAATATGAGGAAGATTATTACGAGGATGAAGAAGCTGGAGAGTCCGGAGAGACCTCTGAGGAGCCGGAAGAGAAGCAGACGGAAGCTGCAGCAGATGAAACCTTGGAGCTCTCTGATGAAGAAACAACGACAGAGCTTCCAGAAGAGGAATAAGTAAATGGCTGCGCCGGTAAAAAAAATCCCGCTGCGTAAATGCACAGGATGTCAGGAAATGAAGAGCAAAAAGGAAATGCTGCGGATTCTCAGAACGACGGAGGGTGAAATAGTTGCAGACATCTCCGGCAGAAAAAACGGGCGTGGAGCATATGTATGCCGTAATATGGCCTGTTTTGAAAAGGCAGTGAAAAGCAAAGGGCTGGAGCGTGCATTAAAAGTACACATTCCGGAAGAGACGTATGAGAGTCTGAAGAAGGAGATTGAATCGATTGAAGAAAGATAGCGTATTGTCGCTGATCAGTATAGCAAAAAAAGCAGGCAGAATTGCTGCTGGAGAATTCCAGACGGAAACTGCCGTAAAATCCGGAAAAGCTTATCTTGTGATCGTTTCGTCGGAGGCTTCCGGGAATACAGAAAAGAAATTTCGAAATATGTGTTCCTTTTATGAAGTCCCTTTCTGCATTTACGGAACGAAGGAAGCGCTTGGAGCTGCAATCGGCTGTGAATTTCGTGCGTCGCTTGCGGTAACAGAGGAAGGACTTGCAAAATCTGTAATAAAGAAACTAAAAGCAATTCAGGAAGCGCAGGCAGTGTTGGACGGAGGCTGTAGGAATGACGGAAATCAGAACGAATAAGCTTACAAAGGAAACAGGGAAAGAGAACAAAGAGGTAAAAATGAAGGAGGATGTGCAGATGACAGATGCAGAGAACAAAACAGGGACTGAGGCAGGCACGCAGCCGAAAAAGAAAAATATCAGTGCGGTGTTCCGTCCTCAGAACAGCAAGACAGGAATGGTAAAACCGGGAGCCAGACCGAAACCGGCAAGACCGGCCGGAAATAAAACACAGAGTCCGGCGGCAGAAGCTGCAAAGACACCGGTAAAGCCGGAAGAAGTACAGGAAAAAAATGCACCGGTAAAACCGGCAGAAGCAGCAGATAGTACAGAGCTGAAAACAACGGAGAAGACAGCAACGCCGGTAAGACCGACCGGCGAGAGAAGAGAGAATTCTTCTCGCCCAAATGGCGAACGCAGAGATGGCGCAAACCGTTATCAGGGTGAGAGAAGAGATGGACGGAGCCAGGGTGAGCGCAGTCAGGGCGAACGCAGAGACGGTGGAAACCGTTATCAGGGAGGCGCGCAAAGAAGTGCGCAAAACGGAAGCCGTTATCAGGATGGCGGAGCAAGAGGCGGCCAGGGCGGAAGATACCAGGACGGCGGCACAAGAGGCGGCCAGGGCGGAAGATACCAGGACGGCGGTGCAAGAGGCGGCCAGGGCGGTCGTTCGGCAGGAGTTCCGAAAGCACCGGTTGAGTCCAAACCACTTGAAAAAGAAAGCAGAAAAAGAACAGAACGCGGCGACCGTAACCGCGTGGAAAAGGGCGAAAAGCTTGAAAGACTGGAAAAGAATCAGAGCGGACGTCCGTCTTCAAAGAACGGAAGAAAGCAGTCTGCACCGGTAAAACCGCCGGTACAGAAACAGGAAAAGCCGGAGGATACCATTCGTACGATCACAATCCCGGAAAAGCTTACGATCAGTGAACTTGCTGAAGCGATGAAGGTTCAGCCGGCCCAGCTGGTAAAGAAGCTCTTTTTGCAGGGCACGATGGTAACCGTAAATCAGGAAATTGAATTCGAAAAGGCAGAGGAGATTGCACTGGAGTTCAACTGTATCTGTGAAAAAGAGGTGAAAGTCGATGTGATCGAAGAACTTCTGAAAGAGGATGCAGAAAATGAGGACAGTCTGGTGCCAAGACCTCCGGTAGTCTGCGTAATGGGACACGTAGACCACGGTAAAACATCTCTGCTTGATGCAATCCGAAATACACACGTGATCGATCGCGAGGCCGGCGGCATTACACAGCATATCGGTGCATACGTTGTTTCGATTGACGGACAGAAGATCACATTTCTGGATACACCGGGACATGAAGCGTTTACGGCAATGCGTATGAGAGGTGCAACTGCAACGGATATTGCAATTCTGGTAGTTGCAGCGGACGATGGTGTCATGCCGCAGACAATCGAGGCAATCAGCCATGCAAAAGCAGCCGGAATCGAGATTATCGTGGCAATCAACAAAATTGATAAGCCGAGCGCAAATATCGACCGCGTGAAGCAGGAACTTTCCGAACAGGGACTGATTCCGGAGGACTGGGGCGGAAACACAATCTGTGTGCCGGTATCTGCACATTCTCATGAAGGTATCGATAACCTCCTTGAGATGATCCTGCTGACTGCGGAAGTGGCAGAACTGAAGGCAAATCCGAATCGCCGTGCAAGAGGTCTTGTGATCGAGGCAGAGCTGGATAAAGGAAAAGGACCGGTTGCAACCATTCTGGTTCAGAAGGGTACGCTGCATGTTGGAGATCCGATCGCGGCAGGTGCATGCTACGGAAAAGTGCGTGCGATGATGGATGACAAGGGACGCCGGGTTAAGGAAGCAGGTCCGTCTACTCCGGTTGAGATTCTCGGACTTTCCGATGTTCCGAATGCAGGTGAGATCTTCATAGCAATGGACAATGAAAAAGAGGCCAGAAGCTTTGCCGAAACCTTTATCCGTGAAGGAAGAGAGCGTTTGCTGGAGGAGACAAAATCCAGAATGTCACTGGATGATCTGTTCTCCCAGATTCAGGCAGGCAACTTAAAAGAATTGAATGTTATTGTAAAGGCAGATGTACAGGGATCCGTAGAGGCGGTAAAACAGAGTCTTCTGAAGCTTTCCAATGAGGAGGTCGTTGTTAAGGTAATCCATGGCGGAGTTGGCGCAATCAATGAGTCCGATGTTATCCTGGCTTCTACTTCCAATGCGATCATCATCGGCTTCAACGTACGCCCGGATGCAACGGCGAAGGCAACGGCAGAGCGCGAAAATGTAGATGTTCGTCTGTATCGTGTTATTTATGATGCCATTGCAGATGTGGAAGCTGCAATGAAGGGAATGCTTGATCCGGTTTATGAGGAGAAGGTTATCGGTCATGCTGAAGTACGCCAGACATTTAAAGCTTCCGGAGTCGGTACGATTGCGGGCTCTTACGTGCTTGACGGTGTATTCCAGAGAGGCTGCAAGGTGAGAATTTCAAGAGAAGGCAAAGAAATTTACGAGGGAGCACTC
Organism: uncultured Lachnospiraceae bacterium; assembly: GCA_934376945.1. GTDB lineage: Bacteria > Bacillota > Clostridia > Lachnospirales > Lachnospiraceae > Choladousia. The sequence continues at coordinate 7,566 of CAKRPI010000064.1, read as the reverse complement.
GCTTCTCTGAAGCGTTTCAAGGATGATGTGAAGGAAGTTAAAACCGGCTACGAATGCGGTCTTGTATTTGAAAAATTCAATGACATTATGGAAGGCGATATCGTAGAAGCGTATATTATGGTTGAAGTTCCGAGATAGAGGTGAAATCTGAATGAGAAAAAACAGCATTAAAAATACGCGGATCAACGGAGAGGTTCAGAAAGAACTTTCCAGTATTATTCAGAACGGAATAAAAGATCCCAGGATTGCGCCGCTGACCTCTGTGGTATCGGTAGAGGTTGCACCTGATTTAAAAACATGCAAGGTATATATCTCTGTACTTGGGAGTGAAAAAGCTGCAGCAGATACGCTGGCAGGATTAAAGAGCGCGGAAGGATATATCCGGCGTCAGCTTGCACACACAGTAAATCTGAGAAACACGCCGGAGATTCATTTTATTCTGGATCAGTCTATTGAATATGGTGTAACGATGACGAAGCTGATTGACGATGTTGTGAAAGCAGAACAGAGGGATGACAATGAAGATAGAACGGACATTGAATCTTGACAAAGAACTTGAAAATGTAAAAACTGTCGGAATCGCAGGACATATTCGTCCGGACGGCGATGCAGTTGGCTCGTGTGTCGGGCTTGCTTGGTATCTGAGACAGAATTATCCGGAGATTCAGGTTACCGTATATCTCGAAAAAATTCCGGATTCTTACTGCATGATTTCCGGAACAGATGAAATCTGCCATGATTATTCTGAAGAAAAGGTCTATGATCTTTTCTTCAGCCTGGACTGTGCAGATGAAAAACGTCTTGGAGAAGGCAGAAAATTTCTGAATGCGGCAAAACGTTCAATCTGCATTGATCATCATATCAGTAATTCAGGATTTGCAGATCAGAACTGTATTTATCCGGACGCAAGCTCAACATCAGAAATTGTTTTTAATCTGCTGGATGAGGATAAGATTACATTTGAGAGCGCAGAGGCACTTTATATGGGGATTGTGCATGACACAGGAGCTTTTCGGCATTCCTGCACCTCGCCTGAAACAATGGAGGTCGCTGCGAAGCTGATGCGTTTTGGTGTACGTTGCAGTGAAATCATCAGTGATACGTATTATGACAAGACGTATCATCAAAATCAGATACTGGGACGTGCACTGCTTGAGAGTGTACTTTTGCTGGAAGGAAAGATCATCTTCAGTGCAGTGCGGCAGAAAGAAATGGAGTTTTACGGTGTGACACCTTCTGATCTGGACGGCATTGTGCAGGTACTGATGGGAACCGTTGGTGTGGAAGCTGCTATTTTCCTTTATGAAACAGCGCCGCAGGAATTTAAAGTAAGCCTCCGCTCAAGAGAAAATATCGATGTAGCCAGAATTGCAAGCTATTTTGGCGGCGGTGGTCATGTGCGCGCTGCAGGATGTACGATGCAGGGAAGTGTGTATGATGTAGTCAACAACATTACATACCATATGGAAGAACAGATTTGTCAGGAGAAAAACGGTGACTGACGGAATTATCAATGTTTACAAAGAACGTGGATTTACTTCACATGATGTGGTGGCAAAGCTGCGCGGCATTTTAAAAATGAAAAAAATCGGGCATACGGGGACACTTGATCCGGAAGCGGAAGGTGTCCTCCCGGTTTGTATCGGAAAGGCAACGAAGGTATGCGAGCTCCTTACAGATAAGGAAAAAACGTACCAGGCGGTTTTGCTGCTCGGTACAGTAACGGATACACAGGATACGACAGGAGAGGTGCTGGAGTCACACCCGGTAAACTGCAAGGAAGAAGAGCTTTGTGCGTGTGTGCAGCGTTTTACCGGCGAGATCCTTCAGGTTCCGCCGATGTATTCGGCTCTGAAGGTAAATGGAAAGAAGTTGTATGAGCTTGCCAGACAGGGAATCGAAGTGGAACGGAAGGCCCGGCCGGTAACGATAAAGGAAATCCGGATCGATGAGATTGCTTTTCCGCGGGTTGCACTTACCGTAACCTGTTCGAAGGGCACCTATATTCGCACGCTGTGCCATGATATCGGAGCTTTTCTGGGATGTGGCGGATGTATGGAGAAGCTGCTGCGAGTAGCAGTCGGTCCTTTTGAACTGAAGGACAGTATACGTCTTTGCGATATTGAACAGAAGCGGGATGAAGGAAAACTGGATGAGATTATTTATTCGACAGATTCCGTTTTTTTAAAGTATCGTGCGCTTGTATTGAACGAGGCTGGTGAAAAAGCAGCTGGAAACGGAAACCCGCTTCGCCGGGAGATGATTGCAGAACCAGCTGATCAGGACGTGGCCAGAAGAGAGCAGAGTAATGTTTTAGCGCCCATACAGGAAAGCAGTTTGGCAGAAAAAGAACCGGCAGAGGGCGAGCGCTTTCGAATTTATACCAGCGCGCATACTTTTTTGGCCATTTATGAATGGCGAAAAGAAAAGCATTGTTACTGGCCGGTTAAAATGTTTCTGTAATAGAACAACATATTGGAGATACGTATGAAATACTTTTGCAATACAACGGACTTTCATTCGGATGGTCCAACGGCAGTAACGCTTGGAAAATTTGACGGACTGCACAGAGGTCATCAGAAATTGATAGAAGAGATTATAAGCCTTGGTTCAGAAAAAATTCAGACCGCTGTTTTTGCACTCGCTTCTGATGAACGACCGTATCTGCTCTCACCGGAAGAAAAGAAAGAACGTCTGGAAGGGTATAACATTGATTATCTGATCCGCTGTCCTTTTGTTCCAGAAATTCTTGGGATGGAGCCGGAAACATTTGTAAAGGAAGTGCTTGAGAAACGGCTGCACGCAAAATACATTGTTGTTGGTACAGATTTTCGTTTCGGTCACAACAGAAAGGGCGATGCTCATTTTCTGAAAATGCTTGAAAAAGCATATAACATGAAGGTGATCATCGTGGAAAAAGAATGCTATAACGGTCGTGAGATCAGCAGTACCTACGTAAAGGAGGCTCTTGCGCAGGGGAAAATGGAGCTGGTAAATGAGCTTCTCGGATATGAATATCCGGTAAGTGGCGTAGTACAGCATGGAAAGAAGCTGGGACGAAGACTTGGAATGCCGACGGTCAATCTGATCCCGGAATCTGGAAAGCTGCTTCCTCCGTGCGGTGTATATTACAGCGATGTATATTCCGGGGGAAATCAGTATCGTGGCGTGACGAATATCGGTTACAAACCGACTGTGGACGGATCGTTTCTCGGAGTGGAAACGTATCTGTATGATTTTCATCAGGATATCTATGGAAAAGAGGCTACCGTCTGCCTTCGTCATTTTGAACGTCCGGAACAGAAATTCGCTTCGATAGAAGCTTTGAAGCAGCAAATGCAAAAAGATATTCTTTCCGGAAAAGAATATTTCAGAGGATGAAATTTAGGTTGACGTGTTTACGTTTCTATGATATAGTTGAGCAGTATGAAATTCAGCCGATACTCAGAAGCATGGATACTCCGACCGCTTTCTTAGTATCCGGCGATTCTAATTCAGGAGGAGAATACCATGATTTCAAAGGAAAAGAAAACAGCAATTATTAACGAGTATGCAAGAAAACCGGGCGATACAGGTTCACCGGAAGTTCAGATCGCAGTTCTGACAGCAAGAATTCAGGAGCTGACAGATCATCTGAAGGACAATCCGAAGGATCATCATTCCAGAAGAGGACTTCTTAAGATGGTTGGTCAGAGACGTGGACTTCTTGCATATCTGAAGAAGACAGATCTGGAAGGATACCGTGCACTGATTGCAAAACTTGGTATCAGAAAATAAGAACTTATAAGGGCGGGATCATTTCCGCCCTTGTTCTACGTGAAGGCAGAAAATATGGAAAATGCAAAAACAGATCTGCAGGCAGTTCCCCGAGACCACTGAAAAGGAAATTTATTCTGACCAAATTTCTTTTTCAGTAGTTTCGGACTCTTGCAGATATCGTTACTTTGCAGAATATTTGCGAAAAGGAGAAAAGATATGTACAAGAGTTTTTCTATGGAGCTTGCCGGAAGAACGCTCACAGTTGATGTGGGACGTGTTGGAGCGCAGGCAAATGGATGCGCATTTATGCATTATGGAGACACCACCGTTCTTTCTACGGCAACTGCTTCTGAGAAGCCGCGTGATGGAATTGATTTCTTCCCGCTTAGTGTGGAGTATGAAGAAAAATTTTATTCTGTAGGAAAGATTCCGGGAGGATTTAATAAGCGCGAAGGAAAAGCATCTGAAAATGCTGTTCTGACATCCCGTGTTATTGACCGCCCGATGCGTCCACTCTTCCCAAAGGATTATCGTAACGATGTAACTCTGAACAATATGGTAATGTCTGTTGATCCGCAGTGCCGTCCGGAATTGACTGCAATGCTTGGCGCAACAATTTCTACCTGTATTTCCGATATTCCGTTTGACGGTCCGTGTGCAATGACCCAGATGGGTATGGTGGATGGCGAGCTGATCATCAATCCATCTCAGCTTCAGTGGGATAAGGGAGATCTTCGTCTGACGGTTGCATCGACAAGAGAAAAAGTCATTATGATCGAGGCCGGTGCAAATGAAGTAAAAGAAGAAGTGATGATTGATGCGATTTATAAGTGTCACGCAGTAAATCTGGAGATTATTAAATTCATCGATCAGATTGTGGCAGAAGTTGGCAAACCAAAGCATGCATATGAGAGCTGTGCTGTTCCGGAAGAACTGTTTGCACGGATGAAAGAAATCGTAACACCGGAAGAAATGGAAACGGCTGTATTTACTGATGTAAAGCAGGTACGTGAGGAAAATATCCGTCAGATTACAGAAAAGCTGGAGGAAGCATTTGCTGATCAGGAAGATTGGCTTGCAATTCTTCCGGAGGCAGTATACCAGTATCAGAAGAAGACCGTCCGCAAGATGATTCTGAAGGATCACAAACGCCCGGACGGACGTGCGATCACGCAGATTCGTCCGTTAGCAGCAGAGGTGGATATCGTTCCGAGAGTACACGGTTCTGCTATGTTTACAAGAGGACAGACGCAGATTTGTACCATCACAACGCTTGCTCCGCTTTCTGAGGTTCAGAAAATAGACGGATTGGATGAGAATATTCAGAGTAAGCGTTATATGCATCATTACAACTTCCCGGCTTATTCTGTTGGTGAAACGAAAGTCAGTCGCGGACCTGGTCGTCGTGAGATCGGACACGGAGCATTGGCAGAACGTGCATTGATTCCGGTACTTCCGTCTGAGGAAGATTTCCCGTATGCGATCCGCACGGTATCCGAGACCTTTGAGTCAAACGGTTCTACATCACAGGCAAGTATCTGTGCATCTACGATGTCCCTGATGGCTGCCGGCGTACCGATCAAAAAACCGGTTGCAGGTATTTCCTGTGGTCTCGTTACAGGAGAAACAGATGACGATTATCTTGTTCTGACCGATATTCAGGGACTGGAAGATTTCTTCGGAGATATGGACTTCAAAGTAGCAGGTACTTTTGAGGGAATTACTGCAATTCAGATGGATATCAAGATCCACGGTCTGACAAGAGCAATTGTGGAAGAAGCAATTGCAAGAACACGCCAGGCGCGCGAATATATTCTGAATGAAGTTATGCTGCCGTGTATCAGTAATCCGCGTGAAACAGTAAGCAAATATGCACCGAAGATTATTTCCATGCAGATTGATCCGCAGAAGATCGGCGATGTGGTCGGACAGCGTGGAAAGACTATTAATACGATCATTGAGCGTACCGGTGTAAAGATCGATATCACAGATGATGGAACGGTTTCTATCTGCGGTACGGATCAGGAAATGATGGATAAAGCTGCAAAAATGATCAACATCATTGTAACTGATTTTGAAGCAGGACAGCTTCTTGAAGGTGATGTTGTCAGCATAAAAGAGTTCGGTGCGTTTATTGAATTTGCGCCGGGCAAAGAGGGAATGGTACACATTTCAAAGATTGCAAAAGAGCGTATCAATCATGTAGAAGATGTACTGACTCTTGGCGATCATGTAAAGGTTGTATGCCTTGGAAAAGACAAGCAGGGCAGAATGAGCTTTAGCATCAAGGATGTGAAATAAGACTGTTTTAACCATAAATACAGAAAAGAATAAAAGAAACTGACGGTCGTAAGATAGTCAGAAATCTGGCGCCTCAGGAAACTGAGGCGCGTTCTTTTTTAACCGAGTCAAGCAGATTCTTCTATGGATTGCGAATACCTACTTAACCATAAAATGGTGTTGGGATAGAAAAAGAGAGGAAAGACAAAAGTGAAAAACAGATTATTAAGATCTATGATCGGGATATCGGCAGTGATGCTGATGGTATCCGGATGCGGCTCCAAAGAAAAAGAAACAGAACCGGCTTCTATTGAGCTGGCGAGTGTGGAGGTCGTGGGAGAATCAGAAACAGAATCCGAAACAGAGTCTGAAACAGAATCCGAATCAGAAATAGAATCCGAAAGTAAAGAAGAAACGGAAATTCAGACAGAAACCGAATTGCAGCTTGATATTCCGAATGAAACAGAACGAGAGTCCAAAACCGGAGTCCCTGTGGAAAATCTAATAAAGGAGCCAGAGACGAAAGCCGGAACCGGAACAGAGGCAACTCCGCCTGAACAAAGGGAAGAGACAGTAAAGGAATCGGAAACGGAAAAACAGACCAGAAAGCAGACAGAAAAGCAGTCTGAAAACAAACCGGAAACGGAAGCTCAGACCAGAAAGCAGACAGAAAAGCAGTCTGAAAATAAACCGGAAACAGAAGGCCGGACCGGAAAGCAGACAGAAAAGCAGTCTGAAAATAAACCGGAAACAGAAGGCCAAACCAGAAAGCAGACAGAAAAGCAGTCTGAAAATAAACCGGAAACAGAAGCTCAGACCAGGAAGCAGACTGAAAAACAGACTGAAAAACAGACAGAAGCGGCAGTATCAACAGAAAAAGAAACGGAAGAAACGCCGGATCAGCTATTTCGGGTCGTAAATGATGTAATTATTGTTCGACAGGAACAAAGTGTAGAATCCGGGCGGCTTGCAGCATTGTACCCTGGAGACGAGGTGCTTTGGCTATCTGAAGACGGAGAGTGGAGCAATATTCTTTTTAAAGCAGAGGAAGACCTTGAGCGTGGGTATGTGAAGACAGAGTTTCTTACAGATTCTGCCAAACGGTATGTCGCAAAAGAAAAGGTGAATGTGCGTAAAGAACGAGATAAAGATTCTGAAAAGCTTGGTGCTTACCTGGAGGGGGAACCGGTGCTTGTTGAGGAACTCTCGGATGGTTGGGCAAAGGTACGCTATCTTGCGCAGGAGAAGGCGGAAGTTGTGGAAGGATACGTTCGTTCGGAGTATCTGCAGAAATCAGAGCGCAGTGAAACGGATCCGCTGGTAGTACAGGCAGCGTTGCTTGCAGGAGAAACTATACCGGAAACGGAAGCTGCTTCTAAAACAGAGCCGGAAACCACAGTTGTTACAGAGGCCGAAACAGAGTCGGAAACTACAGTGGTTACAGAGACTGAAACAGAGCCGGAAACCACAGTTGTTACAGAGGCCGAAACAGAGTCGGAAACTACAGTGGTTACAGAGACTGAAACA
>CAKRPI010000063.1 GCA_934376945.1 uncultured Lachnospiraceae bacterium | reverse complement strand
ATGATATTTCATGAACGCAGTCGCTTCGCGACCTGTCAGTGGGAGCTTTCAACTCCCACTGACATAAGCATCCCCCCCTTACCCACTGCTTAGTGCTCCGCGCACTTGAAGCGGGGGAATGCTTATCTGCGTTCAAACTGCGCCTGATACTGGCAGGTTCTTACCAACTGCTTAGCGCTTCTCGCCGCCCATATATGCTTCATTATTTCGTTCTATAAACAAGGAGTCACCAAAATGTCCGGACATACACCGCATCCTCAGTCCCCACTCACTATCTATTTCTGCGACAGCGAAAACTGCCAGCCCCGTCACTTCTATGGTCCGGCAGTACGGCCACACTACCTTCTTCATGTAATCCTGCGCGGTCGCGGAATTTATCAGCATGGGGGCATAACCTACGCACTTTCTCAAGGCGATGCCTTTCTCATTCCGCCAATGGAGATCACCTACTATCAGGCTGATGAAACCGATCCCTGGAGTTATGCCTGGGTCGGATTTGACGGAACTGAAGTCCCACAGCTGCTCTCCCGCACTGTCTTTTCCAATTCGGTAATATTCCGAAATGCCGATTCAGAACACATTTCTGCCTTTACCGACCAGATGCTGCGCCTGCTGGAATCTTTTTCTGAGAATCCATCTAATCTGCTTACCTCCTCCGGACATCTTTTGCTTCTTTTTTCTTTTATGCAAAAAGCAGCCCCGGAATCTTATTCCGAGGCCTCGCTGCAATATCTTACAAAAGCAAAAGAATACCTGAAAAATAATTATGCCTATCCGGTCCGCATTTCTGACGCCGCCCGCTACACCGGCATCGACCGCACCTACCTCTATCGGATCTTTATGGAGCATGAGCACCTCTCACCCAAAGAGTATCTGATGCAGCACCGCCTGCGCATCGCCACGGAAATGCTCTGTACAACCGATTATTCTATCACCGAAATTGCCCTCTCCTGCGGCTTCCGCAATGGTTCGGCCTTTTCCGGATATTTTCGCAAACAGGTGGGGATGACACCGAGGGAGTTTCGGAGGAGACACAGGTAAGCTTTATGGTTACCCAAATATTGGTACTTCCCATGATATGGACAACTCCAAAGAGTGGAGTCCTGAAACTTGAAATTTCTTTTCCTGTTTTAGCGTCAAATTTTCATCAAAACTGGTTTTATTGAGTTTTCTATAATAGCCTTTTTTCATTAAAACCCATTCTGTTGAATTTTCTGTGGTATAATCGCATTAGAAATTTCATTTTTTCTATTTAATCAAGCAACAAAACGGATTGCGAATATCCTCTCTGATCTTCACATCAAAAATATTTCTTTATTTGATGATCTCTCAAAGCGTCAGAAAACCAATGTGCTTAAAGTTTTTCATTACCTTGGAACCAATCCTATTATTGATATTCAAAAAACTGCGGCTGCGTTGGATCTATCCTACAATACAGTTGCTAAAATCGTTGCTTTACTGACTGAAAAAAATATTCTGCAGCAGACCGACAAATCGGGAAAAGCAAGGATTTACTCGTATACAGAATATCTTGATATTCTTCGTAAAGATACGTAATTCGAAGCGTAAGAATGAATTCATAAAAATCACTGGCAATATTTCAAAGCAAAATATCACCAGTGATTTTCTTCACTAATACAACGATTCCACAAAATCTTCAAGTGATTTTTCTGTTGATTCAGTCCTTCCCGTTTCATGATTCCAAAATACAATCTTTTTTTCTTTCAGAGAATAACATATATAATTTCCAAATGGATCAATTCCGAATGGGATTAAATCTTTGTCCTCAATTACTTCTAAAGCGTCAAATACCGAATCTACTTCTGGCTCATTCTCATTAAAACAAAGCACTGCACCGAAGACTCTCTCGTTATTTCCAAGCATGAAATTATATCTTGAGGGGGTTGAAGCATTTGTTTTCAATATAAATTCTTTTAATTCATCCGGAAATAATATCTGTCTCTCTTTTTCAATCTCATCAAACACTGCGGGATCGGATATATCGATCTTATATTTCCATGTGAGTTCCATTTTCTTCTCCTATCTGCAGTCAGCACCGCCACCCCAGACACTGCGTCCTCCTGTGTGTCGGCAAGCATTATGCTCTCTGGCATCTACAAGCTGCATTTTACCGGGGATCTCATTATGATGCCAGGTCAAACCCGAAATGCGTGGTTCGCCATTTTTAATCTGTTCCAGCTGACGCGGCGTAAACTGTTTTGCCAGTTCAGGATCCTTTTCTATCTGCTTTGCCAGTTTTTCCGTACAGTATTTAAACTGCTCCGTGTCAGAAGCAGTTCTCAATTCTTTTGGGAGCACCGTCTCAAATTTACTGTCAAATTTAGGGAAAACGCCCTCCACCTTTTCACCATCAAGCATAAAAATATGCTTTTTATATTCCACACTCGTTCCCGGATAGGTTTGTCCTTCCAGGCTTTCATTAATTGTTGGAATATGCCTCGGCGTTTTGACTTCATTTTCTGCATTTTCAAAGGCTTTTGTTGTTTTTTCCATTTCATCTGTTTTCTCAGAAAGTTCCTGAACTTCTTTTATCCCAAACGGATTCATCCTATCACCTCACCCTTGACAAATTCCTTCCAGGTATCGAGGTATTCCATAGGCTTACGATACCGCTCGATCTGTTCACACAAAATGCACTCAATCGCTTTATTTTGTTTTTCAACAGCAAGCCCTTCAAGGAGTGAATCCTGCGCATAAATGAATACATTTTTCCATTCCTCGATGGAATCAGCCTTTTCCGCCTCTTGTTCCGTAAAAGAATCACAAACCAGATCATAGATCACCGAACTAATGTCATTTTGCACACACTCACCATTCTTTCGCAGTGCCCTCAGTGCTTTAATCTTCACCTTCGTCGAGATATCCATCCCTGCCATCATTTCAGTCAATTCACCGATTGTCATATCCATTCTTTCCCCGGAACTTTTATTCAAAAGATTTTGAATCAGACTCCGCTTCTCTCCCAGTAAGGTAATACTGTTTGTTTCTGGTTTTCTATACGCTCGCTCTTCTCCCTTGAACTTTTCTATTTTGCAGAGCACCGGTTCCAGCCAATCATTCTGATATACTACGCCAACCCCCTTGGGAAGTTTTGCGATTTCATCCAGCTGATCGTTTTTCAACCCGGCTGATTTTCCTGCCAGATGCCTGTCCTGTTCATCTGGAAGACGCATAATAATCTTTGTATTCGTATTCCTAATTGCCGACATATCCACCGCACTCGGTGACTGATCCGCAATAATAAAGCCTTCTCCATAAGTCCGCATTTCCGCAATCGCATTTGAAATCATTTCTACTGACTTTCCGGCAACATTCGAATCATCCAAATTCTGCTCCGTTGAGGTTCTTTTCAAAATATTATGTGCCTCTTCCAAAACCGTCACATGATGCAACGGAACATTCATTTCTCCGGCGGTCGACATTCTATACTCACTCAACCGCATGATCAAAATGCCCATGATCAGTGATTTTGTCTCTGAAGACCCGATACGACTAATATCAACAATTACTTTCTCATCGAAAAGTTCCTGATCCTTAATCTCATTTACCGAAAAAATCTGCCCGTTTAAGCCATTTGTAAGAGATCGGATTCTTGTGACCAGGGAGCCCGTATAATTACTCTTTACTTCCTCCGAATAAGCAGAATTTTGAATAACTGCAACTAGCTCATTCAGCAAGTCCGAAAAAGCAGGAAACAGCTGATCACTATATCGGTTCTTAGATTCTGCAAGATCCCAGCCGCATGATTCATATGCCTGCAAAACAGCTTCTTTAAGAACTGCAGGCATTGCGGCGTACATTGGCCAGCATACATTAAACACCTCGACCAAGCGGTCAATATGCTCCAGAATATGAACTCCCTTTGGGAAACGGAACGGATTAATTCTCAGGAGACTGGTATATTGCGGATTTGTTCCGTACACATGCACATCCGACTGTGCACCAAATATATTTTTGTACTCGCCTTTTGCCGGTTCAATAATCAGATATTTTACACCAAAGTTATCTAGCTGACGTATCATTTCATAAATGGTATTGCTCTTTCCAGAGCCAGTAGAACCAGTTATAAACGTATGCATCGCCAGGCTGTTTACATTCAGAAAAGCCTTACTGTTTCCAGCACTTCCCATATTAAAAATTTTCCCGAGATTAATTCCTGTTCCCTGTTTTGCTCCGTCATAAGTAACGATTTCTTTTCCGAAATCCGCATGTTCAATAACGGGAAGACCACATACGGATCTTCTCGGCAATCCCATATGTATCGCCAGTTCATTTCCACTGACCAGCGAACACGGCGTCACTTCAATATTTCCTGCCGGTCCATTATATCGAAAAACAGGATGAATAAAATTTTTAACATACTGACTGATCATCTCTGTTTTTTCCCGCTGAAACTGTCCCCAGGAATTGATTGCTGCAATTTCCACGCCAGAATTTTCCCCACGCATCAACGCTTTATAGGTCGATGCAGCAACCTCCGCCGCATACTGATCATCGGAAAGGAAATAGGCTGCACATTCATACATTCCAAGGCTTTCAAATTCATCGATCCGCTTTAATTGTTTGTTGATCCGCTCCAGCGTATCCTCGATGGATTTATCATGAAGTGTCAGCGTCATTCCCTCTGAAATGCCTTTCGTATAGCCTTCAGTCTTGGATATTCCATAATTAACCGTATCTGTCGTTCCATCACTTGACCCTTCAACCGTGGAAAAGCTACTGGAAACTGATTCATTCCTTGATGTCGAATCTGATACATTTTTTGTGATCCCCGATCCGAGCAGACCGAGGCTTCCGGAAATAACTCCGCCTACAGACAAGCTGATATTTCCGGTCAATGGAGCAAGTGCCGCCCCAAGTAAAGACGCAGCACTTGCTACTCCTTTAATGGTCTTTCCCGCAACACTTTCTCTTGACTCCGAATGCGAAGTCGACGAACCAGTTGTCCTAGTTTCACTTTTTGTCTCCGAATGATTATCCGTATGAGTTCTTGCCTTACTATTGCCATTCGTTTCCGCAACAGAATAATTAAATGAATGATTACTTGCGTAATTCACCTGAGTACTTGCAAAAGCAGATAACTGTGTATATACATTTTCATAGCCTTTTCTAAGCTCCCGCAGCTGTGCCTGTGATGTCCCGTTTGCAATGATAATCCCAGTGTATTTTTCTCCCTGCATGGAAAGGACCAGTTTTTCCAACCCCTGTACGAAAGACTGGTTGGAAGAATCTTCATGCGCTTTATCATTCGCGACACACGAAACTGCCGAAATGCTTTTCGCCTTTATCCGGTCGAGAATTTGCTCCATATCTTCAATCGTATAATCATCAGAGGTTTTAATACCAGGAAATTGTCCTTTCATGGCATTTTCCACAGTGTTTTTCAGTGAGCTGATCGTTCTGTATTCATCCTGCGAACGTACTCCCATATAAAAATCAGTCTTTACCCCATCACTATCTATAATAATAAAGACCGCGCTGTCTGTAATAGACAACGCATTAAAAACGCTGGCGAATTTATAAGTTGCCAATTCGTTTTTTTCATATACCATTTCTGTGATCTTGAAAAAACGCACATTGTCCCGAATATTTGAACGTATCATATTCCTGCTTAGCGGTACGATTTCCATTTTTGACAATTCTGAAATGTAATTTTTCAAAATTACATCATCTACAACCTTTAATGCAGACTGATATCCATCCGCAATATTTGTATAATCAGGAACCGAAACCGCAGAATCTGCCCTATCTCTTCGTATCACTTCCTCCATCAAATATCCCCCTTGTCACTGACAATCAGTGCAACACCCACCACTGCGACTGCCAGACCGCCGACAGTCAAAGCAACCTGTGACGTACAAATGCCAGCTACCGCTGCAACTCCACCCGCCGCCGTGACTCCTGCGCCAATCTGTTTGCGCGTAGGTCCATTGCTTTGTTCTTTTGATCCGCGCTCTGCTTTGTTCGCTCTTTCTGCCTCAATCTTCTCTGCTTTGTCTTTATACAGATAACGGACCATTGCTTTTAAAAGATCGACTCGTTCTTTTGAAAAATTATCGACAAGCGTAACCATCTGCAGATTAAGATAATCCTCATTCCATGATGCTTTATCATAATTAAGTTTCTCTCCATCATGTTCTGCATAGATATCTCCCAACTTTTCTGAAGCATACTGCAACATCTCATCAAACAGTTTCGAGGTCGGATCTATCAAAAGACTGTCTTTCAGCATAATTCGGATACGAAGTACTTTTCCAGACTGTACTGCTTCCATAAATTCATTTGTGATTGCCATTATAAAACCTCCTTATTTAGCCTTATTATCCCTGTATTTTTCAAGCTCCTTTGTGATTTCTTTCGTGTACTCTTCTATTTTATCAATAAACTCCTCTTTCCACTCTCCTTGTGCTTTATCAATTTTTTTAATAACTCCATACAGCCCTTCTATTTTTTTCTTAATTGTCATCAAACTCTCTTCTAGTCTGACTTTATTTCCACCTCCAGATGTAGACCTACTATTCGCAGGTGATTTTCTACTATTATGCCCATTCATATCTGACGTTTTTTCTCGATGAACTTGTAATACTTTTCTTTCATCTTGTTTTTTCTTTTTATCTCTGATCTCTTCGACTCTGCTTTTCAATACCTTTCTGACAACCTCTTGCAGATGAGAAATTCTTGTTTTTGAGAAATTGGTGACTAAACACACCAATTCCTCATTCATGATATCCTCATTCCATTTTAATTCATCCGCCTCAAGCTCTCCGTCATCAAACGCTTCATACAACGAATCTTTTAATTTTCTTTCCGCATATGCACGCATTTCATTAAATTGTTCAAACGTCGGGTCAATAATCAAAGAATCCTTAAGCATAATTCTTGTTCGGAGCAATTTTTTCTCATTCACCGCCGCCTCAAATTCCTGTGTTATCATAAATCTCCCTCATTATATATCCAGAATCTCTTTTATTTGACTTTGAATGTTTTCAAGCCAGCTCAATTTTCTCTGTGATTCCTGAATTTGCCGTTCCATATTTGTATTGTCTCTCGCACAGTTTTCCAGTTCCTGCAATTTTCCTTTTAATACTTCATCAAGTTCATCAAATTTTCTGGAAAAACTCCTTTTAACTTTTTCCGTCTGCGCCTTAGCATACGCAACAGCCTCATCTCTATTTTCATACATTCGTTCCTCGACAGGTGTAAAAAAGCGGTGCATAAGCTTAGTTGCATCTACGTATTCCTGATCTCCATAGATGTCCTTCCAATGGCCTTTTTCCTGAAACCAAGTCCACGGCTTATACCACTTTTTGTTTGTATTCTCAACCCAAACCTCGTCAACTTTAACGCGTTCCGTTTCTGTCAGATGACTAATAAGAGAAGAGGTATCCACAGAAATTTCGCCAGCCATCAACTCAAACGGGTCAATTGCCATACTGCCTATATTTACATCCTCTACAAGTGCTGAAATTTTCTTTTTATATTTTTCCAATAAATCACTTGCACTTTTCTGAACATTATTTTCAATCAAATCTTCCAGCTGCACCTGAATCTCTGCTTGAAGATTTTTTGCAAAATTAGCAAACTGCTGGCAAAGTTCCTCTGCTTCTTGTATACTTATTTTCACATCACTGAAAGCAAAGTGCTCTGTAATCTTAGCCTGACCTGCTTTTACAATTTTCCTTGCCAATTCTCCAATTTTTTTATCATAATTAATTTTTTCAATTTCCATTTTAAAACTTTTCGCATTCTCTCCACTGGCAAGTTTTTTCTTTATCACATCAATATTAGCAAGTATCTCTTTCTGTTTCTCCTGATTTTCTGCAATTTCCTGTTTCATTGTCTCAAACGATCTTGCACTTTCAAGACACTTTGAAAAAGTATCCACAATATTTTTGATTTTCGCTGTCTTTGCGTATTTTTGAACATACGTCCTTATCGCCTTTTCAATTGGAACAATGCCACAGTGAATCAAAGCTTCTCCTTTAATATCGCCGCTGTTTCTCATCTTAATGAGCTGGCTTTCAATTTCTCCCCGTATGGATGGGGTAAGCGGTGCCATTTTTTCAAAATACATTTCTTCATTCTTGTTAAACTTCTTTACTTTGCCTTTTGCCTCGTATACATCGTCATCGTCATCATCATCACTTTCTGCAAGAATTGTCCTGATATTAAGTGCCGTAAGCGCAGAAGCCGGATAAATATTCGGATTCTCAATTCCATTATCATGCAGATAATCTCGGACTTTTTTCAATGCCGCCTCAATATTATCCTCCTTCTTCTTAAACTCATCCAATTTATTTACAACAAATATGAAACGATCCCGTGACTGCTTACCACCGACCCTCATACTCTCAGCCACATAATTCAGCAAACTATAATCATCATTTACTGCAAGCTGAGTCGCATTTAAGATATAAAGTACGACTGCTTTTGAAGATTCTTTCAGCATCCGGACAGTCGCTGCTCTATGTTCCGGATCTCTTGAATTGTTCGGACCTGGAGTATCTACGAGTACAAGTGCTACATCATCCGCTGTAACAAATGGAATATTCCCTTCCACTTCAATCCGTGAAACCTGCGGATTGCTGTTCAAATCATTCATAGTTTCAAGCGAAAGCTCCGGCTGTACCTTGATAAGATTATCATTCGCATCGTACACTTTTGCCATAAAATGATCCGAATCATTATCTTTTATCTTTGTAATTGTCGCAGTGCAGGCTTCCTGTTTTGCCGGCATCAGTTTTTGACCAAGAAGTGCATTAATCAGCGTCGATTTACCCGCACTCATTGTCGCAACGACATTGACTTCAAATTCCTTGCCTTTCGCCAGATTAAATGCCCGTATCAGATTTGGTTGCTTCAGTTCTTCAAATGGACCCGCCTGAATCTCATCAAAGATTTCATCAATCGCACTTTCTTTATCCCCCACTTCTTTCGCAGGTATGTGTTTCAGTTCTATATTCAAGCCACTTTTCTTTGCTTCTTTCGCCATGGCCTCCACATCTTCATAGTCAAGAATTGTACCATGAAATGTGATTCTAAAATCACGGCTACAGCATTCTTCAAAAAGAATTTCCGGTAATTCCTCGATCCATTCCTGAAGACGACGCTCCCCAAAATTTAAACGACTGTTCTGTTTTGGCGCAACCCCGTCAATTGTAATTGATGTTTCCAAGCGATATGGATTGTACTCAATAAATATTTCTCTCATAGTTCTTTTCACCTCATATTATAATTATAAATCATTTTTTCCAGATGCAATAAACCAGAGTGTAACAAAAGCAAACGGTTCTGATCTTTCCGCCCAATATCAATATTCTCTCTCACTTCCTCCGGATAATATCTTCCAAGCTGATATTCCGCTTTCTTCATTTTTCTGGATAAGCGCTCATATTCATCCTGATCATCCTCATCCAGTGATTCCGAAAATATGCTCATTTTTGCGAGATACGCCGCATAAGATGATACTGGAACAACTTCCGGATTTTCAAATCCAAGATTCGTTAGATCAAACACAACTTTTTTTAGTGTTTCTTCGATAGAATCCTCTCCTCTTCTAAAGCGATCTACCTTATTCACCACAAAAAGAATTTTCCCCTCATAGTTTTCCTGTATAAACAACAGGTGTTTTCTATCATCATCTGTTCCAATATTCTCACCATTCATTAAATAAATGAGCAGATCCGCTTCCGTATTACGAATTGTCTCCTCAGTCAGTAATTTGTGGTCTGTATTCTGGGAAGAATTTACTCCCGGCGTATCAATAAGCCAGACTCGCTTCGGTCTCTGTCCAATAGTTCTGAAAAAGGCACCTACTGTAATTTTCGGACTTGGATTATCTGAATTATCATCCATTAACGTCTCATAATCAGCATCCAAATCCAGCAGATAATCCCACTCATAACAGAATCCGTCTTCATACGGCTTATTCACAATTTTATGTATCTTAGCTGTACAGGCATCGTTCTGCGTTTTATTCACCCTTTTTCCTACAAAGGCATTTAAGAGCGTCGATTTCCCGGCGCTCATGTTGGCAGTAACAATAACTTTCACAGGCTCTTCTTTAAAGAACTCACAATTTCGATCCCAACATTTTTTCAGATATTCAATCTGACCTACTCCATCCGTAGAAACAGAAGAATCATACATTGCTTCAAATACACGGCGTAATTTTTCCTGATAAAAAATCGGATAAACCGATGATAACTCTGTATAAATCTCCTTTCCCTTTTCTTTATCGCCAAATGCACAAATAAAAATGCAGTCGATAATCAAACAGTAACTATATGTAAAAATCTTAAATGGATGAACTCGTGGTATCAATACAGGTCTTATATCTGTCTGTAAATTAAAATTCTTGTAACGATATTGCCCTGCATCTTTCAACATTTTTTTTACATAAAATGCCAGTGTCTCATTCGCCCAGATGTCACTTGCAGAATACGTCCGCACAAAATATTCCAATACATTTAGATATTTAATCTTATATGCATCTTCTTCATCCAGGATTGGATGTCGACCAAGCATTTGAGATGCTTCCAATACAATGGGATTCACTTTTCATCACCTCCAGATTTCTTTTATTTCTGTCACATATATACGGGCTGAATAATTCTTTTCCTCTCACACCTCTTCCACCTCTCCCTGCCCCTTCATCCAGAAATGTATCCCATCTCCAAACACCTCCGCCTCGATCAGCATTCCATCCTCATCTCTTCTGATGATCTTCGCGGTCGGCAGGCGGTCCAGGATGTAGTCCGGGCAGGTGCCGTGGTAGCGGAAACGGACTTTTTTCAGCTTGCCGCCGTACATGAACTGGATGCGCTTGCGCAGCTCGCCTTCCTCAAAGCGGGAGGCGTACTCGACCGGAAAGTGGTCGTCCAGGACTTTCAGGCGCTCCAGGCGGTCGACGCGGTAGATAGTCGGTGACTGTTCGCGCGGGCTGCCGTAGAATACCTGATAGGGTTCGTGTGAATTCTCTTCATCCGGCTGAGCCGCTCCACAGGATTCTCTGCAAAATGCCTGATTCCTTTCTTTAAAATCAGCATTCAAACTCTGCGTCAACTTTTCTTCACCAGATACAGAGGACTTATCAGGCGGCTGTTTTTTCTCATTCAAAATGTGCTCCCTGATCTGTGCGGAGCCATTTACCGAATCACTGTCTGCCCGTTCTTTTTCCGGCACTTCTTTGTTTTCGGTTTTCTTTTCCGGCTCTATATACGCCAACAGATAAAAATAAAACTCCGAAAACAGAATCCCGACCGGCCGTACCCTGCGCGCCACCAGTTCCTGGCAGCTCGCTTTGTGGTAACGGATCTCAAGATAATTCTGGTTCCACACGGCCTGTTCCAGCTTCCAGAGCGTATCGAGGAGACGTTTGCCATGGTGCAAGTCGGTGTAATGGTAGCGCTCATTTTCGATAAAATTGTGCAGCTGACGCTGGGCATCTGGATTTCCGCAGCGGATCAGTTTGCCGAGCATCGGAAAAAGTTCTTCGTGCATCAGGCAGCGGCTTTCAAGCAGTACTTTGCAGATCGCCAGAATCTCTTTTGCCTCAAGGCAGTCCTGCTCTCCGGCGATCATCCGGTAGCCGCCGGATGTGCGGTCGTAGATCACCTGCCGTACTGCTGCCCCGTACGTCTGCTGATTTTCCAGAAAGCACTGGATATCGTTTAAATCTCTCTGAATCGTGCGGGTGCTGACCTGAAACGCATCGCTTTCTTTTTGTTTATCGATGGTTTCTCCTGCCTGTAGTCTTGTGTAGAGCGATAAAATCCGCTCCGCTTTGTTTTCTGTTTCCCCCATTTTTCTTTCCTTTCGTTTCCACCCGCTTTATCTCTCTTTTCTCGTTAAAATTATACGTCAATAAATATTATTCTGCAACGATTTTACAAATAATATTAACGATGTATTACCATTCAGAGTCTAATGGAATTTTGTATTGCCGGGATAAAAATCCTGTATTTTTAAGGATGCGTTCAAACGGACATTCGCAATCCGCTTCGCTACTTGCAGGATCATAAGGAATCCTCCCGCAAGCGGGTCCCCCTTATGATATTTCATGAACGCAGTCGCTTCGCGACCTGTCAGTGGGAGCTTTCAACTCACACTGACATAAGCATTCCCTTTACCCACCGCTTAGTACTTCGCGCACTTGAAGTGGGGGAATGCTTATCTGCGCTCAAATTTCATCTGGCGGATACTCCGCGATAATAAAATACAAGGCACTCTACCCATTAGCTCTGACATCAATAACAACAGGGTGGTGATTTTCTATGGTTCCTGTACTGGAACGTATCACGTATTACC